>CALLKE010000028.1 GCA_938008555.1 uncultured Pedobacter sp.
TATGGTCGTGGGATCCCACTAGGCAAAGTAATTGACTGCGTTTCCAAAATAAATACTGGTGGCAAATACGATTCAAAAGCATTTCAGAAATCGGTTGGCTTAAATGGTGTTGGTACTAAAGCTGTCAACGCATTATCAGCTAGTTTCACTGTGCAATCCTACCGAGATGGCCGAACCAAAAGAGCAGAATTTGCCAAAGGTGAACTCGTAAATGATGCAAAAGAAATAGATACAACACAACGTAACGGTACCGCTGTTACATTCGTTCCTGACGACTCTATTTTCCGCCACTATCATTTTATTAATGAGTTTATTGAAAACATGATTTGGAATTATGTTTTCCTTAACGCTGGATTAAGTATCACACTTAATGGTAAAAAATTTTACTCTGAACGTGGTTTATTTGATCTACTAACCAGAAATACCGACTCGGAAACTATCCGCTATCCGATTATACACCTCAAAGGCGAAGATATTGAGATAGCAATGACACATGGTCAACAATATGGTGAAGAGTATTACTCCTTTGTGAATGGACAACATACAACACAAGGAGGAACACATCAAGCCGCGTTCCGTGAAGCAATCGTCAAAACAATACGCGAGTTTTACAAAAAAGAATTTGATGCTTCAGATATCCGAGCCTCCATTGTTTCGGCAATATCTATTCGAGTACAAGAACCCGTTTTTGAATCGCAAACTAAGACCAAACTAGGCTCCCAAAATATAGCACCTGAAGGGCCCAGTGTCCGTACATTCATCAATGACTTTATCAAAAAAGAATTAGATGATTACCTACACAAATATCCTTCAGACGCAGATGCTTTATTAAAACGAATTCTTCAATCAGAACGTGAACGCAAGGATATTGCCGGCATCAAAAAGTTGGCTAATGAACGAGCCAAGAAAGCATCTCTTCACAACAAAAAACTTAGGGATTGTAAAATTCATTTTGACGACTCTCATGAACGTAAACAAGAAACTACACTGTTTATTACTGAAGGAGATTCAGCAAGTGGATCTATTACGAAATCTAGAGATGTGATGACTCAAGCAGTATTCAGCTTAAAAGGGAAACCACTCAACTGTTTTGGTCTCACTAAAAAAGTAGTATACGAAAACGAGGAGTTCAACTTGCTACAACATGCTCTCAATATTGAAGATGGATTAGATAATCTTCGCTACAATAATATTGTGATCGCAACAGATGCAGATGTCGATGGCATGCATATTCGATTATTATTGATGACTTTTTTCTTACAATTTTTCCCAGATCTGGTGAAAGGAGGCCACGTATCTATTTTACAAACTCCCCTATTTCGGGTACGCAACAAAAAAGAAACTATTTACTGTTACAATGATGAGGAGCGTCAGCGTGCTATCCAGAAACTAGGTAATAAACCTGAAATAACTCGATTTAAAGGATTAGGTGAGATTTCGCCAACAGAGTTCGAATTATTTATTGGTAAAGACATCCGCCTTGACCCCGTTATTCTATCCAAAGAACAAACCATTAAAAGCTTACTAGAATATTACATGGGTAAAAACACACCAATCAGACAACAACATATTATCCAAAATCTGAGGCTTGAGGTTGATTTTATCAATAGTGAGGAAATGGCTATTACTTCAAATAAACTTGCTAACGATACAATTATTAATGCTTTGTAAAATACCTTCACTAAAAAATGTAAGATGTGTGAAGAATGAGATTTATTGATACGTATTCATCTTCTTACTACAAGAATAAAATCTCAATCATTATAATAGTCATTCACCATATAGAAATTTATCTCCCAAGGTTTCAGTTTTAGAACTGGACCTTTTTTATTTGAAAACACCACATGCAAGTAACAAGGGTAGCTATTCAAGGCATTCGAGCGTCTTTCCATGAAGAAGCAGCTTTTATTTTTTTTGGTCATGATATCCAAACCATTGAGTGCGTTTCATTCAAAGAGACCTGCGAGCTGTTGAAAAACAAACAAGCTGACCATGTGGTAATGGCCATAGAAAATTCCATTACTGGCAGTCTATTATCAAATTATGCATTATTAAGTGAATATAATTTCTCTATTACCGGTGAGATTTATCTACCCATACAGCTTCACTTACTAGCTTTTCCTGGTGTAAAATTTGAAAATGTAAAATATGTTCAATCACACCCGATTGCCATTCGCCAGTGCATCGATTTTTTTGACATGTTTCCTCACTTACAAATAATAGAAAGTAGAGACACGGCAACTTGTGCAAAAAGAATACGCGACGAAAAACTAACTGACACTGTAGCCATTGCCAACCAACTAGCTGCCCAATTATATGAATTAGACGTACTAGAAAGAGGAATCGAGTCAAATAAAAACAACTATACCCGTTTTCTTATTCTCTCCAGCCAGCCAATAGCTAGCTTGAAAAATGATAAAGCTTCGCTATCTTTTCAAGTGAGTAATAAAATAGGATCGCTAGCACAGATATTAAATATTTTCGCGGAGCAAAACATCAATCTCAGCAACATACAATCGATGCCTGTATTGGGTAAGCCTAAAGAGTATACCTTTTATATAGACATCGAATGGAGCAAACAGATACACTATGATATTGCCATCCAAGAAGTATTGAGACATACTACCAACTTGACAATTATGGGCGAGTATAAAAAATACAAACCCACCCCAACCAGGAAGCAAAGCCTCATTACCTCCTCCTCTTTTTTGGAAAAGGTGGAATAAGACGCACATTAAGTTATTAACCTTCATTCAACGCATACAAACAATGAAGCTCCATCTAAGCATCCCCCCCCTGAATACTTGGATTAAACCAACAAGTGAGCCTATACTCATTGCAGGCCCATGTAGTGTGGAAACGGAAGATCAGCTCCTCAATACTGCACACGCATTGGCTAAAACAGGAAAAGTATCTGTATTACGGGCTGGAATATGGAAGCCTCGTACTCGTCCAGGAGAATTTGAGGGAATAGGCAGTATTGGCTTACAATGGCTAAAACGTGCTAAAGCCGAAACAGGCTTACCTACAGCCGTTGAGGTAGCCAATTCTAAACATGTAGAAGAAGCGTTGGCTGCTCATGTGGACATTTTATGGATTGGTGCTCGCTCAACAGTAAATCCATTCACGGTTCAAGATATTGCCGATGCCTTGCTGGGGGTTGACATTCCTGTCATGATCAAGAACCCTGTAAATCCGGATTTATCATTATGGATGGGCGCTTTAGAGCGAATTAACAACGCTGGAATTAGCAAATTAGCTGCGATCCACCGAGGGTTTTCATCATTTGAGAAAACGACTTTCAGAAATGAGCCTATGTGGGACATAGTCATCCAGTTAAAAACACGATGTCCAGAGTTAGCCATTATTAATGATCCTAGCCATATCTGTGGCAGCCGAGAATTGATACCCTACATTGCACAAAAAGCAATCGATTTAGACATGCAGGGTTTGATGATCGAATCACATTTCGATCCCGCTAGCGCTTGGACGGATGCCAAACAGCAACTAACTCCCGCTGCATTAGCGGAGTTGATGGATATGCTCACTCTACGTACCGTAGAATCGAGAAACCAAGTGTTTATTGATAATTTGACTAAGCTAAGACAGCAAATTGATCAGATTGATGATCAAATCATTCAAAAGATGGCTGAACGAATGCAGATTGTCCATAAAATAGGTGAATATAAGCGCGATAATGATGTGACTATTTTACAAATACATCGCTGGGATGAAATAATACATAAGCGTAATGCATTTGCACAAGCACTCGGATTAGACTCTACTTTTACAAGTAAACTACTAGCACTCATTCATAACGAATCTATTCGCAAACAAACGGAAATCATGAATACCCAAGTCGCCGTAGAGCAATGAGTTCGGCAAACATCATTTTAAGCACCCCAACAAAAAATCTGACAGGCACGATCAATCTAACTGGATCTAAAAGTGAGAGCAACCGTGCATTAATGATGCAGGCATTAAGTAATGGAAAAGTTAAGCCACAGAATCTGTCAGAGGCGGCTGATACCTTGACGCTAAAACATATTCTAAACTCGACAGATACCACATTGAACGTCGGTCCAGCAGGAACTGCAATGCGTTTTCTGACAGCATTCCATACACTGCAAACCACGAATGTACTGCTCACTGGATCTGCACGTATGAAACAACGTCCTATCGGGATTCTGGTAGATGCCTTAAGACAATTAGGTGCTCAAATCACCTATGTAGAAAATGAAGGCTATCCCCCACTTAAAATCAAAGGGCCTTTACAACAAATCAGCAATCAGGTGCACATTCGAGGTGATATGAGTAGTCAATATATTTCGGCATTGCTGCTCATTGCTCCTAGCCTGCCGCTCGGATTGCGTTTACATATCACAAGTGAACTTACTTCCACACCATATATTGAAATGACTTTGGCTTTACTGGAACAAGCTGGTATACAATATACATGGGAGAACCAAATCATCCATATTGCTCACCAGCCTTTTCATGCGTGTACAATTGCTGTTGAGCCCGATTGGAGTGCAGCTTCTTACTGGTATGCGATGGCTATATTGGCTGACGAGGCCGAGTTTTTTCTTCCTGGACTAAGACCATATAGTTTACAAGGTGATAGTAAAATCACGGAAATCATGGCCAATTTTGGGATCACTTCGGAGTTTAAAGACAGAGGTGTGCTCCTAAAAAAAGAGCCTAAAATTTTAAAACGCAAAATATTTGATTTTAAAGAATGCCCTGACCTTGCTCAAACTGTTATTGTTTGCTGTGCCGCTTTAGGACATGATGCTACTTTTACCGGATTAGAAACATTAAAAATCAAAGAAACAAATCGGATACAAGCACTCCAAAATGAGCTTGCTAAACTTGGCGTCAAACTAATTGAACAAAAAAACGTATACAGGCTAGATTGCCACGCACTTCATTTTCCCGATACTATATATATCAACACCTACGATGATCACCGTATGGCAATGGCTTTTGCTCCACTCATTTTTAAGATCAAGGAAGTAGAAATAGAAAATAGTCATGTAGTGGAAAAATCATATCCCCATTTTTGGGATGATTTAGCGCATATTACGAGCCTCACTCAAACCATCTCTCAGGAATATGGTCTTTAGAATGTCAACATTGTTTTAAAAAACATTTAGTTATAACATGGCGGGAAACTCATTCGGAACATTATTTCGTATCACCACCTTCGGCGAATCACATGGGCCGGCTATCGGTGTTATTATTGATGGCTGCCCATCGAATCTAAAAATTGACCTCGATTTTATTCAGTCAGAGATGAATAAACGTCGCCCAGGGCAATCTAAAATAACTACGCAACGTAAAGAAAACGATATCGTACAAATACTTTCCGGAGTTTTTGAGGGGAAAACAACTGGGGCTCCTTTGACTATGCTCATCCCAAATGAAGATCAACGCTCAAAAGATTATTCATCTATTCAAAGTGCATTTCGCCCTTCCCATGCCGATTATACTTACTATGCAAAATACCACCATCGCGACTATCGTGGCGGTGGACGCTCATCTGCACGAGAAACAGCTGCCCGTGTAGCCTCAGGAGCTGTCGCCAAGCTTTTTTTAAAACAAATTGGGGTCGAAATATTTGCCCATGTTTCATCAGTCGGGGCTATTGAAATACCACATTTGGATACACATGATCTCAATCATCTTTTACAAATTCGCGAAAGTAATATAGTCCGCTGTCCCGACACAGAAACAGCTTATCGTATGATCGAGCTCATTGATGAACTACGACAAGCTGGTGATACTATTGGGGGTAAAATAGATTGTATTATTCGCCACTGTCCTGTAGGATTAGGTGATCCTGTTTTTGATAAACTTCATGCAGATTTAGGGAAAGCCATGCTCAGTATAAATGCCGTACATGGCTTTGAATATGGTTCTGGTTTTGTTGGATCCCAAATGAAAGGATCAGAACATAACGATATACCGATGGCTAACGATTCAGAGGGTAAAACCCAAATTTATCAAACACAAAGTAACTTCTCAGGAGGGATACAGGGCGGAATATCTAATGGAATGGATATCACCTTTAGAGTAGCTTTTAAACCTGTAGCTACTCTCATCCAGAAACAATCTACGATCAATGTGGAAGGTGAGGCTGTAGAAATTTTGGGTAAGGGCCGACATGATCCTTGTGTAGTTCCACGTGCTGTGATTATTGTGGAGGCAATGACTGCGCTCGTCATTGCTGATCATTACTTGAGAAATCAAGTTTATGGATTAAATCTTGATCATTAGATGCCAATAAAATAGACTAGCGTCACACATGCAAACAATCTAAAGCATAAAAAATAGCTAGACTTAGAGCCTAGCTATTTTTTGTATTAAAACATAATTTTTAAAAGTACTTCCTCAAATAATCTGAGGATCATTACTAATCATCAATGCGATTTATTTTTCTAGATCGATGAATTTTTGCCCTAAAATATGAGCAGCATTGTCATTCATAAAATTAGTAATGGTAGGAGTTTTACTAGGAACAGTAAAGCCACCTTTCATAGCAAAAACTGCTATTCTATACTGACGTTTAAGTGTAGTCGCATCCACCGGATTCTTTTTATCACTACCCTTCACTTCTTTAGCACCAATTGTAGTAAGCTTTGACACATCATCGCCCGAACCAAAATAGTATACTTCAGTACCATGTTTTACAGCATCCTTCAATCCCTTCGCAGCATTTTTAGCATCTTTAGTTAAATTTTTATATTTTTTAGTGTTCTCATCAATACAATCATTATACAGTTTTGCAGCTTGAGCGCGATACTGTGCATCATCAATTATAACCACATATGTTGCAGTATTAACCAATGATTTCGTTACAGTCAAACTAGGAATATTTGCATTAAAACCACTAAAAGTAACTTCAAGGTCATCTGTTACTAAATCCGATGCGATGACTGGTACTATCATATCCTTAACCTCAATTGTGATTTCCTGCGTTTTGATAGTTTCCTGATAATTGCCGCTCTCTGCTGCTTTAACTGTCAAAATCACTTTACCTGCACTTACTGCAGTAATCTTTCCTCCTACATCAACAGTAGCTGAACCATCTATATCAGTGATCGCATACGTCAATTTGCCCGCATTACCAAGTATATCAACTTGCAAATCTTCGCCTTCGGTCATTGTAGCAATTGAACTAATCGTTAGATTTTGCTCTAGTTTAGAACTAGCCGCTACAATTGTTATTAACTGACTTGCAGTAGCCGCATTGTAGTTTGCATCGCCTGCTGAATTAACAACTAAGGTTACTGTACCCGTACTAATTCCAGTAACTAAGCCACTCGTAGGATTTACTGTAGCAGAACCACTACCGGCTTGAATAACATAGCCAATTACACCACCTACTTTACCAGCCGAGGAAGTTACAAGGGCTGTCGAAGTACTACCTACATTCATGGTAGTAGGCACATTAATTGTAAGCTTTGGTGTTTGCTTATTAATAGCTTGGGGTGCAGCTGAATCTTTCTTGCACCCAATGCAGGCAAGCAAGTAACCGATTGATAGGCCTAGTAAAACTTTTGTCTTCATTCTAATTTGTTTTTAAATTATATATTCTATTAATTAGGCCCAAAAGTATTTATTTTCATTGTAAACACAGCAATTTTTAATGTTAAATTAATTTAACATTCTTTATCATTCATCAAAACCAATAAAAAGGTAGCTTTATTGATTTTTTATTGAATTAATTTATCATAAAATAGACTATAATTACAGATAAATAGATATAAAATCTAATTCACAATTTGATGCTCGAATATGGATATAGAAAAGACTAGCATACATTGAATATGCTCTTGGGGATGGCATAATGTTGCTAGTTTTGCGGGCGAATACAGGGATCATGAATATTATAAAAGCAGTTCTATCTGCACTATTGATAAATATTTTTCTCAAAAGGATTTTGTCAAAATAGCGGCAGAAAAGATACTTTAAAAAGAGCACGAAACTAAACAAGTAAAAACAAGAAAATCTCACTCGAGCAGACCAATTTTCTAAATACCCTGCACGGAGAATACTCTTGAGGAGATGAGTTTCCAGATTTGGAAAAAGTCCAATCCTTTTAATCCATCAAACTAGATTCTAAGATAGTACCATCAGAAGATGATTTTTATTTAGGTGCTTTAATCATCAAATAAACGCCCAATGCACCAAATATCAAATTCGGGATCATAACCGCAACGATGGGATATAAGCCCCCTTTTAGGGCAAACATGGTCGCAAATTGAATAAACAAAATATAGGCAAAGCTTAAAACGATACCAATTCCCAATGGTAAACCAACACCTCCGCGTACTTTTCTTGAAGACAATGATACCCCCATCAGAGTAAGTATGTATGTAGATAGTGGATACGCGTACCGTTTGTATTTTTCCAGTTCAAGATTGACCATCACACCTGTACCTCGTAGTTTTTCCTTCTGAATTCGTTTATCTAGCTCAGACATACTCATTGCTGAGTATATATTATCATACACATGTAATTCAAAATCAATAGGACGCATATCCAATATGGTATCTTTTCGCGCTCCCGAATTCATTTTTTCTTTCAAACCATTGATATAACGTACTGAATAATCTTCGATAGACCACATCTTTTTTATGGAATCCCAAGCAATTCTATTCGCTACTAATTTTTCTTTCAGCTCATCTCCATCAAATTTCTCAAGTATAAATTTGTAGCCAACCTTTTGTTTAATATCAAAGTTATCGATGTAAACAAATGTGTTCTGGTCTAATTGTATGTGAGTTGATAGTTTTTCGCTACTAACTTTTGGAAATATATACACATTCTCAAAAGCTATCTTACCCTTGTTCGTATGAGGTATAATATATAAGTTAAAAATTAGCGTAATGATAAAAATAACGGTGGAAGCAATAAAATATGGCCTCAGAAATCGTTTAAAGCTTACCAAACCAGTCAGTATTGGGACAATTTCTGTTTGATCAGCCATTTTTGCTGTAAAAAATATAACAGCAATAAAATTGACAAGTGGAGATAAAAAATTTAGGTAAAAAGGAATAAACCCAGCATAATATTCAAATATGATCTGATTTAAAGATGGTCGATGCTTCAAAAAATCGTCCATCCTTTCAGAGATATCAAACGTGACTATAATCACTGTAAAAACGGCTAGGGTAAAGAAAAAAGTCCCTAGATATTTTTTAATAATATACCAGTCAATAGTTTTGATCATATGCTTACAAACGCGTTGCTAGTTTTTTTATCATCATTTCCTTCCAATCGTAAAAGTTTCCTGAAATAATTTTCTCACGAGCCTCTGTTACCAACCACAAGTAAAAATGCAGGTTATGCAGTGTAGCTATTTGTGCTCCTAGTATCTCTTTTGAATGCATCAAGTGACGCAGATATGCTTTCGTATAACTCTTGTCCACAAATAATTCACTATCCTCCTCTATTGCAGAAAAGTCATTTTTCCATTTTTCATTTCGAATATTAATAATACCATTTTTGGTAAATAACATTCCATTTCTAGCATTTCTGGTCGGCATTACACAATCAAACATATCGACTCCAAGCGCAATATTTTCCAGAATATTCATTGGGGTTCCAACACCCATCAAGTATCTTGGTTTGTCTTTAGGTAAGATATCACAAACAAGCTCGGTTAGTTCATACATATCTTCAGCTGGCTCCCCTACTGACAGCCCTCCTATTGCATTTCCCTCACGTTCAAATGAAGCAATTGCTTCGGCTGATTGTTTTCTCAAGTCTTTGTAAACAGAACCTTGAACAATAGGGAATAAAGTTTGAGCATGCCCATATTTGGGCTCCGTACTATCAAAGCGATCACAGCAACGCTTTAGCCAACGATGAGTCATCTCCATCGAACGCCGAGCATAACCATATTCACAGGGGTAAGGTGTACATTCATCAAAAGCCATCACGATGTCTGCACCAATGATTCGCTGGGTATCCATTACACTTTCGGGGGTAAATAAATGCTTTGACCCATCAATATGAGATCGAAAGGTAACTCCCTCCTCCCGTATTTTACGCACTTCGGATAAGGAGTATACCTGGTAACCACCACTATCAGTCAATATAGGTCTATCCCATCCATTGAATCGATGCAAACCTCCTGCTTTCCCCAACGTTTCCAAGCCAGGCCGAAGGTATAAGTGGTAGGTATTTCCTAAAATAATCTGCGCATTAATATCTTCTCTTAGCTCACGCTGATGTACTGCTTTGACAGACCCTGCAGTGCCAACAGGCATAAAAATAGGTGTCTTAATAGTTCCATGCGCTGTGGATAACTCTCCTGCACGAGCCTTTGATAACTTATCGGTTACCTGTAGTGTAAACTTCATCAATAATAATATTGGGTGGAATTATTTGTAAGATTATTAAACTGCCTCACTCATGTAAATTGATAGGATTCTTAAATCACAGACCAATTCACCTAAAAAAAATAGAATTCAATATTTCTAAAACTTTATCAAGCCAGGCAAATCAATCTCTATCTTTTGAAAATTTGCTTAGTTTAAGTGGATTAGAAGTAAGTGCTTCATATTCTTTTCGGTGTTTCACGATCTTAATTGCAGCAAATAATGCTTCCATAAAGGAGCTTTCTGATGCCAGATTTTTACCTGCGATATCAAATCCAGTGCCATGATCAGGGGAAGTCCTTACTACCGACAAGCCCGCAGTAAAATTTACACCGCTATGAAATGCTATTTGTTTAAATGGAATCAAGCCCTGATCATGATACATTGCCAAAACTGCATCAAACTTTCGATACGCATGATTAGCAAAAAAACCATCTGCAGAGTAAGGCCCAAAAGCAAAAATTCCACCAGCATTGGCATCTTCTATTGCTGGTATAATGATTTTTTGCTCTTCATCACCAATCAAACCATCATCTCCTGCATGTGGATTTAATCCTAAAACAGCAATTTTAGGCTTTTGTATCCAAAAGTCTTTTTTCAAACTATTATTCATCAAGCTCAGCTTGGACAAGATTTGCTCCTTTGTCATTCTAAGCGTAATCTCTTTCACAGGAATATGACCAGTCACCACACCCACACGAATATCCTCTGCAACAAGAAACATTAGAGAGTCACTGGCTTTGGTTTTAGATTGTAAATACTCTGTATGCCCAGGAAATTGAAATGTGTCACCCTGAATAGTGTGTTTATTGATCGGAGCCGTAACCAATGCATCAATATCTCCCTTGATTAAATCATCTACAGCCCTCTCCAACGACTTTAGTGCATATTTGCCTCCAGTTTCATTGGCTACCCCAAGGTCAATCTTCACATCCTCATCCCAACAATTAATCATATTAGGCACTTGATCCTGCGCCTGCATTGGTTGGCTGATTACATGAAAGGTGAAATTATTAACCGCTAGCGCTTTTCTATGAAATGATGCTATTTTAGTGTGGCCATAAACGATAGGCGTACAGTAATCTAAAACACGGCTATTCATTAGTGTTTTAATGATCACCTCCAAACCGATACCATTTACATCACCTATTGAAATTCCAACTTTTATTTTACTACTCATATTCAGTACCGATCCAGATTAGCTGCAATATTAGGCACATTTGAGCATAAAAACCAAATAAGGTTCATTTCTCAAAGTGTCTGAATATAAAAAGCTCCCCAAATAAAGGGGAGCTTTTTATACAGATGGGTTATTATCATCCATTCATAATCAATCATAGATATTGGTTATATATCTGATTACTACTTGCCATTTTAACTACCTATCCCAAAACCAATACCTGCATTAACTGATTGATACTCAGCAATACTATATGATCCATATAAGCGCAGAAAAGACAAGTTAATTTGAAAACCTACATTCGCACGTAAACCGCTCACATATCGTTTATCAATATTAACTGGGTTAGAATAAATACTATAAGTATTAGGACCTGTTTGAATTGGATAATCTCCATTTAGACTCACATTTGTTCTTGATGAGTTATAGCCTACACTCACGAATGGGGTAAATAGGAGTATTTTTTTAGATATGATCGCTTCAAAATTAAATCCATGTATACGACCATCCAACGACTGATTTGTAAAATTTGTGCCAGGTGCTTGCTCATTTAAAGGTAGATTATAGTGAAACTGAGTATACCCACCCGCAATAGCCAGATCAAAGGGCAGTGCCTCAGCAGCCTTCTCTCCTTTAATACATCTCATTAAGTTCAACTTCAAGCCTCCTCCAATCATGTAAATAGACCCCACATCTCCAAACTTAATTTTTGGCATCAAACGCAAGGTAAAATCAATCCCTTTTGGAAGTCCAATTGTACCTTGTATTTGAGGTGCCGGTATCAGAGGAAGATTAACACCACTTGGCAAAGTGTAATTAGATATTATTTTTTGATTGCCTGAATAGATATCTACCTGGGGAGCGGCCATATTTCCTCCTGAGACAGTTGGGGCAATTACGGCATTGGGATTACTAGGTCTAATATTAGGCGATAATCCAATTTGAGTAATATTAAATGATTTATCTATTCGAGGCACAAATGCCCCACTCGCGGATATCCTAAACTCAAAATGTCCAAATTTCTTTACCCTAGCTGTATTATTCCAGCCCGAGTTTAATCCTGTACCAAATCCCTTAAACATTGGACTCAAGTAAGCCTCAATTAATAATTTCGAATCATCTGGGCTTGACTCTAAAAGTTTAGAAATATCTCCCTGCGCAAAAGTAGTAGCACCATTTAACAACATACAGCCGATTATAGCTAGTCTCAATAATAATTTCATAATCAATATTAACGTTTAGTTACAATTGGTCAAATATAAGGAAGTATGCTACAAGTGTATCATGGCTATTGAATTAGCAAATTCAATTACCGATAAACTCATCGTATGAGCGTCATGTTCCAAACCAGAATTTCAGAAGAGTTAAATTTTACAGAAGTAGTTTACTCGCCAGTCCAAGTATGAGCAAAAAGCCAAATATGTCGGTGAATGTGGTAATGATAATAGATGAGGCGATGGCAGGATCTATTCCCATGCGCTTGAGTAATAAAGGAATGGATGCCCCGGTGATCCCAGCAACAACCAAATTACCTGTCATAGCTAAAAAGATAACTAGCCCAAGCATAGTATTTGAATCATAAAATAGCGCAAATAGGAAAACAATGAGCCCGTTCGCAGCACCATTAATAAGCCCAACAGTGAATTCTTTTAAAACAGCTTGATACGCCTGCTGGTCGGTGAGATCATTTAAGGATATACGACGTACGGTAACAGCGAGTGCTTGAGTGGCGGCATTCCCACCCATACCTGCGATCATGGTCATGTACCCTGCTAAAATTCCAATTCGTACAATTGTATCATCAAAGTAACGAATTACAGAACTAGCCAAAAAAGCAGTTCCTAAATTAATAATTAGCCATGGAAGCCTGCTTTTAACAGCCTCTTTCCAGTTTCCAGAAAGCTCCTCATCTTCCGATACACCCGATATTTTCAAGAAGTCTTCTGTATTCTCCTCCTCCAAAACATCGATGACATCGTCAAATGTAATACGGCCTAATAACTTCATCTCATCATCCACAACCGGAATACTCGTTAAGTTATACTGGGAAATAAGCTTAGCCACTTCCTCTTGGTCTGTTTCTGCCGTTACATAAACAAAGTCGGGTTTTATGAGATCTTTTATACGAACAGTATACCGCGATTTGATAATATCTTTTAAGGATACAATACCGATAAGTGTATTCTCATCATCGATCACATTGATGGTATAAAATTCTTCCATCTCTTCAGATTGACGAATAATCTCATCTAAAGCTTCCTTTTTATTCAGTCTCTCATTGATTTTGATGACCTGATTATTCATTAAACCACCTGCCGTATCCTCATCGTATCTCAGCAGTGAACGTATGTTT
The DNA here is from genome assembly GCA_938008555.1 of uncultured Pedobacter sp. GTDB lineage: Bacteria > Bacteroidota > Bacteroidia > Sphingobacteriales > Sphingobacteriaceae > Daejeonella. The sequence goes on from CALLKE010000028.1 coordinate 13,925, forward strand.
AATGCGTCTTCTTCATCCAGTTCTTCAAGAATTTCCTGTTGTTGCTCTTCAGGTAATTGACTAATAATGTCGGTAGCATCATCGTAATCCAGCTCTTCTACAATTTCAGAGCGTCTTTCCGGATTTAAGTTCTTTAAAAGTTTTTCGGGATGAAATTCAGCATCCATCTCCGAAATAACTTCTGAAGCAAGTTCAGCGGGCAGAATACCAATAATACGCTCTTGTGCTTCCTGAGGCAAACTTTCAAATAGGATAGCGATTTCTGATGCGTGGTATTTAGAAACAAATGCCAATAAATCTACATCATCCGATCCCAAGGCCTGCTTAAGAAGCAGCAAGTCAGTTTTATCTAGCTCAAAAGATTGCATCGTCTGCTAAATTAGGAAATAGTTGTCGGCAGCACACTAAGTAAATTTTTAAATTTTTAAATTTTTATTTCCTTATTCTGAATACCGCCAAATTTCATTAAATATTACGCTGTCAAAAAATTTAAACTCTGTGGACCTTGGTTAAAGAGCAAATCAACGATACTTAGATTTTGTAAAAAGCCATTACGCTCATCAAATACCTGAAAGTAAGATTTATGTGTAAATCCACTATCGTTTTTTGGATGAATATTTTCTCGAAAATCAGCCAAATCTAGATATGTTTTTTCGTACACATGGGTAAAGCTATAATCCAAATTGATCTTTAATTGTTTTAACAAAATATTTAGGATATGTTCATTATAGTCGAACAAAAAATCCCATCTCTTCTCGTAGAGTGGCGCTAGCTCATCTTCATAGAATTCAAAATAGGCTGAACTACGATACGACGTTTGCAAACTTTGCCAATGCAAACGCTGCCAATTGAAGTCGTAGCTAATTTTCACGTCCTTCATCACCGTGTGTACACCAACCCCCTTCGCTATTGGAATAATTAAATCTAATTTACCATTTGGAGAATGTATAGATGCCCGATTCCTGAACGTTTGCTTCGGAAAATGCTCATGCATTTCAAATTCAATGCGTTGTTTATGTTCCATTACTTTACTGAAATATTCTATCGGTGGAAGATAAAATAGGGGAAATACTGCGCCTTGTTCCATTATAAAACTCTAAATTTGCTTCGTCTATAATCGTATATATAAAAATATACTTTTGTACGATCATTATCAATTGGCTCTTACAACCGCAAAGCTAGGCCAAATACCTTTTATTCAAAGAATAGTACTTAATGAATATCTTTTTTTACAGCATTCTTTCCTTCATTTTGTATTTGATATCACGCTTGCCTCTTTGGTTTTTGTACGGTTTAGCTGATATCTTATTTTTTGTTTTGTACTACCTGGTTCGATATAGAAAGACTGTGGTGAGAACAAATTTGGCAAACTCCTTTCCCGAAAAAACAGTACTTGAACGTCGGCAAATAGAAAAAAAATATTTTCGTTTTCTGGCTGATACTATTTTTGAAACCATCAAGCTCCAATCAATCTCAGCCTCCGAACTAAAAAACAGGTTCAAGTTCAAAAATATCGAAGAAGTAAATCGGCATTTAAAAGATCACAAATCTGTGCTAATAGCAACTGGTCATTATGCAAATTGGGAATGGGGAGCCCCCGCTGCCCCTCTTTATTTCAAAGAGCCATTTATGATCATTTATAAATCTCAATCAAATAAATACTTTGAAAATAAGATTAACAAAATGAGATCGCGATTTGGAGCCATTATGGTACCGATGCAGCAGGCTTATCGTAAAATTGTGAGCTATCGGGGTGACCCATTTTTAGCCATTTTTATAGCAGATCAAACACCCGTAAGACAGGAGTCCATGTTTTTCACTTCATTTCTCAATCAGCACACTGCTGTTTTCTTAGGTATTGAGAAAATAGCAAAGAAAACAGGTCATCCCGTATTATTCTATCATATGAATCGTATAAAAAGGGGCTATCACGAAATCATATTTAAAACACTTACAGAAGATCCAAAATCAACAGCCGATTACGAAATCACCAAACTCCATACAGCAGAATTAGAACGAGTGATACGACAAAGACCAGAATTTTGGCTATGGTCGCACAAGCGTTGGAAATTTAAATCCTAACACGCATATCAATGACCGTTTTCCCCAAAGTAGCCCTTGTAATATTAAATTGGAATGGTAAAAAATATCTTCAAAAATTTATTCCTTCAATAGTTTCTAGTTCTTATCCAAATCTGGAAATCATTGTGGGAGATAATGCTTCTAATGATGAATCTTTAAGCTATTTGGAAGACAATTTTCCAGCAATTCGGGTTATTCAAAATGATAAAAACTATGGTTTTGCTGAAGGATACAATCGTATTCTGGCACAAGTAGAAGCTGATTATTTTGTACTACTCAACTCCGATGTAGAAGTAGAATCTCACTGGATTGAACCGGTTATCGAATTAATGCAAAGCGATGAAAAGATTGCTGCTGCTCAACCTAAACTACTTAACTACGCTAACAAGCATTTGTTTGAATATGCAGGTGCCGCAGGGGGGCTCATCGATATTTTTGGCTATCCTTTTTGCCGAGGGCGTATTTTTGATGCGATAGAAGCTGATACTGGTCAATATGATACCGTTGCCGAGATATTTTGGGCTTCTGGTGCAGCTTTCTTTATTAAGAAAAAATATTGGGATGAGGCTGGTGGGTTCGATCCACATTTTTTCGCACACATGGAAGAAATTGACCTATGCTGGCGTCTAAAAAATAAAGGATACAAGATTATGTATTGCCCAGACTCAACCGTTTATCATGTCGGGGGCGGAACACTTCATGCAGAACATCCGTACAAAACCTATCTTAATTTCAGGAATAACTTAAAGATGCTTCAAAAAAACTTACCTGTAGGCCAGTCTATTTTAATTATCTCTATCCGATTTTGGCTAGACTTAATATCATTAATCAAGTATTTGGTTGAAGGGCGGTTTAAAAACGCGATGGCCATCAGTAAAGCTCATCGTCATTTTTTACGGGACATTATTCGCAGCAAAAATAAAATCCAAAAGGACACTTCTAAGTTTAACTCAGTTGGTGTTCTCAACTACAGTATTGCTTTAAAACATTTTATTCTAAAACATTTTTATAAAAAAGACTCCAAAGCCAATCGATAGCCATTTAAGCCAAAACCCGTTAAAACTCCTGCACAGCTTTTGCCTGTTAAAGATATATGGCGATATGCCTCTCGAGCATAAATATTGGATATATGAACTTCGACAACAGGTGTATAAATTGCAGCAATAGCATCTCCAATTGCAACAGATGTATGCGTGTATCCTCCAGCATTCATAATAATTCCATCGTAGGAAAAACCAACTTCATGCAGTTTATTAATTATTTCTCCTTCCACATTACTCTGAAAATAATCAATATCAATGATGCTGTATTTTGCTCTTAATTCCTCCAGATACACCTCAAAATCAATCTCCCCATAAATCGATTTCTCCCGAATACCCAACAAATTTAAATTCGGACCATTGATTATCTGTATCTTCATGGCCAAACTTAAAAAATATTTTGGACTGGCAGACGAATATCCGAGGCTTTAAATCCTACCTACAATTGGAGCGTAATGTTGCAAAAAATACACTTGAGGCCTATATACGCGATGTTGAAAAGCTGGCTCAATATTTTAAAATAACAGGCAAAAGTGTTGATACTATTTCGGTAGATGACCTAAGAGATTTTTTGGTTTGGCTCCACGAATTGGGAATATTAGCTCCCAGTCAAGCCCGTATTTTGTCAGGATTAAAAGCTTTTTTCATGTATCTAGTACTCGAAGACGTGATTAAGAATAACCCTGCGGCTCTTTTATCAAGTCCACGAATCGCCAGAAAATTACCCGACACCCTCAGCATCATAGAAATCAATAAACTAATAGATGCGATCGATCTTTCGAAAGCCGAAGGAATGCGTAATAAAGCTATCATCGAAGTATTGTATGGCTGTGGATTACGAGTTTCGGAATTAACGACACTACGACTCTCCAATCTTTTTCTAGATATCGAGTTTATAAAAATACTTGGAAAGGGAAATAAAGAACGCCTCGTTCCAATTGGCTCCGAAGCAAGTAAATTTTTACAGATCTACTTGAAAGAATTACGCCCCCAAATCACAATAAAACCGGGAAAAGAAGATTTTGTATTTCTCAACAATCGTGGTAATCCTATTTCGAGGGTAATGATTTTTATTATTATCAAACAATTGGCAGAAATAATAGGTCTGAAGAAAAATATTAGTCCACACACTTTCCGACACTCTTTTGCTACTCACTTGATTGAGGGGGGAGCTGATTTAAGAGCTGTACAAGAAATGTTAGGGCACGAGAGCATCACTACCACAGAAATTTACACCCATATCGATCGTGATTATCTGCGTGGCACGATCGTTCAATTTCACCCAAGGAGTTAAGATAAAGTACCTGTTAGTACAAGACCTGATTAAGTGATCCGAATCACTTAATTGATTGATTCGGATCACTCTATTGATATGCCCCCGCCCATACGACCGAAGATTGTAAGCCTCTCTAACATAAAACTCCAATCTATCATAAAAAATATTCGCCTGATAAGTCTTTGAAGAAGTCTTTGGCAAAGTAATAATAGGGTAACCCAACTGAACAAGCCATACCAGGATCTGAGTAATTACGGTATCATACTCTTTATGTGGATTCATCATCCCATATTTAAGCTTCTCTATGATAAGCTTTTTCTCAGTGGAGGCTATCTCAGAATGAGTCACCAAATCTATTAAATTTGACAAGTTGACAGAAAGACGATTTATCCAGTCTCGATCCATAAAAGCTATTTGACGCCTCTCCTCATTTGTGCAATATCCATTTGCATTAATAACTCGATCTGGAACATCTATTGTCCTATTGGTAGGATAATTAATAAAGTCTTGATCATAAGCTTCGTTTACGGCTACATGGATTAACTCATGCACGAGATTACCTAAATTTCCTTCCTGATATCTAATTTCGTACGTTCGTCCTCCTAAATAACGACACACCGCAGATCCACTCGTTGAAACGTACTCCCATTTTGTCACCATATGAACCATTTGTTTAAGCTGTTCCAACACCGGCTTTAATGGATTATTTGGATTAATAAAGGTTGACAACTGTTTCAACTTTTGCAATTCTTTCATTTTTTCTTAATTCGCAATATTTATAAACTAAAAGAAAAATAATTATCACAATAATACTAACATATTTAACATAAAATCAACTCAATAGAGTCCAGACAAAAAGCACATCGTATCCACGCCATCAGCATAATCCCACAATTTAGGCTTCTGGCTATCTCCAAAATGAACTTGCTGCGTATTCAATTTCATAGGAATAGAGGTCACAATACACTGAATTTGATCACTATGTGGTTCTAATTTTTTCTCAAGAGCTTGCACATTCGTGTATTCTTCATAGTAAAGTGTAGCCAAAGGTGATTGAAAAGATTCACTAGGCTTCAGTAAGAGAAATCCATTATCAAGATGTTTATCACCATTAACTAAGAAAATAGATTTATTATAATCATAGTTATTGGTGTATTTACTCTGATCAATCACCCATTTAAATTGTTCAATTGCTTCAAAAAACAGTTTAAAATCGTATCCGGTCGGAACATATAATTTAGACACACTACGGCATCCCAAACCAAAATAATCGAAAATATCGTGTCCAATCTGCATTAAATCAGCCGCAGTTTCATCACCAGTGAACACGGCAATGCTATTTCTATTTTTGCGAATGATATGTGGAACATTTTTAAAATAGTATTCAAAGTACCTAGATGTATTATTACTTCCAGTCGCAATGACGGCATCAAATTCTTTCAGACGATCGATGTACTCAACCTGTTCTTTGAAAGCGGGCTCTATTTCGATTAGTTTTTGAAAAATATATGGAATCAGTTGTTGATCCTGAGACGACATTTTTATGAGTGCCCTGTGCCCAGAAACCAGAACGCATAAAATGTCATGAAAGCCAACAATTGGAATATTACCAGCCAGAATTAGCCCTATTTTTTTTGCCTCCTGAGTGCTCGCAGTCTTTCCTTTCTGTAAAGAAAGCCAATGGGTTAAATCTTCCCAACTCAACATGTCAACTATCGAGGAAATAGCCTGACGAACATTCTTGGAAATAAACCAACCATTATATTGATGAGCCGACTCAATCAACTGGCTCAGCTGCTCATCAGGTTCTCGTAATTGTCTACCTAGTTTAACAAGTGCATCAACTAGTCTGTCTGTGCTCAAAATCCTGCCCATCTTCATTTAAATCTTTCGAATATCTTATATTTGTATTGTTTTTACAAAGATAGCATTTAACCCATCCTAAAAACGTTACAGGTTTTAGGAGTAGATTTTCAATAAATAATCATGGCAATTAAAATCACAGACGAATGTATTAACTGTGGGGCTTGCGAGCCCGAGTGCCCCAATAATGCCATTTACGATGCTGGTGCAGCATGGAGATTTTCTGATGGAACCTCTTTGCGGGGTGTAATTGATTTTGGTCATGGTCAAACACGTGATACTGAAGAAGCCCAACCAGCTATATCGGACGAGTATTACTACATCGTTCCTGATAAATGTACTGAGTGTGTGGGATTTCATGACGAGCCACAGTGTGCAGCCGTTTGCCCAGTTGACTGTTGTGTTGATGATGAAGATATACGCGAAACAGAAGAAGAACTTTTAGCTAAAAAGGCTTGGCTACATCTCGAATAAGCTAATTCAATGCTTATCAGACTTTTCATCCTTATTAGGAATAATTAGCACCGGGCACCTTGCTTTTCTGACAACACCTTCTGCCACACTTCCCGAAATAAAATGATCAAAGCCTACTCGGCCATGTGTGCCGAGTATAATTAAGTCAGCTTGAAACTCCTCAGCAGTAGCTAGGATCTCATCTTTAGGCTTCCCAACTTTTGCATAAATATGCAAGGGTATTTCTTTCCCCCACGTTTTTTGTATATGCTTAAATAATTCTTTGCTAGAATCCTCTTGAGCTTGCATCACCTCCATAATCATCGTTGAGGGTTCATTTGATAAAGGATCAATAGTAAAAGGTGCTGCCATTGGCAATTCATTGATATGCACTACACCTATTTCTGAGTTCATTTTTTTGGCTATAAAAACTCCATAATCAATAATATGATCCGAGTATGGGCTACCATCAACCGCTATCAGAATCTTATGAATATTCTTGGTCATTTTTGTTTTCATCGGTTTATCAAGCATTTAAAAGCGTGTCACATATTTGGTCTAAAAATGCTTTATTTGTGCTTATGAATCAAGTACTTGGACTAATTAATTTATCACTTGTTCCTCTGAGAGCAAAAGCCTCTGATGCAAGTGAGATGACATCCCAATTACTCTTCGGAGACTGTCTTGAAATTTTGGACAAAACAGATAAATGGGCTTATGTTCGAACATTTTTTGATGCTTATGAAGGCTGGATCGACTATAAACAATTCATTCAAATTGATGCAGATACATTTACTAAATTCAATAGCTCCAAATCCGTTTTAGGGCTTTCAATACAACATCCAATAATCAATCTAAGTACCAGGGAAACGATATACCTAGTTGCTGGTTCGAGTTTGCCAGATATAAGGGAAGGGGAGTTTCAAATAAATGATACTCGTTATCAACTACAATCTTCAATAATCAGCCCTAATCCGCAAAAATTTGCTTCAGAAATAATAGCTACTGCCAAGTTTTATTTAAACTCGCCTTATCTATGGGGAGGTCGTTCTCCTTTTGGAATCGACTGTTCTGGATTTTCACAGCTTGTTTTTAAACAATTTGGGTTTCGGCTGAAACGTGACACCTATCTTCAAGCAGAGCAAGGTGTTTCAATTAATTTTTTGGAAGAAGCAAAAGCTGGAGACCTTGTATTTTTTGATAACGAGCATGGACGTATTAATCATGTCGGTATCATGATGAATAGTGCTCAAATCATACATGCATCTGGTAAAGTGAGAATTGATTCGATTGATAGCCAAGGCATATTTAATGAAGAGTTAAAGCGTCATACACACAAACTGCGTATTATAAAAAGAATGCTAGACAGCGAATGAGAAAGGTATTTCTTACTGAAGATTCCTTAATCATTAATCTTAACCTCCCAAATCATCACTAATTTATCATCACCGGCAGAAATAAGATTAGATGTGGCGGGGTCCCAGCAGATTTTATTAATGGATAAACGATGACTTTCATATCCTTTCTCTACACTGATGATCTTTTTTAGATTAAGATGAGCATCCCATATTTTGATACTTTTATCTCTGCTAGCCGTAGCGAAATAAGGTTTATCAGGATGAAAGGCAATGCCATAAAGTGCAAAAAGATGAGCGTTTACACTCTTTTTGAGGGAAAAATCTACCATGTCCCACATTCTTAGTGTTGCATCCCGCCCCCCAGATAGTAAATACTTCCCATCTGGCGAAAACTGCAACGAGGATACCGGTAATGTATGCCCATCAAGTACATGTAATAACCTATAATCTGATAAACTATAGATCCGAATCAGCTTATCTTTTCCTCCAAAAGCAATTTTATTCTCAGTTGAATCAATAGCCATTGCTCGGATGCTGTCTGCAGAAACTTTAAAATGATACAATAATGGATATACATTTGTCTCACGACCATCTTGATTTAAACTCCAGACAGAAACAGTCCCATCTTCGGAGCAAACGACTAGTTCATTTCTAGAGGAGACTGATTTTATATCAAAAATGGGCAGTTTATGTTGTTGCAGCGAGGCTGTAATTTTTTGTTGCTCAAAATCGAAAATAGTTACCTGCCCACTACGGTCACCTGCGATCAAAACAGGAGCTAAAACTGGTGCATGCAACGCATAAACTGACGATCGAACAGGGAACATTATTTTGATAAATGATTGATCCACCAAACTCCATTCCACAACTCCTCTACCATTTCCGGCACTAAATAATATGCCGGGCTTTTGTGAACATTCGATCGTATAAATGGGGTTTTGATGCCCCGATAATGTGGCAATATGTTGTACTTGAATCATTCTGCTACTCTCCCACAGTACCCTTGACAATTTGTTTGAATTTGAAGACTAACATTTAAAAGCTGATCAGTGCTTTTAGGTTCCAATCTTTAATCTGATCAATGGCAATTCGTTCTTCATAAATCGCTTTTCCGACCACACACGACTCTACTTTTATTTTTTGCAAAGCCTCAATATCAGCCATCGAACTGATGCCCCCTGAAGCAATGAGTTTAATAAATGGAGAATGATTGAGTAACCTTTTATAAAGATCAACCCCCGCCCCACCTAACCTACCATCCTTATCAATATCAGTGCATAAAAAACGAAAAAAACCTAATGTTAAACACTTATCCACATATTCTCTAAGTTTAGTCGGCGAGCTTTCCATCCAACCAGAGTATTTGATTACTTCATCCAGCACATCAATTGCAATAACCACTTGATCAGAACATTGCTCTTTTCCACAAATCTCTTTACTTAAATCAAGAAGAAAATTAGGGTCTGTGATTGCTTGAGTCCCTACGATAACTCGATGAATACCTGAATCGATTAGTTCTTTTACTTTATCAATACTACGCACTCCCCCTCCATATTGTACTTTCATTTCCGTTTTCCGGATGATGTCGAATACATACTTTTGATTACTAAAATCACCTTTTGCACCATTTAGGTCGATGATATGAATAAACTCAGTACCCTTATGTTGATACTTCTCAATCATTTCTTCAAGACTTACATCGTAAAAAGTTGCTTGCTCATAGTCTCCTTTGCGTAAACGAACCACTTTCCCATTAAGAATATCAATAGCTGGTATGATGTACATAGTTTTATCTTTTTATTGAGCGAAATTGATTAATAATTATTGCCTCACTAACCTCAGATTTTCGAAATGAAATTGTGTACTCCACAAAAACTATCAAATAAGCATCTGATTCTATACTTCGTTGAGGCTGCTGTAAATTTAAAATTAAATTCTACAAAGTAGGAATGAGCAAAACAAAAGCATATTCCATCTTGGCTGAAATTAATCAAGTCGATTACAATTTTATTTTGGAAATGTTATTGAAATAATTACTTTTGTGGCCCAACACACGGTGGTTGTAGCTCAGTTGGTTAGAGCATCGGTTTGTGGTACCGAGGGTCGTGGGTTCGAGCCCCATCATCCACCCAATGCAAAAAGAAAAAGCAGATTAAATAATCTGCTTTTTCTTTTTGCTATTTTTTTGTAATCTGAAATTGAGTTCTTCGATTCATTCTTTTTCCTTCCTCAGTTGTATTATCTGCAACAGGATTGCTTGATCCATACCCTCGATAGCTTAGCCTATTTGATTTTACACCATGGGATATCAAATAATTATAAACTGACTTTGCTCTATTTTCTGAAAGTATTTGATTTAAGTTTTCAGTGCCGGTATCATCTGTAAAACCTTGAATTTCGATCGCAACACGTGGGTTATCTGCCAAGAAAGCAATAATTTCATGCAGTTCTATTCTTGACTCTGGCAAAAGCTCATACTTATTCGTATCAAAAAAGATATTTTGAAGTGTTGATTTTCTACCTACTGCTATTTTCTGGAGAACTATCTTAACGTGAAATGGTTCTTTACTCTTTTCGTCCTTCAACGTAAAATTTTCGGAATGTAAAAGATAACCTTCTTTAGACACAGCTAAACTAAATGATCTGCCAACACGCATCGTTGCTAAAAAACTCCCACTATCAGCATCACACACATCATCAAACGCAAATTTTCCGGATGATAGCTCATTTATCTGAATTTTAGCATTCAAAGGCTTTTGAGTATCCTCATCAATGATAACCCCTCTAACATATGTTACTGGATTAGGACGAATTGGTTTAGGTAATTCAAAAGAATAAATATCTAGTTTACCAAAAGTATCCTCTCTATCAGCAGAAAAATAAGCTGTTTTACCATCTCTACTTACGATCAATCCATTTTCTTCATGAAATGTATTAATAGGATAACCCAAATTCGTTGGTTGACTCCATTGACCTAATGAATCTGCCCGACTAATGAACAGATCTTTTTTCCCCAATCCAGGCCAACCATTAGACGAAAAATATAAAGTTTGATCATCTGGATGAATAAAAGGAGCTTGTTCATCATAAGGCGTGTTAATTGAAGGACCTAAGTTTACTGGCACAGCCCACGAACCATTATCCAAGAGATCTGACTTCCAAATATCATACCCACCCATTCCTCCGGACCTATTACTTGAGAAATAAAGAGTTCTGCCATTCGCACTTAGCGATGGCTGGGACTCCCAAGCTTCTGTATTCACAGGCATCCCGATATTGAAAGGGTCACTCCATCTCTTTCCTTCCTTATTTGCTATGTAAATATCACATCTTCCTAGTCCATCTGGGCGATTACAACCTGTAAAAAACAAATACTTTCCATCCTGAGAAATGCACTGTGCACCTTCATTAAAATCAGTATTAATCGTATCACTCAGGTATTTAGCTTGTGTCCACTTTCCACCTTTTTTGATGCTGGTATAGAAATTTTCACCACGACTGGACCGTCTGGTAAATATCATCGTTGCTCCATCAGCAGTAACCGAAGGAAAATATTCATCGTCTGCTGTATTAATAGCACTCCCCATATTGAGAGGATTAAATGGGACTGGATTTTTAATTGCCCTTAAGCTAAACTCGCAATTGAGTATATATTTAGTACAGATCTTTCTACCAGCATCCAATATGGGATAAGAAACATATTTAGTAAAATGCTGTAATGCTTTAGCATACTCACCTGTATTAAATTCACTTTCAGCAATGCCAAAATAAGTCAATGGTAAAAAATCAGGATTGATTTTCAGGACTTTTTCATAATTCTTTTTGGCTTTATAATAGAGGCCTAGCTTACGATAAATATCCCCCAACTGTTGATACGCGATGGTGTATGTACTATCAAAAGATACAGCTAGATTTAGTTGCCCAATTGCTTCATCATATAATTGCTTTTCAAGATAGGTGCTTGCCAAATCAAAAGCTTTATGGGCTTTATTAACAGATTGATGCTTGGGCTGACTAAAAACGATTGGACCAACACAACACAATATGATTATAAAGTAACACTTCATAAGACATGCAAGATCTATCGTAAAGCTAGCAAAAGTTTACAAGTCAAACTAGACTTAATCAATACCTGAGTAGATCCTTAATTAAAAGGAAGCCTCTCTTATTTTTGTAGCTCTCAACATTTCTCTTTTACCAGGAGCACCAGGTATTTTTTCAATAACAAATCCTAGTGATTTAAGTGATCGCTTTAAGTTACCTGTGATAGCATAAGTAACAAATACACCACCCGTTTTTAAAAACTGGCATACGTGTTCTAATGATTGATCTGACCACATTTCTGGCTGATGAATTGCGGAAAATGCATCAAAGTAAATTATATCAAATCGTTTTTCCGATTGGAAATCTAATAATTCACAGTGAGCCGTTTTTAGTGTACAACAACCATCTAATTCAACACGATCGTTAATAGATGAAGAATAGTTTTTGATGAACCAATTCCATAATCTTACAGAAACATATTGCTCATATCCCATCTCACAAATCAATGCAGCTTCCAATGGGCTTGTCTCTATACCGACGTAATCGACCTTTAAATTATACTCTAGGCAAAAATTTGCACTGAGTAAAAAATTTAATCCAGTACCTAAACCCACTTCAAGAATACTCGGTTCACTTTTAGTGTTAGCTGTTGTCAGGAAATGACGCAAACCTGCATTTAAGAATACGTGCATCCCTTCTTGAAGCGCACCATGTCGAGAGTGATATGTTTCACCAATTTCTGGATTAAAAATAGTTTTAGATCCATCAGCAGTATATACTAGTTGAAGCATAAACTATTTTAATTGTATAATTCAAACATGAAATTTATCTCCTTACTTTTCAGAACTCATTCGAGCCACTGAGCCCATTTTGTACCACAAGGGTGCACTTCAGATGTTTGTACACCATTGGATTTATATACTGGATTACCTTGGTTAGCCCATTCAAATATTCCACCGTAAAGATTATACACGCATTTATATCCAGCATGAACCAGTTTTTCACCTATCCATTCACCACGGTTCCCAATTGAGCAGTACACCATGACAGTTGCTTCGTAAGGTATATCATAAACTTTACGCATATCAAACCAGAAATGTCCAATATGACGTGCATTTTTTAGATGGCTCACCTCAAACTCGTTCTTCTCACGAGCGTCTAAGATGTATAAATTATTTTTATCCAACTTTTTAAAATCATCAACAGAAATTAGTGGAACACGCTCTTTATACAGGGCATCCAATGTTTTTTTAAATTCCGGATTCTTAATCTGCGCTATCATTTGAATAGGGAATAAGCAAACAAGAAAAAACAGAAGTTTATACATAAATCTCACTCTAGTGTTTAACAGGAAATCGAATGACATTTTCACCCATATCTAAAACAAGTACATTTTTAACCTGTTGCCGGATAATACTAGCACCTACAGCAGATCGGTAACCAGCTGCACAATGGACCACAATGGGTTTATCTGTTGGAATCTCAGAGATACGTTCCCTCAGTTCTGGCAAAGGGATAGTGATTGCAGCATCAAATAACTTCCCTTCTTTTACTTCAGATTCATTGCGGATATCAATAATCGTAAACTTTCCGAGATGCTCCATAAATACATCCATATCAAATAGAGGTGCGCTATTTTCCCAATCTCCTGCAACAAAGGCCCCTTTTATTTGATGTTCGTAACCAATTTTAGCTGTTTTCCGAATTACGCTATTCAACACATTTTCATCTGATGCTACCAAGTAAAACGGTTCTCCGGGAGCCATAATAGATCCCAGCCAAGTTTCAAACTTTCCTCCATCTTGTAGGTTAAATGAATTCTTCAAATGTCCCATCTTAAATTGATCTTGGGGGCGAGTATCTATGATGATTACATTTTCCTCTAGTTTCGCACGATTATCTATACGAGGTACTGTTGCGATGCTCTCCACAAAAGAAGGCGCACCTTTTTTATTAAGAGACACGTCGTAGCCAAAATATTTAGGAACAAATGGCTGATCTTCGATGATTTTCTTCACAAACTCCAGCTCGTCCATTAATTGCAAGGCATAATTGGTACGAAGCTCATTTCCAATAGTACTATGTAGCTCTGGGCTCATATTTTTTCCGCAAAGCGATCCAGGTCCGTGGGCTGGATATACCAACACCTGTTCAGGTAGCTGCATCAGTTTATCACGAGTAGAGTGATACATGGCCCTGGCTAGCTCTTCTTTTTTTGCTGTTAGATTGCCTACATTTTCTCGCAAATCTGGGCGACCCACATCTCCCACAAAAAGTGTGTCTCCAGTAAACAAAGCATGTTCATTTCCATGTTCATCAAACAACAAAACACAAATACTATCTGGTGAATGCCCTGGTGTATTGATTGCTTTGAGCGTTAATTTCCCCAGATGTATTACATCACCATCATCGAACGATTGATGTGCATAATCTGCACCAAGCAAGCGGCTGGCATAAATGGTTGCGCCTAATTTTTCATGGAATTCTAAATGAGAGCTCACAAAATCAGCATGCGGGTGTGTCTCGATAACACCTATAATTTTTGCCTGATGCTTTTTCGCAAAATCCAGGTATGGTTGAGGATCTCGTGCAGGATCAACAAGCATCATTTTACCATCACTCACAATGGCATACGAACCATGTGCTAATCCCTTGTCATAAAATTGTTCAATGATCATATCTTTGCGGAAATTGATAGTTTAAAGGTATCAAAGATAATAACCTGATTTATATCTAGGATCATTTAGATTTTCATCAAATATATTTCCGATTAAGCGTATATGAATATCATTTTTATGGGTACGCCCGATTTTGCTGTGGCTTCTTTAGATGCACTCATTCATTCAGGATGTACTATTGTTGGAGTTGTGACCGCCGCAGATAAGCCTGCTGGACGCGGACAAAAATTAGGTGAATCAGCAGTAAAAAAATATGCTGTTCAAAAGGGATTGAAAATACTTCAACCGATTAAATTAAAAGATCCCGATTTTTTAGAAGAGCTAAAATCGTTGAATGCTGATCTCCAAGTAGTGGTCGCTTTCCGTATGCTTCCTGAAGTAGTTTGGAATATGCCTCCCAAGGGAACTATCAATTTGCATGCATCACTTTTACCTCAATATCGTGGTGCAGCACCCATCAATTGGGCCATTATAAATGGTGAAAAGGAGTCCGGGGTAAGCACTTTTTTTCTAAAACATGAAATTGATACAGGCGATATCCTTTTTAGTCAGCGAGTTCAAATTCCAGATACTTATACTGCAGGAGATCTGCATGATGAACTTATGCAAGTGGGTGCCCAACTCCTAGTTGAGACAGTACAATCGATCGAAAAAGGAAATTATCAAGAAATACCCCAATCAACTGTACTCCCTATTGATCACTTAAAACATGCTCCTAAGATTTTTAAAGAAGACTGTAAAATCGATTGGAACCATCCCGTTCAAACTGTTTATAACCGCATCAGAGGCTTAAGCCCCTCTCCGACTGCTTTTACAAAACTTCATGATAAAGTGCTTAAATTACTTCGAGTAAGCATGGATCATACTCCCCCCCAGGTGGAACCAGGTAGTTTTATCAGCGATGGAAAAACTGAGTTAAAATTTGCCTGTCTAAATGGTTTCATTTCAGTACAAGAGCTACAACTCGAAGGAAAAAAAAGGATGCATATCGACGAATTTTTACGAGGGGTGCGGCTATAGTTCATATAAAATACAACAGCTTGTATTTTTAAAAATTTACTCATAAATTAAATTATTATTCTGCATAAATAATAATTTAATTTATGAGTACTGAGAAAAATATCATTCTGTCCATCTTAGGATTATTTCTATGCCAATGCATGCTATCCTGCCAAAAATCAGAGATTAAATCATCTAACTCTAAACTAACTCTATCACATGAGCCACATACTTCAAGTGTAAGGCCTTGCTACTATACCCAATGGACTCCTTCCAGTTGGATGCACCAACTCCCCTCTGATTTCTCTATTGCACAAATATCAATACCCGGCACGCATGAATCAGCTGCATTACATGGAGGTGGTCCCAATTTTACAGTACCAATCATTGATGTTAATCCCTCAGATGTAGCAAAGTGCCAACGTATTTCAATAGCAGAACAACTGCAGATAGGTGTTCGTTACCTTGATATTCGATGCCGACGCAAGGGGAATTCTTTTGATATAAATCATGGCCATATTTACCAAAACCTAAATTTTGAAGATGTCTTGACAACTTGTAATACTTTTCTTCAACAAAATCCATCTGAAACAATCATCATGAAAGTTCAGGAAGAGTATAAGCCTTCAAAAAGCTCAGAGTCATTTACCCAAATATTCAATACGTATTGCAATCGGTACCCCCTCCTATTCTATAAACATCCGAGTAATAGTGCACATATCATTCCCACCTTGGGGGAAGCTAGGGGCAAGATTATATTAATGAAGAAATTTGAGAATGCCGATCAAGTTCCAGTAGGAATAGATGCATCTAAACGTCAGAGTAATGCAACCTCTGTATCAAAACTATCGGCAACAGAAAAAATGAAAGTGCAAAGTATTTTTGCAGTTAAAAATGCCGAAGAGAAACAAAAGTATTTCTTGCCTCTGCTAGATGAGTCTTTTGAGAAGACTGGACAAACTTCGACCTTATACATCAATAACACGAGTGCATATCAAAAATTAGGAGGCAAAATACCTACTGCATACTATGTCAATATTGCTAACGACATGGGTAAATACTTAATCGAGATACTTAAAAATAAAGGAAAGGGCAATACAGGTATTATACCAATGGATTTTATCAATGCCTCATATTGCAAGGCTATTATAGAAACCAATTGTTTCGATAAAAAAACAAGTAAATAAGCAGCCCGTTACTGATATTCGTTCAATCTGGTTGCCAAGAATCGTGATACCTCGTTAAAGTATCGTTTATTGTTAAATCCCATTACCCAACGTATGCCTTTATTTACGTTGGTTAAAAAAAGCTCATCCGCTTCGTGTAAAATCTCAGGGTTGATTTGAGCTTCAATCACTTCCAAACCATTCTCTGCAGCTAAACGCATCACGACACTTCGCATTACTCCTTCAACACAGCCTTCACTTAAAGCAGGCGTGTAGATCTTTTTTTTGTATACGACAAATAAATTGCTACTCATGGCTTCGCATAAAAAACCATTTTGATTAACAATCAGCACTTCATCCAAGGAAAACTTATTTTTAAAAATTCCAGCTAAAACAAATAATAAGGCATTACAAGTTTTGACGTTGGATAGCATATTAATTGGCTTGGGAATTTCATCAAATACATCTACAATTAAACCAGGTGCATTACTCGCATGAATCAGTTCTTCTGATTTGATGACATCTAACGCGTAACCCACTTCGTTACTCGTAGGGCTATATAACCCTCCCGCATGACGAAAAACAGTTAGCCTTGCCCGAGCGTATAAACCTGTTCTATTTTTTCGCACGAGCTCTTCTACCTTGTTACACAAAAAATGGTGATCAATATCTAAATGCTTCCCTAATCTCAACAAATCCATACCTCGACGGATGCGTTTTGCATGAAGATCAACGAATTTTAGTTCTCCCTTAGCCCATCTCATGGATTCAAAAAGTCCATCACCATACCTAAAGCCACGATTTGAAATACCTATTACCGGCTCTTCTTCGGCATAGAACTCACCATTAAAATTGATAAAACGCCTAGCCATGGTCAGTGATCCTAAATACCAACTCTTTCATCAACTCTGCATCTGTCGTATTGCCTGTTGCATCTACTCCTTTGGTTTTTAGATCTGATTCTCTTAAATCAGAAATCACACGAAAAAGTTGATCCTTGCTATAATTCTTACCAGCAAGCTCATACTCTTTCACAAAAAAAGGATGTACACCCAGCTCCTTGGCTAAACTCTGTGGCGATTTATCTACAGCATAATGATAGCGAAGCAGTTTTGTAAAATAATTATTAAGCGTACCTAATACCAGCACCATCGGATTTGATTTTGGGTTACGAGCAAAATAATTAATAATCTGATTTGCCTTTAATGTATCACGACGAGCAAGAGCTGCTTGAAGCTCAAATACATTATAATCTTTACTGATTCCAATATTAGATTGAACATCCGCTACTGTTATTTCCTGTCCAGGAGGAATACTCAGCATCAATTTTTCTAGCTCATTAACTACCTTAGACAAGTTATTTCCTAAATATTCGGCTAAAAGTGCGGATGCCTGGGGTTGAATAGAATAGTTTTTCTGTTTCAAGAAATCCACTATCCAAGTAGCAATTTTATCAGAGTATATTTCAGATGATTCGAAAACAACTCCATTTTTATCGATGGTCTTGTATATTTTCTTGCGCTTGTCAAACTTAGCATGTTTATAACAAAATACCAGCACAGTGCTTTTTAATGGATTTTCTGCATATGCTAATAAAGGATCTGAAGCTTTTTTATCATCATCAGCACCTTTGCTCCATTTTAATTCTTGTGCCTCTTTAACGACAATGAGTTGATAATCGCTCATCATCGGAAAGCGCTTTGCTGCATTCAAAATGGTCATCACATCTGTTTCCTTGCCGTACAAAATGGTTTGATTAAAACCCTTTTCACTTTCAGAAAGCACTTTTTGCTCAAGCAGGGTACTTATTTTATCAATATAATACGCCTCTTCTCCGTGCAGCAAGTATACAGGTCTGAATATGCGGTTCTCGATATTTTTCAGTAGTTCATGAATAGTTATAGCCATCTCGGATTCACTAGTCCAGTTTAAGTACTGCCATAAATGCCGATTGTGGAATTTCCACATTCCCAACTTGGCGCATTCTTTTCTTACCCTTTTTCTGCTTCTCTAACAGTTTTCGCTTACGCGAGATATCTCCTCCGTAACATTTAGCAGTTACATCTTTACGCAAGGCTTTCACTGTTTCGCGTGCAATAATTTTTGCACCAATGGACGCCTGAATGATAATCTCAAATTGTTGACGAGGCAATAATTCTTTTAATTTTTCACAGATTTTTTTACCAAAATCATATGAATTACTGCGATGAATCAAAGATGATAAGGCATCCACAGGCTCACCATTCAAGCGAATGTCCAAACGAACAAGATCAGATTTTTGATAACCAATTTGATGATAATCAAATGACGCATAGCCTTTTGAAATGGTTTTAAGACGATCGTAAAAATCAAAAACAATCTCACCCATCGGCATTTCAAAAACAAGCTCAACACGATCAGATGTCAAATAAGATTGATTAACAATAATTCCTCGTTTTTGAATACACAAGGACATAATTGGTCCAACAAACTCTGCTTTGGTAATAATATTAGCCTTGATATAAGGCTCTTCCACGTACTCCATTTTGCTGGGGTCGGGTAAATCGGATGGATTATTAACCGCAATTTCATCACCCTTCGTCGTAAAAGCTTTGTATGACACGTTAGGTACGGTAGTGATTACCGTCATATTAAACTCACGCTCTAAACGCTCCTGTATAATTTCCATATGGAGCATTCCCAGAAATCCACACCGGAAACCAAAACCTAAGGCCGCTGAAGATTCAGGCTCAAATACGATAGAGGCATCATTTAATTGTAATTTGTGCATGCTTTCACGCAGCTCTTCGTAGTCTTCAGTATCCACGGGGTAGATGCCTGCAAACACCATCGGCTTCA
Organism: uncultured Pedobacter sp.; assembly: GCA_938008555.1. GTDB lineage: Bacteria > Bacteroidota > Bacteroidia > Sphingobacteriales > Sphingobacteriaceae > Daejeonella. The sequence continues at coordinate 33,722 of CALLKE010000028.1, forward strand.
CTTCTTCAAAGCCCTGGATTGCTTCTTTACTCGGACGATCTTTGTGTGTGATGGTATCTCCCACCTTCACTTCACGCGCCTCCTTAATACCTGATATAATGTATCCCACATCCCCAGTTCTAATCACATCTTTTGGCTTCTGCGTCAATTTTAAAGTACCCACTTCATCAGCAATATACTCCTTGTTAGTAGCCACAAATTTTACTTTATCGCCTTTACGGATTTCACCATTGATTACTTTGAAGTATGCGACAATACCACGGAAAGAATTAAAAACAGAATCAAAAATCAATGCTTGGAGTTCTCCATCTGGATTTCCAACAGGTGCGGGCACTCGATCAATGATTGCTTTTAAAATATCAAGAACTCCCATACCTGTTTTGCCAGATGCAGGAATAATTTCATCGCGCTTACAGCCAATAAGTTCAACAATCTGATCTTTCACCTCCTCTGGCATTGCCCCTGGAAGATCCATTTTATTGAGAATGGGAATAATTTCTAAATCGTGCTCTAGGGCTAGATATAAATTAGAGATAGTTTGAGCCTGAATGCCTTGTGATGCATCTACGATGAGTAATGCTCCTTCACAGGCAGCGATGGATCGCGAAACTTCATAGGAAAAATCAACATGCCCTGGCGTGTCAATTAAGTTTAGAACATATTTCTCGCCATCCAATTCGTAGTCCATCTGAATCGCGTGACTTTTGATGGTGATGCCACGCTCACGTTCCAAATCCATGTCATCCAGCAATTGGGCCTGGGCTTCGCGTGCTGTAATCGTATGAGTGTACTCTAATAATCGATCAGCCAATGTACTCTTCCCATGATCGATATGGGCAATAATGCAAAAGTTACGTATATGCTTCATCTGACTGGCAAAGATAGGGTTTTAAGGAGTACATAAGTTCATCAATAAATGCATTCACATTAGAAAAGTCTAATAGGAAATGCGCTAACACAGCACTTAGAACCAGTTCTTTATTTTAAACTCCCCCAATCATATAAGCACTTTGTAAAATACGCTGACAAAAACCAGGCAAATTCAGCATATTTACCACATGTTCAGAAGAATTAAAAGCAAACCGCTGCGTTATACCATCATTACCATTTACAGCATCATTATTTTGCTGTGTGCAATTGAGCTCAATTTTTTATGGCTATTTGGTTATTCGCCTACTATTCAGGATATCAAAATGCCTAACATGCACATCTCATCTGAAGTGTATACGGCAGACGGCAAGTTGATTGGCAAGTACTATAAAGAAAATAGAAGCCCCGTTTTATTCAAGGAGATTTCACCAAATGTGATTAATGCATTGATAGCTACAGAGGATGTACGTTTTTTTGATCATAGTGGTATTGATTTGCACTCACTTATTTCAAGTATCATTTCTACTTTCAAAGGAGATATGCGAGGAGCTAGTACAATTACTCAACAACTAGCTAAAAATTTATACAGTACACGCAACCAGAAATCACAAGGCTTAATCAAATACATCCCGGGAGTCCGTACCTTGTTTTACAAACTCAAAGAGTGGATTACGGCATACGAGCTCGAGGTCTATTATTCAAAGCAAGATATTTTAACATTATATCTGAACACTGTTCCTTTTGGAAACAATACTTACGGAATTAAAACAGCAGCAAAACTTTACTTTAGTAAAGAGCCTAACAAATTACAGATTGAAGAGGCAGCCATTTTAATAGGAATGCTCAAAGCGACAACCACTTATAATCCTATTAAAAATCCAGACAAGGCTTTGGGCCGAAGAAATGTTGTTTTAGGTCAGATGCAGAAGTACAACTATATCAGCTTAGCCGATTTAAAAAGATTAAGCAATCTCCCCTTAAAATTAAAACCCTTAGAATTAAATGATAGTGACGGCGGATCCTATTTACGTTCAGCTGTAGCTAAATATCTTGAGAAATGGTGCGAAGACAATGGCTATGATTTGTACTCAGATGGCTTAAAAATTTATACCACGATTGACTCCAGATTGCAACAATATGCGGAGGAAGCTGTCGCTGAGCAAATGAAAACGTTACAAACCCGTTTCCAAAATGTTTGGGGAAAACAAAATCCATGGCGTACATCTGCCGGGATTGAGATTCCCGATTTTGCAGAAAAGGCTGCACAGCGTCTTCCTTATTATGCAGCACTCAAGGCTAAATACCCTACCCGTCCAGACTCCATCAGATTTTATCTCAACAAACCTAAAAAGATGAAAGTATTTTCATGGGATGGTGATAAAGATGAATACTTTTCAACCCTAGATTCCATCAAATACTATGCAAAAATAGTGAACACAGGAGTGATGACTCTTGACCCATTCAATGGTCACATTAAAGTTTGGATTGGAGGTATTAACCATAATTATTTTAAATATGATCATGTCAATCAAGCTAAACGCCAAGCAGGTTCTGTATTTAAGCCATTCGTTTATCTAACGGCTTTACAACAGGGCATGAGCCCTTGCGATACATTTATCGATAAGCGCGTCAAAATTGCTTTTACTGATAAAGGAAAAATGGAATACTGGGAACCCAATAACGCTGATTTTAAATTCTCGGGTCGAGAAATGTCTTTACGGTGGGCAATGGGTAAATCGGTTAATTCGATCACTGCACAAGTCACAGAAAAAGTTGGCTGGGACAATGTGGTTAAATCTGCGTACATGTGTGGCATTGAAAGCAATCTTAAATCCGTACCATCAGTGGGTTTAGGTCCTAATGATGTCTCTGTCTTTGAGATGGTCAAAGCCTATGGTACTTTTTTAAATACAGGACTCAAAACAAATCCCATACTTGTGGATCGAATTACAGATCACGATGATAACACCATTGAACAATTTACAGCCAAACAAGAGCGAGTAATTTCGAAAGAAATTGCTTGGCTCATGCTATACATGTTTCGAGGGGGGATGGAAGAACCAGGTGGAACTTCTCAAGCTTTATGGGCATGGGATCTGTGGAAAAACAACAATCAGATTGGTGGAAAAACGGGTACTTCATCCGACTATGTAGACGGTTGGTATATGGGCATCACCAAAGATCTAGTGACTGGTGTATGGGTAGGATGCGACGAGCGAAGTGTACATTTCAGAGACTCTCAAACAGGTGAAGGCTCACATACAGCATTGCCTATTTTCGCTAAGTTCATGGAAAAAATATACCACGATCCTTCTACTAAAATTACGCAAGGACGCTTTCCAAAACCAGATGTTGACATCACACGAAAGTACCAGTGTACAACTCCCCAATTCGCATTAGACTCGACTAGAATAGATAGCTTGTCTACCGATTCAATAATTACCCCAGAGGCGCTCATTGATACTAATAAATCAGACTAGAAATATCAAAGCAATATCTATAGCGGTTGATCAATCAAACCTAAATATCTCATCACTTCTAAAAAACAACCCCGAAATAGTTGATTTTTTTTCTTACGCTTGCGTTAACTTTTCCAGACAGCATTTTATTTGGTTGAAAATATTGTGCCGAAATAAATAAACAAAGCAAATGAAGAATAGTCTATTTAAAACAAACCTGTCAGCATGCCTTATATTTTCGTTCACGCTCTTCGCTTTTCTAAGTCCCACTTTTTCAGCAAAAGCCCAATATTTTGGTCAAAATAAAGTACGATACAAAAAACTCAATTTTAAAGTATACGAAACGCCACATTTTTCATTGTACTATTATTTACGCAATGAAAATCTAATTAAACGATTTGCACAAGAAGCTGAAGTCTGGTACAACTTACACCAGCAAGTATTCAGAGATACTTTTATCAAAAAAAATCCAATTATACTGTACGCCAATAGCCCTGACTTTCAACAAACCACTGCCATACAAGGTGATATAGGCGTAGGTACAGGGGGGGTTACCGAAGGGATGAAAAATAGAGTTGTGATGCCTATCACACAATTAAACCAGCAAACACGTCACGTCATAGGTCACGAATTGGTCCATGCATTTCAATACCATATTCTCATTGAAGGAGACTCAACCAATATTGAAAATATTGACAAAGTTCCACTATGGATGATTGAAGGAATGGCAGAATACCTATCCATAGGAAAAGTAGACGCTTATACAGGCATGTGGATGCGCGACGCTTTTTTAAGTAAAGACATCCCCACCCTTAAGCAGCTTACTATGAGTAACAAATATTTCCCCTATCGTTATGGGCAAGCTTTTTGGTCCTATGTTGGCTCTACCTATGGGGATACAATTATTGTTCCATTCTTCAAACGCGCTGCTAGATATGGCTATGAAAAAGCATTGATGTACACTTTTGGTTATGATGAAAAAACATTTTCAAGTCTGTGGAAAACAAGTATTGAGAATAGCTATAAGCCTTATATTAAAGACACAGCTCAAGTCATCGTTGGTAAACGAATTATCGATAGCAAAAATGCAGGAGAACACTACAATGTCGCACCTGCAATTTCACCCGATGGAAAGTATGTTGCTTTTCTATCAGAAAAAGATCTTCTGAGTATTGATCTTTTCTTAGCTGATGCACAAACTGGAAAAGTTTTGCAAAAATTAACTAGCAAATCTAGAAACTCACATATTGATGAGTTTAACTTTATTGAATCTGCTGGAGCATGGTCTCCAGATTGCAAACAATTCGCATTTAGTACATTCAGTGCCGGACGAAATCAACTGGTTATAATTGATATTGCAACAGGTAAAACACGCAGTATGAAATCAATGGGCGAGGTAGAAGAGTTCGGAAACCTGACTTGGTCACCTGATGGAAGTAGTATTGCTTTCTCGGGCTTAAAAAATGGACAGAGTGATCTTTTTATGTATGATCTAAACACTAAAGAAGTGATTCAATTAACCAATGATTCATACTCTGACTATCAACCAAGCTTTTCACATGATGGTCGCAAGATTGTATTTAGTAGCGATCGAGCAGCATTTAATCATTCTCTAAAGGGAGTAAACATTCCTTTTGGCTTAGCTGTACTCAACATTAATGAGAAATCAATTGATAACATCTTATTGTTTAGCGGTGCGAATAACTTAAATCCTCAATTTTCTGCAAATGATCAAAAAATCTATTTCTTATCCAATCGAGATGGATTTCGAAACTTATATAGATATGATATTTCATCAAATGATGTAGAACAATTAACTAAATACTTCACAGGTATTAGTGGAATAACTGAATTTTCACCAGCACTCAGTATTTCAAAAAATGATGACATACTCTACTCATATTACCAAGCTCAAAAGTATGCTATTTACAATGCCAAAGCCTCTGAATTTGTAGCAAACCCTGTCGACCCACAGCACTTAAATTTAAATGCTGCCATATTACCCCCGACAAAATCTACAGGAATAGACATCATTAATAGCAATCTAAGCAACTTCAGCCGATTCGAAAAAATAAGCTTTTCTCAAATCGAACAAGTTCCCTATCGCCCTAAATTCAAATTAGATTATATATCCAGCAATGGTGTGGGTGTGGGTGTATCAGCAGGTGGTTATGGAACAACAACAGGCTTATCAAGTGGTGCTCAAGGCATTTTTAGCGACATCACAGGACAAAATCAAATATTTACAGCTGTTGCTGTGAATGGCCAGATTTATGACTTTGGTGGCCAAATCGCCTATACTCATCAAAAAAGCAGAATTAATTGGGGAGTATCACTTTCTCATATTCCCTATGTATCTGCAGCCATATCAAGCTCTATTGATCCCGATCCAAATGGGGGGCCTAATCCCGTTTATAATGAAAAATATGATCTCATACACACATTCGTAGATCAGTTTTCACTATTTAGTTCATACCCGTTTTCTCGAATCAACCGATTTGAGTTAAGCACAGGCCTTTTGCACTATAGCTATCGCGTGGATCGATATGACAATTACTATCAATATGACCCTAGCACGCAAACAATAGGAGGAGGAATTGGTTCTCAACATGAGAAACTGTCTTCTAGTCAGATAACCCAATCGTATGGTACATATCTCAATTCCTTAGGCTTATATCAAGTAGGTGGCGCCTTTGTCGGAGATAATACATTTTGGGGGATTACGGCTCCTCTCAATGGCCAGCGATATCGACTGGGCTTAGAAGCTTATTCAGGCGACTATCACTTGGGAGCATACACAATCGATTTGCGCCGCTATATTCGTTTAAAGCCTATTTCTTTAGCAGGAAGATTATATAGTTACGGTCGATTTGGTGCCGATGAAAAAAAATTATACCCTTTATATGTTGGTTATGATTATTACATACATGGTTACAATCCTAATTCATTCAACAATAATGTGAATGTGGCAAGTACTGGATTTAATATAAATCAGTTAACTGGTTCTAGAATTGCGGTCGCAAATTTTGAAGTTCGCCTGCCATTTACAGGGCCAGAAAAATTATGTGCTATTGACTCCAAATTCTTTTTTAGTGATCTGAATGCTTTTTTTGATGTAGGAATAGCTTATTATGGAGACTCAAAACTATCATTTGCTTCACAGCCAACTGTTGTTGGCTCTATCCCTGCACCCACTCCTACCGATCCCAATGCAACCAGCCTCTTGTATGATAGAATCCCTGTTATGAGTGCTGGGGTATCGTTGCGTATAAATTTATTTGGTGTTTTTATTATAGAGCCTTACTATGCCATTCCATTTCAACGTACCGATATCACTTTTGGAATATTTGGCTTAAATCTAGCCCCTGGTTGGTAATATAATCGTGACTATCTAACTACAAATTCACTTTCAATTGAAACATTGGCTTATACACTTGTCCAATTATTCTCAAATTTCAAAGCGGTAGTTAAATCAATCCAATCTGGATTCACAGCCTGGATGATCTTGTTTTTCTGTGCCCTGGTGAATCTGCTAACAAGCTGAAAACGTTGCATGGTCAAAGATTCTGACGTAAACTCCTCAAAATATACCAAACGGCTCAACTGTTGTCCAGCATCAAAAGCTAGATTAGAAATTTGATGATAAAAAACCATGGTTTCTATCAAGTCGTTACTCATTCCTACATGGAGGCTATCTCTATTACGATCCGTAATCAAATAAACATATTTATTCATTTTCATTGAATTTAAAGGAACAGTAACAATTGAGGTAAATATCGCTTTATTTTTGAAGAAATAAATACTAATTTTATGAGCACAATGTACTAATTTTCTTAGTATATCTTTTTTTTAGAATAATGACCCATATTTCATCTAACCTCAAATATTTACGCAAAAAAAAAGGACTCACACAGCAACAATTTGCTGATGAACTTAAGATAAAACGATCGCTAGTGGGTGCATATGAAGAAGAGCGAGCAGAGCCCAAATACGATCTACTTCAACAGTTTGCCAACTATTATGAATTATCAATAGATGAGCTGTTAAATGAAAAAATCAATGACAAATGGAAGCCAAAACCTCAAATTGACCCCTCAAACTTACGTGTACTCAGCATCACTGTCGACAGCCAGAATCAAGAAAACATTGAGCTTGTTCCAATCAAAGCAAGTGCAGGTTATTTAGATGGCTATGCTGATCCAACGTTTATGAGTGATTTACCAAAGTTCTATCTTCCCATGTTTCGCCAAGGTACTTATCGTGGATTTGAAATTAAGGGGGATTCCATGCCCCCTTTACAATCCGGAACCATTATTATAGGCGAGTATCTTGAAAATTGGTCTAATTTAAAACTCGGCGAAACATGTATCATCATCAGCAAAAATGACGGAATTGCTTACAAACGTATTGGAAGCAAGTTTAAAGAGAACAAGCCCTTAAAACTATTGTCAGACAATCCCATTTATGAGCCTTACACCGTTGCATGTGATGAGATTATTGAAATATGGAAAGCGAAAGCATATATCAGCACACAATTTCCTGAGCCAGCTCCAGAGCCCACACTAGAAACCATCACTGCCATGGTAAGTCAAATGCAAAAATCGATCACCGATTTACAGAAGAACAAATCTTGACATTTTTAAGGATACACTTTTTCAAATGAAAGCCATCGATAGCTTCATCCATGAGCGTTTGACTCAACGCCAAACAATCGGTACTTCTCGTCAGTTAAGTGTTCACAACGCTTTAATTGATTTCTCCTCAAACGACTATCTTGGGTTTGCGCGATCAACGGAACTCAAAACACATTTTGAAGACGCACTCAAAAAATATCCTGGCTACAAATTAGGATCTACAGGGTCTCGTTTATTGGCAGGTAACGACCTATTCACCGAGAATCTTGAAAAAAAAATTGCCGCATTTCATCTCGCAGAATCCGCATTGATTTTTAATTCAGGGTATGACGCCAATTTAGGCTTACTATCCTCTCTTCCTCAGCGTGGAGACACCATTATTACCGATGAGCTCGTTCACGCGAGTATGATCGATGGTGCAAGGCTAAGTCATGCAAATCGATACACATTTAAACACAATGATCTACATAGTCTCGAGCAGAAACTGAAACAAGCTCGTGGAAAAATCTACATTGCTATTGAAAGTGTTTACTCAATGGATGGAGATGAAGCTCCCCTAGAGAAAATATGCAAACTAGCAGAACAATATCATGCCGCACTATTGGTCGATGAAGCACACGCCATTGGAATATATGGGACTCGGGGCAGAGGACTCGTCGAAAAAGAAGGGCTAACGAAGCGTGTTTTTGCTCGAACTATTACTTTTGGAAAGGCACTAGGAACACATGGAGCAGCCATTCTAGGGTCTAATGTGCTGCGTGCTTATCTCATCAATTTTGCACGATCATTTATTTATAGTACGGCCGCCAATTTCTGCTCACATCTAGCTACGGAAGTAGCTTATCAATTTTTGACTCAATATGATCATCAATCAGCAATCTATCAAAGGATTCATTCTTTCAAAGAAGCAATTCATAACACAAGTCGCTTAATTGAAAGTAATTCTCCTATTCAAATTATTCTCATCCCAGGCAATCGAGAAGCTAAACATATTGAACAAAAGCTACAACATGCAGGATTCGACGTACGTGCAATACTCAGTCCAACTGTCAAAGCTGATTCAGAAAGACTAAGAATTTGTTTACACAACCATAATTCGTTCGAAGAGATTAAAAGTCTGGCTTCAACAATCAACAAATACATATGAAACCTAAACCCATTTTTGTAAGTGGAATCGGTACAGGCATTGGTAAAACGGTGGCCTCCGCCATTCTTGTTGAAAAACTAAAAGCCGATTATTGGAAGCCCATTCAGTCTGGAGATTTAGATCATTCGGATACAGATACAGTCAAGAGATTAGTATCTAACGAGATCTCAAAATTCCATCCTGAAGCTTATCGTTTAAACCAACCTTTTTCACCACACAAAGCAGCACATTTAGATGGGATAAGAATCAATATTGATACCATCACCCTACCACAAACAGAAAACACACTTATTATAGAAGGTGCTGGAGGCCTCATGGTTCCACTAAATGAAAAAGATTTGATGATTGATTTGATACAAAAAATAGATGCAGAACTTGTGTTAGTTAGTTCGCATTATTTAGGGAGTATTAATCATTCGCTGCTATCAATAGAATTATTGACCCAAAGAAATATCCCCATCAAAGGCCTTATCATCAATGGAAATCCAGATCCATATTCAGAAGATATACTACTCAATTATAAAGACATCAAACTTATTGGAAGAATCCAGCAACATGTCGAATTAAACGCCGAAACAATACGTACAGCAACTACCAGCTTACACTTTTGACACTTTGTAAACAGCTTTGAGCATACGGTCTTTTCCTCTCAAATCTTTTCGTAATTCGATATCCGTAAATCCTGTTTGAGTGAGCAGTTCAACCATTTGTTGGCCCAGGTTTTCGTTGATTTCAAAAAACAGAAATCCTTGATCATCCAAGTGGGTCAAAGCAAAATGGACGATCTGTTTATAAAACGACAAAGCATCATCATCCGAAACAAACAAGGCGAGATGTGGTTCATAATCCAATACATTGTTATGCATTTGACTCTTTTCAGACAGGCGCACATAGGGTGGATTTGATACAATCATATCAAACTTGAGGTCTTGGATCTTGGAATGGAGATTAAAAATATCGTCTTGAATAAACTGAACATCGACTTCATTCAAGGCGGCATTCTCCATCGCTTTTTCCAATGCCAAAGTCGAGATATCCATCGCAAAAATGGAAGCACTAGGTACATTCTTTTTCAACACAATTGGAATACACCCACTCCCAGTTCCTATATCTAGAAGTCTCGCTCTCTCCTTCAAAAAGGCAACATTACTCTCTCTAGCCCCTACTTGAATCTCAATTGTTTTTAAAATCCAGTCTACCAACTCTTCAGTCTCGGGTCTTGGAATCAAAACTGAAGGATTCACTTTAAAAGGCAGGCCGTAGAATTCGGTTTCGCCCAAAACATATTGCAAAGGTTTACCCGTTTGAAGTTCATCTAAAATATGATTGATCGAGAGCTGATCTTCCTGAGAAAGCTCCTCTTGCTTTTGAAGCAAAAACTGAGATCGACTGATTTGACATACATGATTAATAGTTAACCACGCCATATTTCGAGCTTCATTCGCCACATAAAGGGCCTTTAATTGTTCAATAAAACTCTTTTCTACCTCTGCTATTGTCATAAAGGCAAAAGTAAATAAAACTACCTTTGCGGCATGACTGAGCACACTATATATATGAAGCGAGCGATCGAGCTAGCATGGATGGGCATAGGATCGGCAAGTCCGAATCCAATGGTTGGGGCGGTGCTCGTATATGATGGTTTGATTATTGGCGAGGGATATCATCAAAAATATGGTGAGGCACATGCTGAAGTGAATGCCATTCATTCAGTATTAGCAAATAAGCCTAATGCAGCGGAATTATTAAAAAAATCCACCCTGTATGTTACCCTAGAACCATGTGCCCACTTTGGTAAAACACCACCGTGTGCAGATTTAATTATCCAGTATCAGATTGCTCAAGTGGTAATTGGCTGTCGCGATCCTTTTACACAGGTAGATGGAAAAGGAATTAAAAAGCTAAAAAATGCTGGAGTAGAGGTTATTCAAGATATTTTAAAGCCAGAATGCGAAAATCTTAACAAACGATTTTTTACTTGGGTGCGAAAACAGCGTCCCTATATCATTTTGAAATGGGCTCAAACTATGAATGGATTTTTCGCCCCAACAAATGATTCACAGCAATGGATATCATCAGTGAATGCTAAACAGCTAGTACACCAATGGCGTAGCGAAGAGGATGCCATCTTGGTGGGCAAACGTACTGCTTTGATTGATAACCCGAGATTAAATGTGAGAGAATGGAAAGGCAGAAATCCGACACGTATCGTAATTGATAGAAACCTGGAATTACCCAAACACCTTCATCTATTTGATCAATCGATAGAGACAATCGTTTTCAACACAATCACAACAAAAGTTGACAAAAAAATAAAATACATCCAATTAGAGGACTTTGATACCCTTTTACCACAGTTAATTGCCTACCAATTATACCTGATGGATATTCAATCGGTAATAATTGAAGGAGGGGCTCAAATACTCAAATTATTTATCCAAGCTAATTTATGGGATGAAGCTCGTGTATTTATTAGCCCGCATCATTGGGAAAAGGGTATTGAAGCACCTATTTTACGAAGTAGAGCAAATGAAACGCTTCAAGCAGGCGCTGACAAATTAGAGATTGTATACAATAATTAAAAAAGTTGACACCCCATTCTGCAGCTAGAACAAGGTGTCAACTCTAAATGATTTATGTCAAAAGCGTTTATGACAATACAGCATTCAATGTGATTGCTGCATTCAGAAGTTTTGAAACAGGACAGGTTTCTTTTGCATTAAGAGCTGCTTTTTGGAATTCTTCATTTGAAATACCAGGTATTTGGGCATTGAGCTCCAGTGTAATATTAGAAATTGATCCATCCTCTAAGGTAGCCTTTGCCGTAGTATGAATCGAAGAGGGAGTATAGCCAAGCTCCGATAGAACAAAAGCCAGTTTCATTGAAAAGCATCCTGCATGAGCTGCAGCCACTAATTCTTCAGGATTGGTTCCAACTCCACTCTCAAATCGACTTTTGAATGATAATTGATCATTTTCCAATGTTTTACTTTGAGTTGAGATCAATCCTTTGCCCTCCATTCCTGTACCTTGCCAGATGGCAGTAGCGTGTCTTGTAAATTTCATTTGATTTAGGTGTTTATTGATAATATATCCACCAAATAAAAGCATTCTATTATACATTTACGAACCAACTCATCACCCTATGATTCAGTCGAAGAAAATCAAAGCATTTATTTTTAGTCAATATTTTTCTGATGGTTTGCGAGTCGCTTTGGGAGTTCTTCTTCCCTCTCTCCTATTAGCACAATTAGGACAGTTGAATACTGGAGTAAGCATTTCGTTAGGCGCATTATGCGTGAGTTTAACAGACAACCCAGGTCCTATTAATCATAAAAAAAATGGGATGCTGGTTTGCAATCTATTTATCTTTTTAACAGCAGTATTAACAGGGCTCATCAATCACAATCCATACTTAGTTGGCTTAGAAATAATCTCGTTATGCTTTCTGTATTCCATGTTTACGGTTTATGGCAACAGAGCTTCTGCTGTTGGCACCGCAGCTTTACTGGTCATGATACTCACCATCGACCAAAATCAAACACCTATTCAAGCACTCACGAATGCATCATACATTCTTGTTGGTGGGGTATGGTATATGCTACTCAGTTCCATCATATCTCAAATAAAACCTTATCGACTAGCCCAGCAAGCCCTGGGAGAATGTATCAAAGAAATAGCTGTGTATGTACGACTAAAAGCGATGTTCTATGACATCAAGAGTAATTATAACAACAATTATAAAAGGCTCATTAGCCAGCAAATCATCGTCCATCAACAACAAAATATTGTTCGGGAGCTATTATTTAAAAGCAGATTGATCACGAAAGAATTTACTCAAACGGGGCGCACGCTTATTCTTATTTTTATTGACATGGTCGATTTATTTGAGCAAACGATGGCTACTTACTATGACTACCATGCATTAAAGAGTCGATATGAGAAGACAGCGGTTCTGAAAGAGTTTCAAAAGATCATCATTAAACTAGCCGATGAATTAGAAAATCTAAGCTACTACATCATACAAAATGAAAAACCCATGCGTATATCCGATCTAAACTCAGATCTAGAAACATTAAAAAATGCCATCGATCAAGTAGAGAAACAATTCGGATTGAATAATCTAGTATTAAAGAAAATACTCATCAACATACGAAACATGAATAATCGTGTGAAGAAGATATACCACTATTTTGACCAAAAGCAAGCTATTAGCACAAATATCCAACACGATCTATCCCAATTTGTATCAAGCCAAGACTTTAATCTAAAATTATTAGAAAGCAACCTCAGTTTTAATTCTTCAATTTTCAGATACTCAGTTCGGATGTCTATCGTATGCTTGACGGGCTATCTCGTTTCCAAACTATTACCACTTGGACATCATAGTTACTGGATCCTATTAACCATTATCATGATCCTTAGACCAGATTTTAGTTTGACTAAAGAACGAAATTATCAACGCCTAATGGGGACCATCATCGGTGGAATTGCTGGTACACTCCTACTCATTTATATAAAAGATCAAACAATTTTATTTATTGTTCTTCTATTTTGCATGATTGGCACATACTCTTTCCAGCGTCTCAATTACATTATTAGTGTATTATTTTTAACTCCATATATTCTCATTGTATTTAGCTTTTTAGGTGCAAATAATTTTAATATAGCAGGAGAGCGAATTATTGATACCCTTGTTGGATCAATCATTGCATTAACTGCCAGTTATCTTGTTCTGCCTCATTGGGAACACTATCGCTTAAAAGACTTGCTAAAAGAAGCTTTAATAGCCAACTATCATTACCTCTTGAAAGTGGCCAATAATCTAAATGGAGTACCCTGGGATACACTATCTCACAAACTAGCACGTAAAGATATGTATGTAAGCTCTGCCAATCTAGGTGGCGCTTTTCAGCGAATGCTCTCAGAACCTAAAAGCAAACAGCATCATATTAAAGAATTACATCAGTTTATGGTATTGAACCATATATTATCTTCCTATATCTCAACATTGGTACATAGTACGCACTCCATGAACAGCGTCGTTCCTCGAGCTCATCATATTAAATCAATACGAAAATCATTATATAGTTTAAACGAAATAATACAACGATACCCTCCTCCACACGTCACTCGGCTTGAAGAAATTGGCGACTATGCTTCAAACCAAATCAAAAAAGAGGGACCAGAGGAAAGCTACGATAGTAAAATTCTATTAGAACAACTTGAACTAGTCAATCAAGTGGTGAAGGACTTAAGTAGGGTAAATGATCATTTATTAAAATAGTCTACCACACTCTCCCAAAATGACAAATGGTTCCAATTTACTGGAACCATTTGTATTAAACCTTAATCAAAGAAGCTCTGTTTATTTTCTTCTTCCAAATAGGCGTAGAAGCATCAAGAAAAGATTAATAAAATCAAGATAAAGCGTCAACGCCCCCATGATTACCATCTTATTTACAGATGCATCACCATATTCAATACCTTCACCAATGCGTTTCAATTTTTGAACATCATATGCTGTCAAGCCTACAAAAACAGCTACACCAACAAAGCTGATGATATAATCCAATTGACTGCTTTTCATGAAAAAGTTGACCAAACTAGCGATCACCACACCAATTAAAAACATCATCAACAAGGAACCGAATTTAGTGAGATCTTGTTGGGTCGTGTAACCCGCTACAGCCATTACCCCAAACAATGTGGCAGCCGAAATAAAGCAAGTAAACACAGAAGATGAAGTATAAACCAGTAAAATAAAGCTCAAGCTAACGCCCGTCACTGCTGCATACATAGCAAAAATAATAGCCAATGCAGGATACGAAAGTCGATTCAGTCCGAATGACATCAACATCACAAAAGCCAAAGGTGCAAACATAGTGATCATTCCTAAAGTGGTCATTTTACCCGTTCCAAAGTTCACTAGATAGCTTAACAATCCTTGATCTGATGAAAAAAAGTAGGCAAAAGTTGCAGATAAGCTCAATGCGATAAACATCCACACAAAAACATTGGGTAAGAAATTTTTAGAAGTTATTCCTACACGTTCATTAATTTGATATACTTGTTCGTTTGACATAAAGATTTTTTTTGTTGTAAAAATAAATAAATTATGACCAGAAGTAGTGTTTATTAGCTAACCCAAACGCCTAGTCAATTGTTCTTCGATTTTTTTAAATACTTGTATTGGCTTCAAATTGCGCCAAATTACCTCATCTAGTCCTCCACCCAGATTGATGTAGTAGTCGATATTATTCCGTCTAAATTCATTGATTACATGTTCTCTGAAATTGATTCCAGCGATCCATCCATCCTCAACATCCTGGAACCATTCTTCATAATAGCAATCATCCGAAGAATGAAAGTTGAGTATGTTTTCTCCTATCAAGATAAATTTAGTGATGCCCTCTTGAATCATCAGTTCTAAAATTTCTCGCTTCAAGAACATAATATCATTGTGCAAAGCATCATTCCATTCACCCATAAACTCAATAATACAATACTTCCTATCATAGTCAACAAAAAGTACTTTCAGATAGAGCGTACTAGATCCAAAAGAATCCCACTGCGGATGGATACAGTAATTGTATACCTGTTTATCAAAAACAAATTCGCTATACTTCGTTGCAAAAAAAGGAGAGTTTTTATCTTCGGCCGCAATGTAATCATCGCGCCAGCGATAATAGGGTTCTATATCATGCATATCAAAACAACAATTCCATATATAAATTTACGGATTTAAAGCGTGTTTTACGGCCTCTCGAACACTACCATATTTTTCAAGTAGTTCTTGAGCCGTTTGCGCGTCTACAAGACTTGCTTCCATCACCATATGAACTGCCCGTTCTACCAATTTTTGATTACTTAACTGCATGTCAAACATTTTATTTCCTTTCACACGCCCAAGTCCAATCATGACGGCGGTGCTAATCATATTGAGAACCAACTTTTGTGCAGTTCCGGCCTTCATACGAGTGGACCCCGTAACGAATTCAGGGCCCACAATTACTTCAATAGGATATTTTGCTGCTGCTGCTACCGCACTTTCTTTGTTGCATACGATACATCCCGTTACAATTCCCATTTGATTTGCCTTTCGCAAACCTCCAACAACGTATGGCGTACTCCCTGATGCAGCGATTCCTATCAACACATCTTTCGCATTGATATGATACGCTTTTAAATCTTCCCATGCTTGCTCCATATCATCTTCCGCAAATTCGACTGCTTTCCGAATGGCTTGATCACCCCCTGCAATGATTCCAATTACCCAATCAAATGGCACCCCATAGGTTGGCGGACATTCAGATGCATCTACAACTCCTAAGCGCCCGCTTGTACCAGCACCAATATAGAATAATCGCCCTCCTTTTCTCATCTTTTCAATGATGACTTGCACCAATCTTCCAATAGGTCCCAATTGCTGTTCTACAGCAATTGGGACTGTCTTATCCTCAGTGTTAATACCTCGAATAATTTCCATCACAGACATTTTTTCAAGGTCATTGTAATTGGAGTTTTGCTCAGTAGTTCGGTTCATTAGCGTCTCTTTTTCAGCGATTTCATACCAAACACTCCTCAGAGGATGTTTGCAAATATTTTTTTAATAAACCAGATGGTGTTCGAGATTTCTCATTAAAAATCCGCTCATTACCAATAATTATAAAACTCTCTTTAGCTCTCGAAACAGCTACATTCAACATATTTGGTTTGTTATACTTATCAAAAAACATCGTACCAACATCACCATCACCATACACACTTGAAAATAATACGATTTCTTTCTCAGTCCCTTGCAAGGCATGCACGGTTCCTATCTTCATTCGCGAAACCTTAAATCCTGCTTGCTTTAATTGCCAGATGAGCAGCTTTTTTTGAGCTATAAATGGTGTTATTACGCCAACCAAGTCTTCTATTTCCTTCGAATAATGAGTTTCTATTTTATGTTTGTTTTCGAGGAGCCAGGAAGCAATAAATTGGGCCTCATGGATATTGGTTCGATCTTTATTGACAATTTGTGAATGACCTTCTACATGAACAAGTAGCATAGATGGAAATGGTTGCCCAACTTTTGCATTACCCTTCATTGGCTTTAGCATATTTTGATAGGCAAGATCATTGCAATATTGAATGATTTCATCATTGCATCGTCGATGCTCAATTAAAATCATTCCTCGTTCTTCCGTTTTATTTTTAGGATCTGCTAGGTAACTAGCATTCTGAGCCATCTTCATGATGCTTCCCGAAGAAGCTAAAAATCCTTTTTCATCAAAAAAAGTCCGTGTGGCTTCATCTTCTATATCAAGAATTCCAGCTTTGTTCAAATTGCCACCATCTATTTTAGGTACAATATTCCATACGGGCTCAATTTGTTTGATATCACCTACGACAATAGCCTTTTTTGCTAAAGCAAAAATTGCTACCCCAAACTCTGGACTTACCTGACCAGACTCATCAACGATTAATAAATCGATAAAGTTGAGCAAAGGGGGATTATGCCAGATCGAACCTTCCACGCTTCCTGTTTTCATGCCATAACAAAAAAATTTAGGCGCCATATAAAAAGTACTCACAAAACAAGGGGTGAGCATGGCTCGTATTCTCCACAATGCTTCCTGGTCCTCTGGTACCGTCTTCCTAAACTTCTTATCCTGATTTGCCAGCATGGCTTGCAACCAACGTCCTTCCCAATAATGCACAGCTAATTGGAAAGCTTGATGTCGGTGTTTCACATCGATCTCATCATAAAAATAAGAAGCCTCCGATTTTCCATCCTGTAGTTTTAAATATTCGATATCCCACATAGCCTCTTCTGTATCTACGGGGTTGGCTTTTATTTGATTGGTCGTCTTCCACTTTTGCCATCTGATGAAAGTTTTGTTCCATTCGTTGACATCATGAGTTACACTAGCCAAAAATTCCAGAAACTTTATTTTCGAAGAAAAATCAATTTGTTCTATCCTAATAAATGATTCTCTGAAAAAAGACCGGATAGCTAATTCCCGTTTCTTGACACTGCTAGAAATTTTAAGCAGACAAAAAAGTTTTCTAAAGAAAGACTCTTTATTAAAATAGAGCCCTACTTTTCGCTCTATTTCTTCCAATTGAAGTTTAAAACAAGACCAAAATTGGGGATTATCTAGCTCACTTTCCCCACACATTTCGAAGCTACTTTTATCAAGTAGTTGGAGTAAGTGATCCTTTTTACTTCTTAATTGCTTCCATATTCGAGTACCTTGCTCCAACTCTTTCTCAATCGCCTTGATTTGTTGCTGTAGCGCACTCACGACCTCGTCAACACTTGAATATTTTTTTCTTAAGTAAGCATTCCCTTTGCTCAAGAAATAGCTAATAGCCTTAAAAATATACTTTGGTTCTTCCAGAGCCTCAAAGGTTCCTCCTCCATCCAGCTTTCGGTAGTTAATCGACTTTAATTCATCTTCCTTTTTTGCTGATGCAGGCAAAAAAGTCGCATATCCGCTAAAATTTGGCAGCCAGCGCCCATCTAGTTCTTGTAAATTGCTACTTGTATTTGAAAAGCTTTCATTAATGTTGGTTACCGCTTGATTGTTAGCAGAGCAAGCTAAAATGACCGGAGCATCTTTGCCATCGATTGCTGCTCGAACTAATGCATTAGCTACCACGCTTTGAAGCAAGGTTGTTTTTCCGGTTCCTGGTGGGCCATTTATTGCAAGCACAGTATGATCTGGAGTATCTAAAAAACTATAAAGGCTTTTCCGCTGTGATATCGATAAGGGAAATGAACTTCCCATTTGCCCCATGTGCTTAGAATGAAAGTCGAGATAGCGATCAACCTCCATCGGTAGCTTTGTTTTTGGAGGATCAAGTGAAATAAAACGCTTAAGCAACGGAGGAATATTCGAGTCATTAAGCAGATGTTCATACAAAGCGATGATACGCGCTGAAGCACTTACTTTATCTCCTTGAGCTACTATGGTTAGTTCTATTTTAACGAAATAATCTTCTTCTTGATAATCATCAAGAGTCATTCCCGTGATTATATAAAAAATGGAAGCTATGTATTGCCAATACGCTTTCCAGTCAACAAATTTGGCTAATTGATAAGCAGCAGCCTGATCGATTTGATCTACTGAGCTAAATATAAAATCATGAGGACCGTCCTCCATAGGATCCAAGAATTCCCGAGGCACAAAGGGAAAAAAGTTTTCATGAACACTCAGCTCACCATTCCGGTTAATAACTGCAGGAACCCAAAAAGGATTAATCGACTTTTTTTCTTTTGCAAATTGTAAATATTCAGGTTTGGGATTGAGTGTGAACAACGCAATGTAAATATCTAAACGATCGATATGCTTCCATCGCTTGTCTGATGGCTGAGTAATGCCTCTTTCTTTATTCATTTTTTTTTCTTCACTCACAAAAAGTGGTTCAATAATAAAAGTAGGAATGCTGCCAGCCACCAGATATAACAAGCCCTCCATTGGGATAACCACTGGATTTGCTTTTTCAATATTTTGCGGAAGTCGTTGAGCATCGGCTAAACTGTTTTTCCAGTATTTGAGCCATTGATGAGGGTGTTGCATAGATGATATTTTAAGATGTAAAATGTAGACATACTCCGAAAGATGGTTCATCAGAGTTTTTATTTATTCCACAAGTGTACGCTCATTTTTTCTAGTTTATCTGCTAATACTTCAGAAATTTTTCGATAAGATTCGAACGTCCAACCTGCTACATGTGGACTTAACAACACATGTTCATTTTTAATTAATTCACTATACCAATTTGTCTGAGACAGTGCAGGAAAGCCTTCTACTTCTAAAACGTCTAAACCCGCACCCAAAATTTTTCCCGTTTGAATAGCATTCAATACCGATGTAGTATTTACAATTTCTCCACGGGCAGTGCTCAACAAAAAAATAGGCTTTTTAAAGTGAAACAGATATTCATCATTTACCAGTTGCCGTGTTTCTCGTGTTAATGGAATATGTAGGCTCAAAACATCTGCGTGTTTGACAACCTGTTCCATACTTACTTCTTTTACATAGGATGAACTAAATCCCGTTTGATATTTATCATAAGCGATTACTTCAACATCAAAGCCAGACAGTTTTTTAGCAAAATGTTGACCTGTATTTCCGTAACCAATAATAGCTACTGTCTTGCCTCGTAACTCCCAACCACGATTAGCTTCTCGATTCCAAATACCCTGGCGAACCTCGTAATCAGCTCTTCTAAAATTATTCATCAGCGCAAGCAGCATTCCAACCGCATGCTCAGCAACAGCATCTCGATTACCTTCGGGAGCATTGACGCAAACAATTTTTTTCGATTGTGCATACAACTCATCAATATTATCCATACCTGCTCCTGCACGGGCAATAAATTTTAGTTTAGCCGCAGCATCTATAAACTGTTGATCCACTCGAAATTTAGTTCGAATAGCGAGTCCATCATAATCAGCAATGACTGCTAAAGCTTCTTCCTTCGTGAAAAGTGGCCGATCATCACACTGATATCCCATCATTTCAGCTCGCTCTTTGAATATGGGATGTAGATCATCTACAATCAATATTTTTCTATTGCTCATCTTGATGCATGAATAATATTAGTCAGCTCTACAAAATCGGCTACACTCAAACGCTCAGCGCGAAGTTCAAGCATGGGTTCATCTTTTAAAACATCTTTATTAATCAGAGCCGAGAGTGCATTACGAAGCGTCTTCCTACGTTGATTAAAGCCAGCTTTCACCACCTGCCAAAAAAGTCTTTCATCACAATCTAGTTGTTGCACATTATTTCGCGTCAAGCGAATGACAGCCGAAAGCACTTTAGGCGGAGGATTAAAAACACCTGCTTTCACTGTAAAAAGATATTCAACTTGATAATAAGCCTGCAAAAAAACGCTCAAAATTCCATATTCCTTACTTCCTGGTTTTTCGACGCAGCGCTCTGCTACTTCTTTTTGAAACATGCCAACCACCTCCATTACCTGATCGCGATGCGCTAAAATTTTAAATAATATTTGAGATGATATGTTGTACGGGAAATTGCCAATGATACCCAAATGACCTGGAAATTTTTCCTTGAAATTGAGCTCTAAAAAATCACCATGAATCAATCGATCACCTAGCTGTGGATATTTTTTTTGAAGGTAGTTAAACGATTCTCCATCCAAGTCAATCAAATGTGTTTGATAATTTGGCTTTTGAAGCAAATATTCTGAAAGAATACCCATACCTGGACCTACTTCCAATACTTGTTTATATTGATCAGCAAGTTTTAGACTGTTTACAATCTTTTCTGCAATATTTTTATCAGTTAAAAAATGCTGCCCAAGATGTTTTTTGGCTTTTACGAAACTCATTATCGATTAAATTGGCAACAAAAATAGGTATTGCGTTTTAGTATTTGGCATAACAGAAACATCTGCCCAATACCAAATAATCGGCATGAAACATTAGATTTGCGTTCCCAAAAGGCATTAAAATGATTAACAAAGTAGTATCAAACGCAGATGAGGCGATCAAAGATATTCAGGATGGGATGACTTTGATGCTAGGAGGATTTGGCCTTTGTGGCATTCCCGAAAATTGCATCGCAGCACTCATCAAAAAAGGTGTTAAACAACTTACTTGCATTTCTAACAATGCGGGTGTAGATGATTTTGGTATCGGTTTGATGCTAAAGACACGCCAAGTAAAAAAAATGATTTCATCCTATGTTGGTGAAAATGCGGAGTTCGAAAGGCAGCTTCTCAATGGCGAGCTAGAAGTCGAATTAATCCCACAGGGAACACTAGCTACACGCTGCATGGCTGCTGGTTATGGCATGCCAGCTATTTTTACTCCAGCGGGAGTAGGTACAGAAATAGCTGAAGGCAAAGAGACACGAAACTTTCATGGAAAAGATTATTTATTAGAGATGGCTTTTGATGCTGACTTTGCTATTGTCAAAGCCTGGAAGGGAGATACTGCCGGAAATCTAATCTATCATTCGACAGCCCGAAACTTCAATCCTGCAATGGCCATGGCAGGCAAAATCACCATTGCTGAGGTAGAAAATCTTGTTGAAGCAGGGGATTTAGATCCTGACCAAATTCACACACCCGGTATTTATGTACATCGCATTTTTCAGGGTGCACGTTATGAAAAACGAATTGAGAATCGAACAGTTAGAACACATAAATAAAGATCATGCTAGATAAAGACGGAATTGCAAAACGAATTGCTAAAGAGATCCAGGATGGGTACTATGTCAATCTAGGCATTGGTATTCCCACCTTGGTAGCAAACTATATTCCAGATGGAATACAGGTAGTTTTACAGTCTGAGAATGGTTTATTAGGCATGGGACCCTTCCCTTTTGAGGGCGAAGAAAGCCCTGATTTAATTAATGCCGGCAAGCAAACCATTACTACTCTACCGGGATCATCCATATTCGATTCGGCAGAAAGTTTCGGCATGATTCGAGCTCAAAAAGTAGATCTCACTATTTTAGGGGCCATGGAGGTATCCGAGAATGGTGACATTGCTAATTGGAAAATACCTGGCAAGATGGTTAAAGGAATGGGTGGAGCAATGGATTTAGTTGCATCTGCAAAAAATATCATCGTTGCCATGCAACACGTTAACAAAGCTGGTGAAAGTAAGTTATTACCTACTTGTACTTTACCCTTAACAGGTGTTCGATGCGTCAAAAAAATTGTTACTGAATTAGGTGTATTTGAAATACATCCACTCGGTGGCTTCAAATTACTCGAACGTGCTCCTGGTATTTCTGTTGATCAAATTAAAAATGCAACTGCCGGAAAATTGATTATAGATTCAGACATTCCTGAAATGGCCGTTTAAGAGATAATACCCAAGATTTCTTTTTTCAAATCTTTTGAGATTTCTTCCGTGATTCGTAAAATATCATCTGCAAAATTAGTGCTGTTGGGGACAATTTTATCTACAATACTTTTATGCGGAAGTAAGTAAGTCTTGTAGGAAGGTAAAACATGGTTAACCCATTTATACATCACATCATCGAATGTATAGTTTCGCTCTTCTATATCTCGTTTGATCCGTCTTTGCAAAGCAACCTCTTCATCTGCATCGATGAAAATTTTCATGTCAATTAGATCGGCTATCTTCTGAAAATGAAATATTAGAAGGCCTTCTACGATGATGATTGGTGCGGAATGAATTTTTAGTATTTTAGGCTCCCCAACATTAAAAGTGTACTCATTCTTATAAATAGTCTCGCCGTTTAATATTTTTTGGATATCAGCTGTAAATTGTTGCTCATCAAAACTTGCTGGTATATCAAAATTATACCGTACATTTTCCTCGTGGGTTAAATCGCCCGAAGGAAGATAATAATCGTCTTGTGAGATTAAGCTAATGTCTTCTGGATTGAAGTGATTGAGAAATGATTTCAGAAAAAATGTCTTCCCAGAGCCGCTACCCCCAGAAATACCTATTAAAAATGGTTTTTTGCCCATTAGGAAATGTTAGATTGAATAAGATACTTTACTACTACCTTGTAAATAGTGTATATGCTGGTAGTTTCCAGAGATAAAAATTTAGGAAATAAGTTCCAGGACACTTTTTTTCAAATCACGTGAAATTTCTTCAGTGATGAGTAAAATATCATCTGGAATATTCGTGTTGTTAATCACAATTCTATCTGCTGTTTCTCTATAAGGGCGCAAATATGTTTGGTAAGCGGGCAAAATATGATTAGTCCATTTATACATCACATTTTCAAGATCTAGCCCTCGCTCTTCTATATCTCGTTTGATTCGTCTTTGCAACGCAATATCTGCATCCGAATCAATGAATATTTTCATATCAAATAGCTCAGCCATCCTCTGAAAGTAGAGAACAAACAAACCCTCTACTACTACAATAGGTGCTGGTTTAATTTCTAATATCTTAGGTGGCTCTGCTCTACTAATATGATAGTGATATTCTTTCTTGTAGATTGTTTCTCCATTTAATATTTTCTGAATATCATCCATGAACAGATCTTCGTCAATCCTTGATGGCACATCGAAATTATAGAGCTTATTTTGTTCTGCTGTTAATTCACCTGCAGGAAGGTAATAGTGATCCTGTGAGATCAAACAAATATCACTAGGGTTGAAGTGATGTAGAAAAGAATTTAGAAAAAAAGTTTTTCCTGAGCCACTGCCACCAGAAACACCTATTAGATACGGTTTTTTATTCATTTGGAACGCCATACATCAGGTTAACCTGAAATTTTTTATCTAAAGCTCCGACTAAATCAGCCACAGCTCTTGTTAATACAATAATAACATTTTTAGTAGACTCGCTTTCTGTGAATTTACCGACCACCTTTGCAAAGGTGCTCTTTTGAGTCATGGGGTTGGTAATTTTGATGACAGTTCCGATAGGGGCAGTACGATGTAATGCGAGCATCTTAGAACCATCTAAGCTTTCGTCGCTGATACATAAAGCAACACCACGTTCTGTAGTTTCATGTAGCCCATACCTTACAGATGGATGCTTCAAACGATTTTTGGTACTATTTGCCCCAACACGATCATCTTCCTCATCAACTGTAGGTTGCTCATCCACAGTCACACGATCTTGTGCTTGCACACGAACAGGCTCCACATTTTTTCGAGCATTTGGATTCGAGTTACTCCATACTTTGAGCAATTTTCCAATAGCTAGCTCATTGTTTTTAAGTTTATTAAGTTCTTTGATTTCATCGACGGTCATTCCAAACTTTCTTGCTACCGCATATAAAGTTTCTTTGGGTTTTACCACGTAGCTCGTGATAATGGGTCCTTTTTTATTTTTAGCCGATACAGTCGAACGGGGTTTCTGCTCAAATGGGAGATCTGTTTGAACTTTCACTATAGCACCAACTTTCAGCACACTTGTATGGTAAAAATCAGATATAGATCTTGCACTTACATCATATCTTCGAGCTATAGAATAGTATGTTTCATGTGCCTCTACTTTGTGTAAAATAGCTTTTTTGCCCTCCAAATTTTCAACACCGATTGAGTCTACAACAGTGGAGGCTAGCATATTTGAATAGACAAATAAAAAGCAAAATGATAACAGCAGTCGTATCTGCATAAGCTATATTCTTACAAATTCAGCGCAATTATACTAAATAAGTACAACAGTTTGTGGATTGTTTTTTAAGTAAATAGCAATTTCATACTCATAACATGTGAATTTGTGAGTCATGATAAAGGATTATATCCTTCCGCCGCTACCCCAATTTATTAGCCAAAAGGCAGAAATTTATCCAGATGATTCTGCTGTAAAGTGGGGGCCATATTATTTAATGATTCGCCGTTTAAAATACGCTCGTATAATGCGATGTATTCTTTAGCTTTTTGTGTAAAATCAAAGTTGTGGATAACATACTCATGACATGCTTTTGGATCATACGTTGATTCTTTAATCTGTTCAATCAGTGCTTGCTTCGAAGCGGATAAAAACCCAACAGAAGATGGCACTAACTCTGGCAATGAACCATAAGGTGTCCCAAATACCGGGCAACCAAAATATAAGCTTTCAATAATTGCTATCCCAAAGGGTTCGTGCCATAATACTGGAAAAAGTAGACCTTTGGAATGTTTTAATACCTCATTCTTTCTTTCTCCACCCAACATTCCTAAAAAATGAACGTTCAAGTTAGGCGTAAACCGAAATCCCATTTTTAGATTAAGTCGGTAGCCTCCAATAACCATTAATTGCTCTCTACATTTAGTGGCAATATCAATAGCTCCTTTAACATTTTTCAATCGCCATGCTGCTTTTGCTAAAAAATGCAGATATGTTCGTCGCTGATTTAAATCAGGTTTTCCATACTCATCAAAGTCAAGGCCATTGTGAACATATACTGAACTCCCATGTCTTTGAGCGTGATTTTGAGATACAAATACGCTGTTCAAAGGCAGCACTTCTCCATAAGGGACATTACCATGAATGGTATATAATACTGGCTTTGTAAAATTATCAGTCGTTATGGTATGCGAATGGATTAAATCTACATTCTCTGGAATTTGGCTTTGAATACTTTTAGTAGGATCAATAATAATCACGTTGGCAAAATGGCAATGCGAACCTTTTTTAACCAAAAATGTAACCCGATGTCCAGCTCTTACCAATGCCTTTCCAAGCCACCACATGATACGTTCTGTCCCACCATATTTCGAAGCTGGAATAACAGTATTGCTAAAAATCAGGATATGCATATCAATAAATATTTTTTTTTGCCGCCGCGAGTGTGTTTTTAAGCAGTCCAATAATAGTCATTAAGCCAACACCTCCGGGTACAGGTGTGATCCATGCACTTTTAGGTGCAACTTGATCAAAGTCAACATCTCCATAGAGTTTATAACCGGATTTTGTTTCAGCAGATATTTCACGATTCATCCCCACATCAATAACAATGGCTCCTTCTTTAACCATATCAGCAGTAACAAAGTGTTTTTTTCCGACAGCGACAATCAAAATATCAGCATCTGAGCTAAACTTTTTAATATCTGGAGTCTGACTGTGACAAATCGTAACCGTACAATTACCAGGATATGAATTTCGAGCCATCAGCACACTCATGGGAGAACCCACAATATGACTACGACCAATTACTACACAATGTTTTCCAGCAGTGTCTATTTGATACTCTTTCAACATTAATAAAATACCATATGGAGTGGCGGGAATGAAAGTGGGTAAATTAGACTGCATCCTCCCGAGATTGATTGGATGAAAACCGTCCACATCTTTTTCTGGAGCAATTTTCTCAATCACTTTACTTACAGTAATATGCTTCGGAAGCGGTAATTGTATCAATAGTCCATCTACCTCGGCATTATCGTTTATCTCCTCAATTTTCGCGAGTAGTTCAGTCTCTGTCACATTGGTTTCATATCGATAAAGGGTCGATTTAAAACCAACCTGCTCACAGCTTCGTATCTTATTCGCCACATATGTCTCGCTAGCTCCGTCTGTACCTACAAGAATAACGGCTAAATGAGGTTTTCTACCTATTTTTTGGAATACGTCACCTGCTTCCAATGTGATTTCCTGCTTTAACCTTTCCGATACTTGTTTTCCGTCGAGTAGTTTCATTCGTCAATTATTTTGATCTTTTGGTAATGGCTCGCGACAAGATGAAAAATGTCAATCTTAAAGAAGATTTTACAGTAAGCAATCATTCCCTTTATTTGAATATCTCCTAATCCTACAAAATTCATTTTACAAACCTTACATAGCTTATGTGTGCGTTAGTTATACTCAGTGCTCTTATGATGGGCGCAAACTTCTGCCTTAATCATGAGACTTGCAAACAAAGATGAAACTTAAAATTGGATCAAAAATCCTATTTTAGCAGCAATGGATAATTTTATTGTTTCGGCCCGCAAATATCGTCCAGCAACCTTTCACAGCGTTGTTGGCCAGCAACATATTACAGTCACATTAAAAAATGCAATCAAGAATAATCAGCTTGCTCAAGCATTTTTATTTTGTGGCCCACGCGGAGTTGGTAAAACTACATGTGCTCGTATTTTGGCAAAAACAATCAACTGCCACAATCTGACGACTCAATTTGAAGCATGCGGTTCATGTGATTCCTGTAAATCTTTCCAGAATGGCAATTCATTTAGTATTCATGAGCTGGATGCTGCCTCCAATAACTCAGTAGATGATATACGCAGTTTGATCGAGCAAGTTCGGATTCCTCCTCAAACAGGCAGGTATAAAATTTACATCATCGATGAGGTACACATGCTATCTCAGGCGGCGTTTAATGCTTTTTTAAAAACACTAGAAGAGCCACCAAACTATGCCATCTTCATTTTAGCCACCACAGAAAAGCATAAGATCCTACCAACTATTTTATCACGCTGCCAGATATTTGATTTCAATCGAATTAAGGTAGAAGATATGGCTAATCATTTAGAAGATATTGCCCAAAAGGAGGGCATTCACTTTGATCGAGACGGCCTGCACCTCATCGCACAAAAAGCAGACGGAGGCTTACGAGATGCGCTTTCTATGTTCGATCAAATAGCCAGTTTTTCGAACAAAAACGTGGTCTACAAAGCTGTTATTGATAATCTGAATATCCTAGATTACGATTATTACTTTAAAATAACCGATGCTTTATTAGCAGAAGATATTGCTATCGCGCTGCTGGCTTTCGATGAAATACTGAGTAATGGATTCGATGGCAATCACTTTATTATTGGGCTAGCATCTCATTTTCGCAATCTTTTGGTTTGCAAAAATGAAGTGACATTAAAACTACTCGAGGTAAGTGAAAGTGTTCGTCAAAAATATCAGCAACAATCACAGAAGACATCCACTTCTTTTTTATTATCGGCATTAAGCATTAGTAATCAATGCGACTTAAACTACAGAGCAAGCAAAAATCAACGGCTGCAAGTCGAACTAAGTCTGATTAAAATGTGCCACATCTCAGCTGCGTTTAATTTGTCTACCTTGGAACCCGCATCCATTGAAAAAAAAAATGCTAAGCCATTCGTAAAAAGCACAGAAGTAATCTCTCAAATAGAAAAATCTCTAATTGCAGAAGTTGACCAAACCGCTTCACTTCAAGAAATAGCAACGAAGTATACACAGTCATCAACAGCTACTTCTTCCGATGTTGTTAATCATCTGCTTAAAGAAAAGCCTTCAGAATTAATTGAAATAGTTGTCGAAGATCAAACATCGACTCCTATTGTCTCTAAACCTAGCCTAAAAGTAGGAGCTATAACAACTCTCATTCCCAATTTGAATGACATCTCCTTGAATGCTTCAAAATTAGAAGAGCTAAAACCCGATTATATTAGTGGTTCTAGTCGACAAAGTTTTGGGATAGATATTCTGACAAAACACTGGAACACCTATGCAAACAAAAAGAAAGAAGAAGGAAAAATTAATCTTTTTACATTAATGACGAGTAATCCTCCCCTGTTGTTGGACAATTTCATCATCGAAGTAGGTATTGAAAACAAAATTCAAGAAAATCAATTAGCAGATGAAAAAATTGATTTATTAAATTTTTTACGAGTTGAGCTTCAAAATTTCAGCATTGATATTGTGACCAAGCAGATAGAGCAAGTACAGAAAAAACGCTTGTATACTTCTACTGAAAAATATCAGCACATGATCGAAAAGAATCCCAAACTGGAAGAGTTTAAACAAAGATTCAATCTGAGTATTGATTATTAAATATTCCCTTCTTTGAAGTACAATTAGCTACTCTTAATAGCGTCTTGCAACTCGAATGTATAACTTTCCATAATTGGATTAGCTAATAGCTGCTTGCAAGCCTGATCTACTTTCTCTTGGGCAAGCACTCTGTTCTGTGCCTCTATTTCTAAGGTAATATGCTTACCCACACGAACATTTTGAATTTCCTGCAAACCTAGATTTTTTATACTATTTGTGACCACTTTACCTTGTGGATCAAGAATCTCTTTAAGTGGCATAATGCTTATTGCTGCAGTAAATTTCATTTGATGAATCTAAATTGGATTATTGATAATAAGATGTACGTCAGTATGATCATCGGTACTGCCGCAAATCTAAAAATTAGCAATAGACTAAGTGAGGATAAAATTAAAATATAGCGAAGTAGATTATTCGCTATTTTTAGATTCTTAAACTTAAGGGATAAAAGAGGAAGTTCAATAACCAATAAGATACTCATCACCAAACTAAATATCAATAGAAGCCAGGGATTGAGAATAAATGACGATAGGCATGCATTTCCATCAGCTAGAACCATTGGTAAAGAAGCAACAAGTAATGCATTGGCTGGCGTTGGTAAGCCTATAAAATTTTCTGCTTGGCGTGTATCCACATTAAATTTGGCTAGTCGTAAAGCAGAGAAAATAGCTATCAGAAATGCAAAAAAACTAAAATATGATCCTAAACAATTTATCTGTGGTGCTTTTAGAAATAATTGATAAACAATCACAGCAGGTAGTAATCCAAAGCTTACCATATCTGCCAGAGAATCTAATTCTTTACCAATAGCAGAATAAACTTTAAGCAGCCTAGCGATCATACCATCGAAGAAATCAAAAATTGCTGCTATCAAAATAGCAAGGGAAGCATATTGTAGCTCCCCTCGAAAGGCATAAACAATACCTAAGCAACCACTCAGAAGGTTTAAACAAGTGATGGAATTAGGGATACATTTTTTTATCATGTATTATCTTTTAAACAGATCGATATTGGGAAAATTCAGAATAGGTAATAAGACATTATAAAAGCAAGGCACACATATCT
The DNA here is from genome assembly GCA_938008555.1 of uncultured Pedobacter sp. Classification (GTDB taxonomy): domain Bacteria; phylum Bacteroidota; class Bacteroidia; order Sphingobacteriales; family Sphingobacteriaceae; genus Daejeonella. The sequence goes on from CALLKE010000028.1 coordinate 64,103, forward strand.
TCCAATCAGTCTCACAAAACACGAAAGGTGAATAAAAATGCAAGCGATCAATTAGAACTGAGCTCCATTTAAAACACGATCCAATCTTTAGCTATTCATAGAAATCAAAAACTCTTCATTGCTTTTAGTGCCACGCATTTGGGCTTGCAGGAATTCCATAGACTCCTGAGGGTTCATATCTGCTAAATGATTCCGTAGTATCCAAATACGTTGTAGGGTGTCTCTATCTAGTAGTAAATCATCTCTACGTGTACTTGAAGCTGTAAGATCAATTGCAGGGAAAATACGTTTGTTAGATAATTTACGGTCTAATTGCAGTTCCATATTACCAGTTCCTTTAAACTCTTCAAAGATCACTTCATCCATTTTAGATCCGGTCTCAGTTAAGGCAGTTGCTAAAATAGTTAATGACCCTCCATCTTCGATATTACGAGCTGCTCCAAAAAATCGCTTTGGCTTATGTAATGCATTGGCATCTACACCACCTGATAATATCTTGCCAGAAGCTGGCGCAACTGTATTATAAGCACGTGCCAGACGTGTAATGGAATCCAAAAGAATTACCACATCATGTCCGCACTCAACCATTCGTTTTGCTTTCTCTAGTACAATGTTGGCTATTTTAACATGTCTTTCGGCAGGTTCATCAAATGTTGAGGAGATAACCTCGGCGCGCACACTTCGAGCCATATCAGTAACCTCTTCTGGACGCTCATCAATGAGTAGAATAATTAAGTAGACTTCTGGATGATTTTTAGCAATCGCATTAGCTACATCTTTTAATAACATGGTTTTACCTGTTTTAGGTTGTGCCACGATGAGCCCACGCTGCCCCTTTCCAATTGGGGTAAATAAATCAATAATACGAGATGAATGACTAGCTGTGTCTACAAATAAATTCAGCTTTTCGGTAGGAAAAAGTGGTGTAAGGTAATCAAATGGTACTCGGTCACGAACTTCTGCTGGAATCCGACCATTAATTGCTTCTACACGAACCAGTGGAAAATACTTTTCACCTTCTTTAGGTGGCCTTATACTTCCACGAACAGTATCTCCCGTTTTTAAACCAAATAATTTTATTTGTGATTGTGACACGTAAATGTCATCTGGAGATGATAAATAGTTGTAATCAGAAGAACGTAAAAAACCATAACCATCAGGCATGATTTCTAAAATACCTTCATTGATAATCACATTGTCAAAGTCCATGTTGGTAATAGGAGCCTCTTGACTTTTATTGTGATGTCCTTGATTCTGGTTGTTGCGCCGATCGATTTTTTTAGACTCGATAACAGTAGCTGAGGATTCAGCAGATATAGCACCACTTGGTTGGATTAGCGAATCATTCTGCAAAACTGAGGTGATCTCTTTCGGCAAATTAGGTGCAATATCTTGCCCATGACTAACCGTGTTTTGTCTTGGAGTGTCAAAAATGACATCACTCCGAGATGATCCTATCTGGGATCTTTCTGGACTGGTTTTAGCAGAGCGCGTTCGTTTGCGCGACTTCTCAGTACCAGCACCTTTGGTTTCAACTTGCTTTTCCTGAACAGGAATCGCACCATCAGAAACATCTGCAAGCGTAGTCTCTGATAAGGGTGTTTGAGTACGCTTATTTTGATCTTCAATAACAGAGATCAACTCTTGCTTACGTAGGGTATCTACATCCAGTATACCTAAAGATTGAGCAATTTGACGCAATTCAGATACTAGCTTATCATTCAATTTGGTGATATCAAGCATTAAATAAATTTTATTTTTTGGGAATCTTAGTTTTATAAAAAAAATTATGTTGTGGGGACAATCACGAAAAACAGGTATTTAATAAAAGCATGGAGAATTTTGCACGACTGTCATACAATGCATAGGATCGAGATGACTTTGCAAGTCTATGTAAAAAAATAAGAAAATCAAAATTTTTATTCTAATTAGACGCTTCCGCAGATTCAACTCGCCAATGCAACTTTTTGATTCAAATAACGGAAGAAAAGATC
>CALLKE010000029.1 GCA_938008555.1 uncultured Pedobacter sp.
AGTTCTTCAAGTGTGGTGCATGCTGCAATCTTTCGTTGAGCAAGATCTTCAATGTTTTCACATTTCGCAATAGCACGATCAGCTTTGCGCGCTTTAGTGAGAATTGTTTGCGCCATCTCAATAACCGTAATCGATCTGATCTCTGCTAAAGGAGCAATAAGTTCAACATCTTTTTCATCTGGTGTTTGATTGTTTTTTGAAGCGGTGACTATGCTTTTAGCAGTTTTTTCCTGAACATCATAAGAACGAGATTTTTCAGAAGAATAACCAACATAGACTCGACGATGATTGTTTAAAACAAATTTGATGGTCTCAAGGGCTGTCACTTTTGCATTCTTTAAAAGATCGGTCTCAATTTCGGCGGTGGCAAGTTCAGAAATAATGCCATCTTCAGCAAGTTTGTAGCGTTTTTGCCAATCAAAATCAGTTGGAGCTTTTTGCCATCCCGCACCCTCTGGTTTTTTAGAAAGTGACGTGGTTTCAATTTGCATTCCGTTTTCAAAGCGTAAATAAACTGGCATAAATGACCTCACTTCCAAATGTCAAAACTGTTTTGATAACCGCGGCATTGCCATGCCTTTAAGGTACGTTCAACATCTACTTCTAGACCTGTTGTTAAAAAAGCACTGCGAAAGTTGAAGATGTACCAATGCATAAACTGGGTGTAGTAGTTGTAGTATGTTGTGTAGTAGTAAGCTGAGCTGTAGAGCAAAATTGCTACTGTTTTTCCAGCCGGAATAAGCACGTTGGCAGATGATGCAATATTACTGGTACTGGCGGCATAGTTGTAAATGTTAGTCCAGGTGACACCAGTGATACTTGATTTATTAGCATTAGTATTATTGGGTGTGCATACAAAAACTCCCAAACCTTCATAACCTGACGACCAATAGGAGGAGCCGCCACAGTAAAAAGTACGTGTGATATCCGCATTTGTAGTGTTCTTTACAAAAATGACTCCTAAGGCTGCATAAGGATAACTGTATTCGTTCGTTGATACGGTGTACTTTACGTACATCTCTTTATGAATAAACATGCCGTTATTGCCTTGTAAAAAATAGATCTGTGGTGGCCTATAAAAACCTGCATAATTAGTGCTTTGTGGATGAGCACCCGCAAGCAATTGCAGCATATAGTCAGCATTTGTTGTGTTGTTGTACCAAACACCAAGCTGCGTTGTTAAATCACCATATCCCCAGTAATCGTTTTGACGGCTTAATACGCCAAACAAAAAGGGTAATGCCCCAGGTTCAACCATATTGCGCTTAGCAACTTCAGTCATAATCGATGATCCGTTTGGAATATCATTGATAGAAGCAAAATTACTGACGAGCCCAGTCAAAGCTTGCAGCTGGGTCTGGCCGGTGCTATCAATGGCAGCAATATTCGTATCTTTTCTTGTATCCAAAAGCGATAAATTGGTCGTTGTTGCCGTTTGTAACGCAGTCAACGAAGTGGTTTTTGTCGTATTGATCGCATCAATAGATGTCGTTTTAGCGCTATCAATGGCTGATAAAGATGTTGTTTTTGCGGTATTGAGACTGGCTAAGTGTGCTGTAGCAGCATCCAGCAATTCCTGCAGCTTTTCATCAGACATATTGACGATGTCATAAACCGTGCTATGGCCGGCAATGGATTCCAAGGCTTTTGCAAGATAAGCCAGTTGATCAGCCGGCGCATTGATCGATAAATCTTTAAGGCGCTGATGTAACGCATAAACGGCTTCTTTAGCGATTGTCATGGTTGCTCCACAAATTTAAAAAAGTTTCAAAAGTAAACCGATCAAAGGCTTGCTTCAGAATGTTATGTTCAGACTCTCTGATAGAAATGTCCGCATCTACATGGATGATTGTTTCCCGAATACGGACTACATCTTGGGCTGCTATGTTATCTGGATGGGGCAGCTTATAGCCCCTTTGGCTAAGATCGTTTGGCATATTAAGTAATCACTACTCGAAGGGATCGGACTTTTGGGCGATAGATAATTGTGCCGGTAAGCACTAATTTCACCCTTGTTTCGGCTGCATTAAAACTCGTTAAAATATGAGTGCGTTCAACCCAGTTATCACCGACGGGCTTTCCTGTAGTTAGCTCCACTAACTGCCAAGTGCTATCCGCTTTTTGAACATAAATTTTAACATCTGCCGTCCCAGTCATGAGTGCTTCATAAGTGATGGTGACTTTCGTATTGCTTCCTGCAGGTATAGCTCGCGTGACATAATCAGCAGTTTCCGCAACATTGCCTAACACCATTTGCACACCAGGATAAAGTACAGGGCTATGTAAGCTGGAGCCTCGCATCTGCGCTTTCACATTTAAATTGCCTGTTACTCGAGCTCGAAGAGCAATGGGCAAATCATCAGAAAGTTTGTGTTCTGTGCCGTCTTGTTCGGTAAGGGTGAAATCCAGATCGGTATCGGATGCCACACGCTCAACATTTGCAAGTGCAATCAAATCTGATGTGCTATTGCCAGTGATTGTTCCTAATTCAACAATGCGTGTATTTTCGGTAAATCTGGCAGCTAAAAGTCTAAAAGTTAAATCACGATTTTGATGATCAGTCCATGTACTGGCATTACTTGAGGATAATAACACGCCTACTTGATAAGGCTGGCTTGTCACCCATCTGCCATGGCTTGCATCGTATTTGCCAAGCTCTGCTACACGCACTGCCGCATCAGCATCATCAGTTAACAAAACAATGGCATATTCATGTCCAGCCTCAAGCCACACAGGTTGCCAAGTCATTCGAGTAGCAGTGCCATTGATGTTGATTGAAGATGGCATGATATCGCCTTCAGCTAAAACCGTTTGTGTTGGCATACCAAGACTGGTATCACGAATTTGCGCGACCACACGCTTAGTACCGCGATTGCTAAACCACAAATCAACGCCAGCAATATGGCGACTTTCACTTAAGGTAAAGGTTTGGGCTAATGGATCAAAACGCGTAAGGACAACCGTGGTTTCATTGCGCCTGATATCGGTAATGACCGTAACACGCCTGCGCTCTTCAGTTGTAATAATGCCGCGTCCGGTATAAGTGGCTTCACCATAACTTCCTTGATTGCCAATGAATTGGACGAGTTTAGTACCCGCTGGCACATTGGCTGGGACGGTGAATTTACCTTTTATTTTTCCTGTAGAATCTGCAATAAGTGGCATAATTTCTCCTATACACTAATGGGTTCAATAGTGATGCCATCAAAAACCATCCGAAGTTGCTCATTTGGCATAAATCCTTCTAGATCAAAATTCTGAGTAGCTTGTCGCATAAAGGTAGCTTCACGTGTTGAACTAGATAAAAGTTCTGAGGTTTGGCTTATTTGCGTTCCGATTAATACGTTTTGAGTGGTGCTTGAGGTCACTCGCGTCAGCACGCCACCTCCATTCACAATCTGACGTGTGATGGGGCTAGAAAGCACGCTAAATCGCTGTGTAATCGGGCTAGACCAGTTAGTTTCTAATTCTGTCCAGCGATCTACATTTAAATTGATAATGGCTTTTGCAGGTATTGGTGCAAACGCTTGATAAGGATTGATTTTCATATCCATTGTTTGTAAGAGCTGCTCAAGCACTGGCTCTAAAACATAGGGTAATAACCAAGGATTTGACCCTTTACCTACATCTTGAACTGAGCCGTTAATAGACAAAGTAAGTTCGTGATCGACAATCGCTGCAGTCTGAGTGATCCCTTGATCACGCATGTCATCATCAAAAAAGGGATCAACAAAAATTCCTTTTTTAGCAGCAGGTTCTCGGCTATTGGCATCGTTACGCAGGCGTTCTTGAGCGATCAGGTCATAAAGATCATTAATGCTTGAACGCATGGCTTCAATATCACTCATGGGTATGGCATGAATAGCATTATTTACAACGCGCGGTTTCTCTTCAGCGCGCCAATTTTGGTAAACATAAGCTAAAGCTAATTGTCCTGTAGGGGCTTTAGGTAAGGATGGCCTCCATGGATGGGCAAATCCTTTAATCCGACGAACAATGCCTTGAGCATCCATGGTTATTAAATCGTACCGAGTCATCATCCAGCTGTAATCCACCAAAACCAAAGTGCCATTAACAGCCCCTGAGATTTTAAAGCCATTTTCAGTGATGTTCTGAGGTGTAATACGACTGCGATAACGATATGTGATTTCATAAGTACTGCCTGGAGCAGGTTCAGCGCCTGACAAAGACCAATCTACATCACCAGAACGCAATCTATAATCTGTGCCATTAACGTAAACTGTAGTACCTTGTTTCACCTGTATAATTTCTAGAACTGAAGTGTCAGGAATGGGATCCATAACACCAGTGTAAGAACCGTGCGTCATTGCAATGGTTTTTTGAACTGTGACATCCACATCGAAAATTTCTTTAATAGGCGTCTCGTTGAGAGTGAGGTCCATTATGCCTTGAGTATTCGGCTGAAATGTATGAGGTTCTGATTCTATCGCTTGAATATCTGGATCAAATGCAAAACGCACCCGCAAACTATGGGGTAGCTCAATCTCAAATCCATCAACATGGGCTTTGCCCTCATTAATAACAAAAACCTGTTCATTGTTATCGTTCTGAAGGTACATAACATCCAGACCGCTTACCACATAAGAACCATTGGATTCACGATCGTAGCGAGCAAGAGCTGCATTGACTGCATCCAGTTGCGGTGGTGGTGCATGCTGAACTAAGACCCCATTTTCAACACCGTAAATAGGATAAAATTCACCTTCTTGGGATGTTGGGGGAATACCATCTGCTTGAAAGTCCCAGGTAATGTTTGCTTTAAGGCGTGCAGCTCCCGGTTCTTGATAATTTCGAGTGCCGAC
>CALLKE010000030.1 GCA_938008555.1 uncultured Pedobacter sp.
CGTCAAACTTGTCATGCACACCAGGAATTTTAAACTATCATACATTTAAAAACACAACCTACAATTAAACCCCACAACTAAACAAAAAATAAGAATATATGGGAAGGGCATTCGAATTTAGAAAAGAAAGAAAATTTAAGCGCTGGGCCAAGATGGCTGTACAATTTACTCGGTTGGGAAAAGAGATTGCCATGGCCGTTAAATCAGGAGGTGCTAATCCAGAGGTAAATTCACGTTTGCGCACTGCTATTCAAAATGCAAAAGCAGTCAATATGCCTAAAGATCGCGTGGAAGCGGCGATTAAACGCGCATCTAATAAAGATGAAAGCAATTACGAAGAAATTGTTTACGAAGGATATGCCCAACATGGCATAGCTATTTTAGTAGAAACAGCTACTGATAATACCAATCGAACGGTAGCTAATATTCGTAGCTATTTTTCCAAATGTGGTGGCGCACTTGGGAAAACGGGCTCTTTAGATTTTATTTTTAGTCGCAAATCAGTTTTCCGTTTTGATCCAGAGAGCCTAGACTTAGATGAGCTAGAGTTAGAATTGATTGATGCCGGACTTGAAGATTTATACATTGAAGAAGATGCCGATGGAAAAGATGTTGGCGTTATTCATACTTCATTTGAAGATTTTGGCAAAATGCAAAAAGCCCTAGAAGAAAGATCAATTACTGTCATCAGTGCCAAATTGGAACGTATTGCACTTTCAACATCTCAAACAACAGAAGAACAAGCTGCTGATGTGCTCAAGCTAATTGATAAACTAGAGGACGACGACGATGTTCAGGCTGTTTATCATAATATGGCAGAATAAAACCAAGTTTAATATCCCCTCTTTTATCCAGATTATTTTTCATCTAGTGTCTTTTAAAAGCCTTAGAATTTTACAATATATTCTAAGGCTTTTGTTCTCATTTCCCTTCGTCCTATTTCACGACTTCAATCTACCACTCAAGAATTTCAATCTTGAAACATTGTTAATCAAACCCGTCCAAAAATCTCACCAACTATCAGACACTAAACAACCAAATTATTTTAAATTAAAATAAAAGTTTAAAAAATTGATTTTAATTAAAAAATATTATTAAAATTAACAAAAATATACTTTAAGTTAAATTTTGCATTCTCGCAGACTTGTTAAGAAAGCTAAGTTCATGATACTTCAAAGACAATAGAGAACCATTAAACACAGAACAGATGCTTCAAAATTTTGATGTCTTCAAGGACGAAAACAATAATTGTTTCCAATTACGGACAAAAACAAATTCGTATGCTCTAGAGTTTGACGACCTAGAAAGGGAAAATATTTTTTTGGAAATAGTTGCAATTTTACAAAAGAGTGCCTCCATTTCTTTGAAAGAACTTAAAACTAAACTAGCCAAACAACACACCGAACCCAAAGTCATTGATGTTCTGAAGATATTAGATGAGTATGAGCTCTTGTCGGTAAATATGTCTATGCAGCTACAAGATCAAAATAATACGAGTGAGCATCGACAAAATAAATCGACTAAGAAGCAAGTATCCGATTCTATACTTTCCATCGTTGGTAGTGGAGCACTTGCTCAAGCACTATTCCAAACAGCAAAAAATCAACCATTTAAAAAAAGCATACTTTATCCATACAACAACTTACAGAATGATCATGATATAGAACAAATGATCATTCATTCCGATTTTTTAATTGTTGATAGTAATGAATGGTCTCCATACCATGCCGAGTTAATCAATAAACATGCATTAAAAAACAATAAACCATGGCTCTACATTGCAGGTATTGAAGGTGCTTCGATGAAAATTGGCCCCCTATTTTATGGCAAAGAAACAGGATGTTACAATTGTTTAATCAGCCGAATAAAAAGCAATCATGACTATCCACTATTTCTAGATTCCTATGAACGTCATTTAAGAGATCATAAACTAGCATCTAAACCAGATATATTGCCAAACGCTGACTTGATATATCAAGTCATTGCAAATTTAGCATTGCTAGAGGTGATGAAATTCTTTCAAGAATGGAGCCTCCCTGTGACCTGGAGAACGTTAATCAGCCTTGATGCAATAAGCCTTAAGACAACCCTGCACACATTGCTGAGAAAACCATTTTGTGAGGTTTGCAAACCAGCTTTAACGTATCATCCAGCTCCATGGCTTGAACTAGTAACTTTAAAATAACTCAACCGAAATAATCACATATGAATATTTCTAGGATCAATAGTGGATTAAAAATGATTTCATCTGAGATCGGTATACTTTATCAAGTGACCAAACTACCTCGGATGAATGTAGATCCACTCATGATCAGCTATGGCATATGGCCTGCCAATACATTGTATCTATCGGGTGAAAGTTATGGTGGTCGAAGCTCTGGATGTGGTTTTAAATGGGAAGATGCAATCTTAGGAACAATAGGTGAGACAATAGAACGCTATGCTCCTGTGTTTTACAATTTAGACGAAAGCATCCGATCATCTTACAAAGCACTTCCAAAATATGCCATTCATCCTAGTGAATTTGCACTTCTTCATGAAGAGCAATACAAAAATAAACTTAACGGGATGCATGGCATACATGCATTTACTGAGGATGTTGAAGTAACCTGGTTTCCTACTCTTGACTTGACAAGTGGCAAAGAAACGTACCTACCTGGTCAGTTTATTTATCTTCCATTTAGCCAAGATGAGAACAATATAACCATAAGCACTTCCACAGGTTTGGCAGCACATACCAATTATTATAAAGCCATTCTGTCTGGTCTATATGAGTCCATCGAGCGAGACAGCTTTGTGTTAACCTGGATGCACAATCTTGTTCCTCCCAAAATTGTCATCACGCAAGAAATTCAGCAATACATCAATGATCATTTTCCAACAAAGTATGATTGGCATTTCTTTGATATCACGTATGATCTTCAGATTCCGACAGTACTTGGATTCTGCTTCGGCGAAAGTGATTATGGCAAGTTCATTGCCATCGGTGCTTCAACAAGATCTACTTGTGGCGAGGCTTTGCAAAAAACCATTCAGGAAATTGGGCAAGCAATTCCTTATTTCAGATACTTGTTAGGAGAAAAAAAGGATTGGAACCCTTCCAACGACTACAATTTGATTCAAAACTTTGAAGACCATTCTATCTTTTATACAAAGAGGCTCGACTTATGGCATGTTTTTGAAAAATGGACTTTAGCGAAAGAAAACAAGAAAATCAATCTATTCGAGAAAAGCAACCGTAACGATCAAGATGAAATCAGGAACATTATCAAAATCATGAAGGCTAAGAAATACCAAGTCTTGTTCAAAGATCTCACCACACCTGATATTAGGCAGTTGGGTTTTTTTAGCATCAAAGTTTTTATCCCACAACTAATACAGCTTTCAGGAGCTTATCCTTTCTATTTTTTAGGAGGTGATAGATTGTACTCCGTTCCTAAAAAATTAGGCTATAAAACGCTTGAGTATCATGAACTGAACAAGTATCCACATCCATTTCCTTAAAAAAACAAAACTGCATATGCTGTGTACAAAGAAAAATGGCTCTAGTAAATAATATATTTTAAAAAACGTTTCCTATGCGAATGACCGAAATAAGAGATCAATGTGATGATAAAGACGGATCCATGTATGGAAAAAAAAATATCGAGGATTCGCTAGCCATGCTTTATCATGAAAACTCTAAACTCACCACCCACTCAACCCGAGTTCTAGGTGAAAGTATTGCATCTTTTAGCAATCCATTTATACTCGAACGATCAAGCCAACCTTTTAAATGTTATCCAGGCCGCGAAACAATAGATTTGTCAATTTATGAACAACCTCATCACAGCAATCATTTTTTTGATGTGATCACCCAAAGACGAAGCACTCGAGATTTTGACAGAGCGTATAGAATATCGTTAAATGAACTGAGTTTATTACTGCATAATGCATACGGTGTAACCTACAAAAACAAAATTGAGGGACTTAATTCTGTCGGACATATTGGGATGCGAAATATTCCCGCAGCAGGTGGATTGTATCCATTGGAAATTTACATGGTCCTATTTAACTCCCACATTTCATCTGGCCTGTATCATTACCGCCCCGACCAAAATTGTCTTGAAAAAATGAAGGAAGGGCATTTTGTATCCGATCTGTCTGACCTTATTCAGACTGAACCATACATCAATATGAATGATTGCGCTGCCATCATCATCACCACAGGAATAATTGAAAGAGTATTCATCAAATACCGTGATAGAGGATATCGCTTTTTGATGCAAGAGTCGGGTGCGCTGGGACTCATGCTAAGCCTCATTGCCGAATCGATCAAGCTTGGATCATGCATCCTAGGAGGATATAATGATGATTTGGTAAATGACTTTTTAGAAATAGATGGCGTTTTTGAAACAATTAACAACGTGATGGTTATCGGAAAGCCCATCCAGTCCTAATAAAAAGTATCATGAAAGATATTATCGTATCGGATATCACCTACACGACAAAAGGTAAAACCATTTTGAAGGATGTGAGCCTTATCGTTGATACCGAAGATTCTTTTGCTTTATTAGGAGAAAATGGCTCCGGGAAATCTACGCTCATCGACATTATTCTGAATGACATCAAACCCAATAGAGGGGATGTATGCTTTTTCGAGAATCCAAAATCTAATTTCAATCAAGTAGGTGTTCTCTATGATCACTCACCTTTATTCCCCATGTTAAAGGTTTGTGAATCGATACGTTATTTTACGTCCATTTATGGACTGAAATATCAAGACATTGAGAAACAATATTTTGACATATTCGAAATACAAAAAATCCAGAAAACACTTACCAGAGAATTATCTCAAGGGGAAAGAAAAAGAGTAGGCATCCTGCTATCTATCATTCATAACCCCAATCTGTTGATATTAGATGAGCCCTTTGCCAACTTAGATCCCACCATTACCGAACGCATTTGGAACACACTAAAAAATAAAAGCAGAACTATCTTTTTTACTACACATGACTGGAAAAAAGCAGAAAAACAGGCCAATAAAATTGGATTTATTTACGAAGGGAAAATAGTGCATCCACCCGAAAGCCCTAAAAAAATACTGGAAGCTTTGCCCGCACCCAAAAAAATCATCATCAGTAACACAGATGATATACTAAAAAAATTAAACGGATGGCAATACTATATCGATGACGAGCGTATCCATATTTTTTTTGACGAAAAATCAGATCTTTTAAAAACGATTAATGCACTTACTAGCAACTTTTCTATTCAACAGGTCGATTTAAAAGATGCCTATTTGTTTCACATTCATCATACGACAACATGATTAAAATAATAGGACAGTCGACATATTATCAGTGCTTAATGTTTTTGAGAATCAAACAGGCTGTATTTTTTTCCCTTGTATTTCCTGTATTTCTTTTTTTTGTCTTCGGAAACTTGTGGGGCACAGAGGATAAAGGCTATATCTCATTACTACTATCAGGAATTATAGGCATGACGATAGCAAGCGATGGTTTATTTGCCGTTGGCCCTGTCGTGAAAGAATATTACGCTAGTGGCTTAATTAAATACCTTAGAAAATTACCATTCAATGTCCTATGGCATTTTACAGGATTGATACTAAGCCGGATTATCACATTACTATTCATTACTGCACTTCTTTGTGTAACAGCCAAATTAGCATTCGACTACTCCACTACCCTATCTCAAATACTCCACTTTATCTCAGGTATTTTTATCGGATTATTCTTGTTTTCATTTATGGGCTTAGTGATTACATTCTCAGGCATTAAACATAATTCATCTACAGGATTAATCAACTTAATCTATTTCGTCATACTATTTACAAGCAAAGCCCTATATCATATTGAAAACGATACTATCAATTTAGTGGGAAACACACTGCCTTTAAATGCCATTTTGAATGTCCTCAGGGGAGAGGGATTTCACGCTTCCATTATTGCCTGGTTATTATCGATGATGGCCTTATTTTACTACCTATTTAACAAAGTGAGATTTGGCAGATGACACCAACGGACATACTACAAATCATCATTTTCGTGATCACACTGATGATCCTTCACGAATCGGGGCATGTCATATCTGCCAAAATAATGGGTTTGGATATTCAAAAGATAAGTTTTCAATTCAAGCCATATCCTCATTTTTTTGTTGCCATTGAGTGGCCCAAATTGGAAAAACAAAGACTTATTTATCTTTTCTCTGGATCTTTTATAACGATTGTCTTATTTATCGTAGCACTTTTATTTCATTTTTTCGGCATCAGGAATGTGTACTATGCTTTTGTTGTTCAGCTTATTTTAGAGTCTAATCCATTTTATTCAGATATTACAATCGCAGCAGCAACAAAAAATAAACTTGACTATACAAACACACAAAAGCCATACGCTGATTTATATCAAGAACAATTTTCAAGCTATCAGTTTAGTTATAGATGGTATATTCATTTTACAATTTGGATTGCATTCATTCTTTTTTTGACAAAATACAATTACCTATTTACTTAAACTTTAAAAACCTCATCACATGATTCGATCATTGCTTTTTATTTCCTTGTTTGTTAGCAGTTGTAATGGCAATACCAAACAAGTTGACCATTCACAAAGACCTGGGCAGCAGGTCCAGTCAACAACACCATCTCTTCCACCTGATTCACTTTTATTAGGCATACAGAATAAAGTGAACCAGGCTTTTGTAGCTAGCATATTATCCCACAAAAATGATGAAATAGAGAAACTAGGCAAAAGTCTGAATGATCTTTACAAAGCCAAAAATCAGAATATCATACTGTATTGGCATGGATATTTACAGTATTATAATTCTATCTTCTACCTCCAGCAGAGCAATAAAAAAGCCGCAGAAAATGAAACTGAAAAGGGACTCAGCTTGATGAAGGATATAAAAAACAAAAATTCGGAAGATTATGCACTTCTTGCGATGCTTCAAAGCTTTTCTATTCAATTTAAAATGGATGACGCCATGCTTCTTTCACAAGAAGTAAATAAAGATCTAGAAAATGCACTTGCAATAGATGCTGATAACTTGAGAGCCTATTATGTGCTTGCGAGTAATAATTTCTACACACCCAAAAAATATGGTGGTGGGAAGCTAGTAGAAAAAAATCTGCTCAAAGCAATTTCTTTACCCGCACAAAAAACACCTAATAAATATTTACCATCCTGGGGAAAAGAAGAGTCATATGAGATGCTAATAAAATATTATATCCAAAACAGTAAATGGGACTTAGCAAAGCAATACTATCAAAAAGGCTTAAAGGAATACCCTCAAAGTTATATTATCAACCAATTAGCTCCCCAATTGGTTGGGAAATAAGGCTGAACCTCGTCATTGAGCCTTTTTATATGAAAAAGGTTCAATGACTTACTTCTCCAAACTCCATTTTGCATGAAAGCTATTCTTTTAGTGGCCTCCTTATTTCTTCTTGCTATTTCTTCTTTTTCACAAACGGTATTAAGTGGGCTTGTGAAGGATGCTAGAGATGAGCCTCTATTTGCCGCCAGTGCATTTCTGAAAAGTAATCCACAGCTCAGCACTTCTACAGATTTAGATGGAAAATTTCAGCTACCAATCAGTAACATGAATGACACACTGATCGTTTCCGCAATTGGGTACAAGACAAAAAAGATTTCACTAGCCACACTACCTCTAGGAGATTCATTATTAACTATTATCCTAAAAGGTAAAGGCTACTCCTTGGCAGAGGTCATCATCACAGCCAGAAATCCAATATCTGAAGAGTTTTCTGCTGTCCAACTAACTAAATTGGGTATATACCTTAATCCTGCATCACAGGGAGATCCCTTAAAAGCAATTTCATTTCTTCCTTCCTCAACAACCACAGACGAATCTGCAAATCCGTCCTTTAGAGGAAGTTCAATCGATCGGACACGAGTAGTCTTGAATGGTGTGCCGATCTATCAGCCTGTCAGAAATACACAAATCAATAAAATAGGAAATTTTAGCATTTTCAATACAGAAGTAGTAGGTAGCGAATATGCATACGCAAGTAATCCCCCATTAATTTATGGCAATACAAGTTCGGGTTTAGTAGATATAACGACCTTAAATGAATTACCTAACAATCAAATACAATTCTCTACAACATTGGCAAGTCTTGGCTTTTTCTTATCTCAAAAGATCAAACAAAACTCATTTGTACAATTATTTAGTAATTATCAATTCTCTGGACCTTTTATCCAGGTCAATCAGGCTAGTGTAGCAAACTTAAACGAGTTTGGAATGAAAGATGCAGGCCTCAATTATCATGCAAAACTATCCAAGAGAGTAGAATTCAATTCATTTAATTATTTCATCACTGAGAATTATGATGCAGGAACAGAGGCCTATACATACGTAGGGGAATCAACATCCAATAAAAATCGTTTTTTCTCAGTCAACAATTTAGTGTGCTACACCGACAATGGTGTTTTCAGCATTAATACTGGATTCGATAACTCAAAAAGGGGTTTTTCATTCGGCAATATTGTCTCTAATGAAAAAATTACCCAGGGCTATGCTTCGGCAAATTACAAGCAGTTCATTTCAAATAATATCACTTTACAAACTGGCGTATCCTACGATTATCAATCAAGTATATTCGATGACACAACGCCTACTTACTTTTATGCTCAATCTCCCAACTCCCCTAGTTACCAACAAACAACTCATAGCAATAACGCTAACCTAGAAGCATACTTGTATTACAGCTGGGATCTAAATAATAAATGGAACCTTTTTTCTGGGCTTAGAACGAATGTGCCCATCGGAACACAAAGTTCCTATTTAAGTTCCCAGCTGGGATTAAAATATTTAATAAACAAAAACCACTCATTGTCATTAAGTGGTGGTAGATATAATAGTTATTCAGTACCCGACTTCTATAATGAACAATATAGCTTGCTAAAAAGTGATCAAGTTGCATTGGAGTATATCTATAAGCATCAAAAAACACTACTCAAGGTTGCATCATTTTTCACAAATGAAACTGGATTGGAGTTGACCAATCCACCTCTGGATACGATCAGTAGAACAAGAACATGGGGTGCCGAATTTTCGTGGGAACAGTATCTAAAAAAGTATCTGAAGATTACTTTTTCGAACACCTATTTAAATCAAATAATCAAAGTAAATGGAGGAGATTATAGTGGCAGTAAAAAGTTTAATTTCTTTGTCAAGGCTTCTCTGGATTATAACAATCCAAGGCTCTTCTCATCATCCATCGTATACATTGCAAGGCCAGGAGATTATTATACGCCCATCACAAGTTCCACATTCGATACCCAAACAAATTTTTTCACCCCAACATTCAGCACTAATTTATATAGTCAGCAAAATGGCAATTATAGTAGAATTGATATTAACATAAGCAAGCGCCTTCAATTCAATAAAACAGCATTCACGTGCTTCCTTTCCCTAACTAATGCATTAAATACAAGCAACGAAAGTGGTGTTTACTACAATGCGAATTATTCAGTAAGTAATCCATATTACTATCAATTGAGAACATGGTTTTTTGGTCTGATATGGGGACTGAACTATTAAAAAATCGCTTGAGCGATTTTCTTCGTTGGTCCAGGATTACTCATAGTATAAAAATGTAAGACAGGAGCATTTAATTTGATTAAGTCTTTGCATTGATTAATCATCCATTCGACTCCCACCTCTTTTACTTCCTTCTCAGATTTACAAGCTGATACTGCCTCACTTAACTCTTCTGGAATATCAATATGAAATATTTTAGGTAAACTAATGATCTGCTTAGATGATGTAATCGGTTTTAAACCAGGAATAATGGGAACCGTAATACCATTTTCACGACACTTATCTACAAATGCTTTATACTTCGTATTATCGAAAAACATTTGTGTTACGATAAATTCTGCTCCTAAATCTACTTTTCTTTTCAAAAACTTGAAGTCGACACTTAGATTCGGGGCCTCAAAATGTTTTTCAGGATAGCCTGCGATTCCAATACAAAAATTGGTTTTGTAAGCTTTATCATGATCCTCATGTAAGTACATACCCTTATTCATACTAGTTACCTGCTTCAGCAAATCACTCGCATATGTATGCCCATTCGGTGTTGGAATGAAGCCAGCATCTGCTTTACGCGCATCTCCACGTAAAACAAGTACATTATCAATACCTAAAAACTGAAGATCAATCAAAGCGTTTTCGGTCTCCTCCTTTGTAAAACCTCCACATATTAAATGAGGAACAGCATCAACCTTATACCGATTCATAATAGCTGCACAAATAGCCACTGTACCAGGACGCTTTCGATAAGAGACTTTTTCCAACAAACCGCTCGTATGTTCCTTATAAATATAATCCTCGCGATGGTAAGTCACATCGATAAATGGAGGTTTAAATTCCATCAATGGATCTATCGAATCATATACATCTTGAATACTTTGTCCTTTAACAGGAGGTAGTAATTCAAATGAGAATAATGTTTTCCCTTTTGCATTTGATATATGTTCAACGATCTTCATTTTTCTAAGTATTGTATCCTGTGTATTAGGTATCTCAGCTCGTACATATCAATACGCAACACCCTTTTATTTTTGTCTGAAATAAATCTGAATGGGAACCCCGCTAAAATCAAAATTCTCACGAAGCTTATTTTCAATGAAACGCTTATAAGGCTCCTTAACGTATTGAGGAAGATTACAAAAAAAAGCAAACATGGGCGATGTTCCATTAATTTGTGTCACATATTTGATCTTCACATATTTCCCCTTGGTAGCCGGAGGCGGATAGCTCTCAATAATGGGCAACATAACATCATTCAACTTTGATGTTGGAATTTTTTTAAGCTTATTCTCAAAAACATGGGCTGCTACCTCAATACCTTTTAGAATGCGCTGTTTTTCTATTACCGAAGTAAATACAATTGGTACGTCGGTAAATGGAGCTATTTTATGTCGAATTTGTTCTTCAAAAGCTTTCGTTGTTTTATGATCTTTTTCAATCAGATCCCATTTATTCACTAGAACAACAACCCCTTTTTTATTTTTTTCAGCCAAGTGAAAAATATTAACATCTTGAGATTCTAATCCCTCTGTCGCATCAATCATCAAGATAACAACATCAGCTTCTTCCAATGCTTTGATTGTGCGCATCACAGAATAAAACTCAATATTCTCTTTTACTTTAGTTTTCTTTCGTAATCCGGCAGTATCAATCAGCATAAACTCCTGCCCATATTGCTTGTAATGAATATGAATAGAATCACGTGTAGTACCTGCTATTGGTGTTACAATATTTCGTTCTCTACCAATGAGGGCATTAATTAAGGATGATTTTCCAACATTCGGCCGGCCAATAATCGCGTATTTTGGAAGTGTATGCTGTTCTTCCACTTCCTCTTCGAAATGTTTAATCACTTCATCAAGTAGCTCTCCGGTACCTGATCCCGTCATCGATGAAATAGAGTATAAATCGCCCAAACCTAGACTATAAAACACACTGGTATCATTTAATCGTTGGTTATTATCAACCTTGTTTACCACTACAAAAACAGGTTTCTTACTACGACGAAGTAGTTTGGCAATATCATCATCCAAATCAGTAATACCTGTAGTTACATCCAGCATAAACAAAATCACCGTTGCTTCCTCAATAGCAATCACTACTTGTTCACGTATCGCCGCTTCAAATACATCCTCCGAATGAGCAACATATCCTCCTGTATCAATTACTGTAAATTTTTTACCTATCCACTCAGCTACACCATAATGACGATCTCTGGTTACACCGCTATAATCATCCACAATTGCTTTACGGGTTTCTGTTAACCTATTATATAGAGTTGATTTTCCTACATTCGGCCGACCTACTATCGCTACTATGTTACTCATGTTTTTGTATTTAGACACCGAGCAAATCACACTCGGTATTTGATATTAATTAATCCTTGATATATAATTAAACCTACTCTTTCGGAAAGGGTTTGAGATGAAGTTTTAGCCTTCGTAGCCAAATCTCTTGAGATAGTTTTTAGAATTACGCCAGTCGGCAATCACTTTTACAAATATTTCCAGAAACACTTTTTTCTGTAAAAACTCTTCCATGTCCTTACGAGCGTACGTTCCAACTTTTTTCAACATTGCGCCACCTTTTCCAATAATGATATTTTTCTGAGAATCACGCTCAACAATCACTTCAGCGCTAATACGCACAATTGACGGCTCATCTTTAAACGCTGTAATAACAACCTCGGTACTGTATGGAATCTCTTTTTCATACAATTTGAAAACCTTTTCACGAATAATCTCCGACACAAAAAACCGCTCCGATCGATCTGTTAATATGTCTTTATCATAATATGCTGGATGCTCAGGTAGGTGATCTAAAACAAATTGCATCACTGCCGATACATTGTGATCGTGCAATGCCGATGTAGCGAAAATAGCCGCTGGATTCAAGAGATTCTCCCAATAGTGGACCTTTTCTTTGACGAGCTCTTCAGACGATTTATCAATCTTGTTGATTACGACAACAACGGGTGATTCTGTTTTTTTAAGTTTTTCAACCACATCATGTTCATCATACTTCTCGTTAATATCGGTTACAAACAGTACAACATCTGCATCAACCAATGACCCATTTACAAAATCCATCATTGATTTTTGCATGCCATACACTGGTTTTATCACACCTGGCGTATCAGAAAACACGATTTGATAATCTAATTCATTAACAATACCTAGGATCTGGTGCCGCGTCGTTTGTGCTTTAGGCGTAATAATTGCCATCTTCTCCCCAACCAGTGCATTCATCAGTGTAGACTTTCCGACATTTGGTTTCCCGACAATACTCACGAATCCGGCTTTATGTGGCATACTATTTTTTTTAAAAAAGATTTGGAGTACAAAGAAACGAAATATATCTTTGCAGTCCAATTTAAAAGGAGCTAGGAAATGAGTTACAGAGAGTGATTTAGCTTTAAAAAATTGTCATAGTGCGGGGTGGAGCAGTTGGTAGCTCGTCGGGCTCATAACCCGAAGGTCGTCAGTTCGAGTCTGGCCCCCGCTACCTAAGTTTTGAAGAAAACTTTTATCAATATCATGGCCCGTTCGTCTAGGGGTGAGGACGCAAGATTTTCATTCTTGAAACAGGGGTTCGATTCCCCTACGGGCTACGAAAAAGAGTTGAACAAAATAAACTTTGTTCAACTCTTTTTATTTCAAAACAATGCTTCGCTTTTTATAAACACCTTATAAGCTATTTCGAAAAATCTAGCGGCACATTTAAATTTAAAGCTCACAATTCGTCCTATCTTGTATACTCTAGATAATATTTAAAAACGGCTCATTTAAGCTAGCCTAAATCGTATAACAAAATCTATTATCTTCCATTTGATTGTAGTTTAACAACTTCATTCCAATCCCACAGTGCAAGCATTTCTTTTTATCACAATACCGTGCTTTAAGTTGTAATAGTGCTTGTGAAGTGTGTGCCCGATCTACCTTAATCCCAATCTCTTTGAAGCGATTAATTGTTTGATTCACTTCTGGAGATAGTTTCTCTAAGAGAACAATGGCTCTATTCATATAAGTTTCATCTCCCATTTGCTTACCATAGGCAAAAAGAAAAATAGAGATAACATTGATTGATAAATTGATAATAGACTGATCTCCTAGGTCATTCGAATATTTTACAGCTTTTATATCAAATCGATAGTGTGTTTGCCAGTAAGGATGAACAACTAAGTTTTCAAAAAGCTTTCGGATCTGCTGAACATTTTGCCCATCTAGAATTTGTGAGAACAAATGACCAGGCTTCACCATCAATGCAGCAAATTGTGCTAATCGTAAGGTTGGAAAGTTATATGGACGTAAACGCATAAACTTCCATAGATGACGATCCAGAGGAGTTAAGCTATATTTTTTCTGAAGAAACAAATACTCTATCCTGAGTTTATTTGGATAATCATCCACTAGATCTTCTGTTAAAAACCCAGCTTGGCCAAATAATAATGCCTCCACTTGCAGGGCATTATTTTTATGTTTTGCCAAAATTTGCTGGGGAATAGATCGTGCTAGAAGCTCGAAAGGGAGTGCATTCGTCTTGAATCCAAAGCCTTTAGCTAAAGCAATATAAAATGCATTATTCCAACTTCCCTTATTTCCTAATAGTAGTGCATCTATCCATTGAATTCTCTCTTCAAAACGTTCAATCAGTAACCTTGAAAGCCAGGTTTCAATATAAAATGCATCAATTTTTGGCAATTGATACTGGCATGGTATCCAATTTTGTGCATTCATTAATTTTTGATACTGCAGTGCAATTATATCAGGAACCAAATTTTGAAGCACTAAAACAGGTATTATGGTTCCGTCATCATGGGCTATCTGTTTGTCATGCTGGTAAACTACATGCAATACAACATTCTCATATGCTTTATCTAACTGGTGCTTATGATGTTCCCAGTCGGATGAACGTATGTGAATTTCGACACTACCCGCCCAAATGGTGTTGTCTATCTTAATCTTCACGTTGTCAAAATCCGGACCTGCGTGTTTATTATGTATACCTACTGATATAATATCGAGAGAATGTCCGTCTGTTGTTTCTAATCCTCTTTGTTGAAATAAACGAAACTTCCATAAATAGTGTAACAAATCTTCAGTAACAAGCAATTCCGAAACAGGCAAAATCATGGTCAAATTAGTACTATCAATATTTAATCAGATGTATGGAACGAATTATACCAATAATCTCCAAATGGAAGACCACACAAAGTGCACAGTTATCATACATCTACTTTCATTAACATAAAGTGTTTAACGTTTTTAAGACCATTTCTTGTATAGTACCACCAAAAATTAAATAGTAGTATCTGCTTCAACATAGTCTAAATCTTTGCCAAACGTATCCTTCAAATTCCAAAGAGCAACGTATGCAATAAACACGGTTAAGCTTCCTAGAATCAATCCTGAATTAACAATACCATATTGCTGTCTGAAATAGTCGAACAAGCACGTAACAATCACCAGTGATCCACGAACAAAATTGGGTGCTGTAGTCGTTACTGTTGCGCGTAAATTGGTACCAAATTGCTCAGCTGCCATCGTTACAAACACGACCCAATAGCCTGTCGCGATCCCGAGGTAAACACAAAGTGCATAAAACGTATCAGCTGATAAGCCATCCGAAAGCAGAAAAAAGAGAATGCCAGCATAGGTGAGTGTTAAAAAAATGAATATCACTTTTTTCCGCGTACGAAAAATTTGGCTTAATGACCCTGTAATAAGATCTCCCAGAACAGTACCAATATAAGTGAACATAATTCCTCGACCGGAATCAACCGCTTCTTTCATTCCAAGAGCTTCCCCAAAAGCGGGAGCGATACCTACCAAAATTCCAATCACGAACCAAACTGGCACCGCTATTAGAATACTATTTATATATTTTTTAAAACGTGTAGAATCAGTAAATAACATAGCAAAGTCCCCTTGTCTCACACGATCTTCTTTCATCTTAAAGAACATTCCCGATTCAAAAACACCAATCCGTAGCCCAAGCAGAAGTATCCCCATCACTCCACCAATAAAAAATGTAATTCGCCAATCAAAGTTAGCCCCTACGTAATAAGCAGCAATAGCACCCGTCAACCCCACGACGGCCACAATCATCGTTCCGTACCCACGTGTTTCTTTGCTCATACTTTCAGTGATCAACGTAATACCAGCCCCTAATTCTCCTGCTAAACCAACACCTGCAATAAACCGCAAAACAGCGTATGTATTAACATCTTGTACAAATCCATTCGCAATATTTGCAAATGAATACATCATTATTGAACCAAATAACACAGATAGTCTACCTTTTTTATCTCCTAAAACACCCCATAAAATTCCACCAATGAGCATTCCAGCCATCTGCCAACTCATTAAACGTAAACCAACATTGGTCATGTCTGTAGATGAAACACCAATGCTAGACAAACTTTTATTCTTAATGATCAGAAACAATAAAAGATCGTAGATGTCGACAAAGTAGCCTAATGCGGCCACAACAATTAATAAAGTAATTTTGCGTGATGAGTTAGCTGATTCCATGATGTCTAATGTTTTACAGGATTTAACTTATGTATACATAGATTGTCAACAGATGGAGAATAAACACAAATCGTTCAGGTTATTCTCAAAATCAGTTAGGTAAGGCTACTTAGTTTAGTTGAAAAACAATGTTTTATATCAAACAAAACGTAACTAAAAAATTATAATTACAAAAAGGCTTATATTTTTTTTTACATTAGGCGCCATGGTGTTTTCAGAGAATGTACTCAAGTGGGCAATACGATTATATCCACCTCTATTTTTTCAACGTATTTGGGTTAAAAAATTTCATAAAGATTTTAAAGGTGTGGAGGTTAAAATTGGCAAGAGCCTTTTAAACACAAATTTTAATAAATCAATCTTTGGAGGAACCATATTTGCTGCTTCTGATCCATTTTATGCGCTTCTATTTGATCAAGTACTAAAAAGAAAAGGTCTTAAAACTAGGGTTTGGTTAAAAAGTGCTGACATTAAATATCTAAAACCAGGAAGGTCAAATTTGCACTTTACACTTAGATTAAGTGACGAAGCAATCGATGAAGCTGAACATGCTTTACGCACAGTAGGTAAGTTTGTGAAGGCCTATCCCATTGAAATAGTAAACGATCAGGGCGAAATATGTGTCTTCGTCATGAATGAGGTTTACATTCGTAATCTATACAGTGGTGAAGCACATACTATTGCATACTAAATAATTGGCCATGAATCTAAATAGACTAATTCTGGGTGGTGAGGGTGTTACACTAGATTTCAAACAAACTATCACTAACTATGAGAAAATAGCCAAAACAATGGTTTCATTTGCTAATAACAAAGGTGGGAAACTACTTATTGGCGTGGCTAATGATGGCAGAATAGTAGGTGTCAAATCTGAAGAAGAGGAAAAATTTATGATTCTAGGAGCTGCCCATTTATATTGTAAACCTACCCTAGATCCAATTTTTGAAGAAATATATGTTGATGATAAAGTAGTTTTGCAAGTAGACATTAAACAAAGTACATTAAAGCCACATTATGCATTGACAGAAGACAAGACATGGCAGGTTTATATTCGATTAAAAGATAAAAGTGTGTTGGCTGATGAAATAGTTGTAGATGTTTTAGAGCAAGAGAGCAATAAACAAGACCCATATCCAGAATATGAATCGAAAGAAAAAGAGCTACAGCTACTAACATATCTAGAAAAAAACAATCGCATCACAACTAAAGAATCTAGTACCATACTAAATCTTTCCCACCGTCGTGCACGTTCTATTCTTGTTAATCTAGTTTTATCTGGCATCATCCAATTACATGCTACAGAGAAAGAGATATTCTTTACGGCTTCTTAGAAGAAACTAGCATATTTAAGTCTCCATGGCTAAGCAATTAACATGGCGTATTTATCGTTTGATTGAAATTAAACCCTCAAGAATAGTCAAACAACATTTAAAAGCTTTTTTCTAAAATATTCTATGCTGTTTAATACGGATTTTAGATTCAATCATAAACACCCATATTTCGGTAACCTTTAGCTCACAATGAGAAAAATTTATTCAAAATATAAGCCGCATTATCAAGCTAATCTGAAGTTAGCCGTTCCTGTAATGATATCACAGCTTGGTCATACGCTCGTCCAAACAGCAGACAGCATCATTGTCGGTCATTTTGCTGGAACTATTGCATTAGCTGCTGTTGCATTAGTAAGCAGCATATTCCTGATTACATTGGTTACTGGTATTGGTGTCGCTTATGGATTAACACCACTTATTGCACAAGAAAATGGCAGAAAACAATATGATGAATGTGGTAAACTTCTAGCAAACAGCCTGCTCATCAATATCATCACGGGAATATTACTTTACATACTTGTCTACTTTGGTTCATTATTGGCCATTGATCATTTAAATCAGTCTACAGAGGTTGTTCATATGGCCAAACCCTATCTCGCTTTACTAAGCTTTTCTATTATCCCTTTGATGATATTTATGGCTTTCAAACAATTTGCAGAAGGTTTAGGCTTTACCAAACAAGCGATGAATATCACAATATGGGGCAATGTACTCAACATCGTTCTTGGAATTATTTTGGTCAAAGGCTTGTTTGGTATCAAACCAATGGGAGTTGTTGGAGTTGGTATAGCGACCTTAACAGATCGCATACTGATGATGATTGTTATGTTATTTTTTGTACTAAAATCTAAACACTTTAGACCTTATCTAACATCATTCACTTTACAGCATATAGATAAACTACGTTCCATCAAAATACTTAAAATTGGAGCCCCTGTTGCCATGCAATATACATTTGAAGTAGGTGCATTTGGCGGAGCAGCAATCCTTATAGGTACTCTTGGAGCAGTACAGCAAGCCGCTCATCAGGTAGCTATTAGCTTAGCCTCTATGACTTATATGATGGCAAGCGGCGTTTCTGCTGCTGCTGCTGTCAACGCAGGAAATAATTATGGTAAAAACGATTTTAAACAACTCCGTTTATCAGCCATATCCAACTACCATATTATGTTATGCCTGATGGTACTTGCAGCACTCTTTTTTATTATCCTAAATGAATATTTACCGTGGATTTACACTGCAGACCCATCTGTGATTAGAATTGCCGCACAACTATTAATCATTGCTGGATTTTTCCAACTATTTGACGGTGCACAAGTGGTTGGTTTAGGTATTTTAAGAGGCATAGGCGATGTGAATATTCCAACAGTCATTACTTTCATTGCATATTGGATTGTTGGCCTACCCTGTGGCTATTATTTAGGTATCATTCTGAACTTGGGAGTAACGGGCGTATGGTATGGTTTAACACTTGGCCTTTTATTCTCAGCTGGATTATTATTTTTCCGCTTTCACTACTTCAGCCAAAAATTGATTTCTAAAGCAATTGGCCTCCAAGAGTATCATAGTGAATAATACTTAAATCTTATTTAGATATTTGAGTACTCCCCTCTTACTGGGCTTTCCTATCTTTTCACTGAAAAGTGCAAACACAGACTTTTCATACATTTTATCCTTTTAAACTTAATTCATCATTCAAACTATAGCATGAGAGTACTAGCAGAACTACCTCACCCTGATTGCAAAATCACCATTTTCTCAATGAATCAAAAATTCATCATCAAATTTGAGAAGGGAGTATATGAGCAAACCTATAAACTATCCGAGTTAAATATCACTGAAGGAATAAATGGTGTTTTCAGATTGATTGACAATGAATTTATCGCCACCGTAACTGAACGTTTTAGCCAAATGCGAACTGACTTCAACAAAGCCTATGGTCGGTTTGAAAGCATCTAGTTTTAATGTATATAGTTAACATAAACTACTTGTATACAATCAATTAAATTATAAACAAAATTTTATTTTGCCACATTTCAACATACCTTAATTATACATTTAAAAAACATAAAGTATCACATTAATAAATAAATGCAATCAATTGGTATCAAACAACATATCATCAATAAACAAATTTTATTTTGTAATCAAAATAGCCAAATAGATGCATTTTCAGGTCGCCAGTGAAGCGAATCAACAAGTAAGAAAAAAAAGTACCTTTGTGACATGATCGAACAAATAAAATCACCCCGCTTCATTGTACTCAGCTTACTAATATTATTCGCAGCATGCACTAGAGCTCTGCCCCTATTTATTCCTCACTGCTGGAACTTCACAGCTATTGGTGCACTAGCTATTTTTGCTGGCTCACAGTTCGAGGATAAGCGATTCGCATTTGCGATGCCCTTGATTGCAATGGGAATAGCTGATTTGTTTATTGGTGATGGATTTGAACCAACGGTTTACATGGGGTTTGCTGCCATGATAGCATGCGGTATGCTTATTCGTAATCATATCAATCCCACAAGCGTTGTTTTATCTTCAATTACTGGCACATTTATTTTTTACCTAATAACCAATTTTGCTTACCTATATCCATCAAGTTTATATCCTCATAACTTAACAGGAATAGTTACATCATATATAATGGCGTTGCCTTTTTTGAGAAATATGCTTATTGGTGATGTGATTTATGGCTTTGCTCTTTTTGGTGGATTTTATTTCATTAAAAAGCAATACCCAGCCCTAGCTATATAGTTGATAAAGCCCTCTTTTTTAAGAAGTGATGAAATCTAAATAATGATTTTACTTGAACGCTATTTGAACCCCTACGTTAAAATTAACCCCCTTAGTAGTATATCCAACAGCATCGATATAGTTCTCGCTAAAGATATTTTTGATATCAGCAAATAAAGTCACTTTGGCTTGAGGCTTATACTGCACATATGTATCTACAATATGGTAAGCACCTAAAGTTTGGTTGATTGATCTAAACGTATCGTCATAATAAACATCATTACGCTCACCAACAAATTTATAGATTAAGTTGAGGTCTATTTTTTTACTAATAGCAAATGCAAGATCAGCCCCACAACTATTTTTAGGACGTCGATATAAATTATTAGAAGATGTATGATCGAGATTAAAGAGTTTCCCTGTTACATATGCATAGAAAGCATTGATACGCATCGATTGATTTACTTTTACACGTAGCTCTAATTCAAAGCCTCGATCTTTTTGTTTGCTTGCATTGATATAACTCGATTTAGCTAATGATAGCTGAGTGTACCCAATTACGTTACTAATCTGGCGATCGAAGTAAGAGAAATTGAGATTCACCTTTTCAGGAGAAACGATTAAATCAAATCCAGTCTCAAATGTTGTTGACAGTTCGGGCTTCAAAACTGGGTTCCCAGATTCATGCGAAAATAGCTGATACAATGACGGAGTTCGATAGGCTGAAGATAAATTAAAAAATATCCTACACCGATTTGTAAACAAATACGATGGATTAATCGTATAGGTAAAATTCGACCCATATTGGGTGTGCTTATTATATCTAGCCCCTATTTCAGATCGAAAACCTGTATTGGTTTTAAAGAACAAAGAAGTAAATGCACTTGTGATTGTACTGTTTACATCTAAGAGAGGGGAAAATGAATTCACTTGCTGCGTTGCCGAATGTTTATAATTCAATCCGCTCGTCAAGTTCATCCAACTGGTCAATTCATAATTGAACATAGCCTCTAGATTACTTATTTGACTATTGTTAGTCATAATAGCCCCATTATAATCCCAGTGACTGGTCCCATTGTTTTGATTGAGGTTGACACTCAATCCTCCTTTCAAAAGAGCCCAATATGCACCCAATCCCCCCAACTGCATTGTCTTAAAAAAGGTATATCCAACTGCATCCTGGTAAGCCCCTTTATCAAAATCAGTTTGATTACTATTTAATAGAATATTGCCACGAAGAGTTAATCGATTATTTATCTGCCTATTTACACTGAAACCCAAAGCCCGTTGTTTAAGTCCATCTTTCTCAAAATTTGTTTCACCGTTTCTAGGCGCTGCAGAAGAAAGTCCATCAGCCACCAAATTAGACGCATTAAGTGCAAAAGAAGTTCTTTTTACTTGTCCATTAAATGCTATTGTTTGCTTAAATGTGCCATAACTTCCACCTGTTACTAGAACTTCTGCATCAGGCTTCTTCTGATAACCTTTTTGTGTAATAATATTAATGACCCCAGCCACTGCATCAGAACCATATAAAGTAGAATTTCCACCCTTTAATATTTCCACACGTTCAATTATATCAATCGGAATAGCCGAAATATCATACTCGCCTGTAATACCTGATGCATCATTGACTGGCATTCCATCTATCAAAATAAGGGTATTACCAGCAGATGCTCCCCGTAGAAAAATGCTCCTCAATTCAGTTAGATTATTTCCATTACCGCCAATAGTTAAACCAGCAACATTATTTAATACTTCGGGCAATGTACGCCCTTGGCTTGTGACTAGCATCTCAGCAGTGATTACCCGAACTACTTTACCAATATCAGATAGCTTTTGAGGGTATCGACTTGCTGTAACTACCACTTCAGATAATGAATTAGATTCTTGAGCAAAGGAATTATTCGAGATCAAAACCGGTAGAAGTAGAGTAATTACACCAAGATGCTTTTTTGTTGCTCGAATCATGAAGAATGCGTTTTCATAATCAATAAAGGATGAAAATGAGAATATGCAAAGGCATCTTCATACAA
Organism: uncultured Pedobacter sp.; assembly: GCA_938008555.1. Taxonomy (GTDB): domain Bacteria; phylum Bacteroidota; class Bacteroidia; order Sphingobacteriales; family Sphingobacteriaceae; genus Daejeonella. Next base: position 22,201 of record CALLKE010000030.1, read on the forward strand.
GCTTCAATCCTCGAAAGCTATGATTGTTTACACTTTGGCAGGTATTCTGACTCAACCTTCCTTGTTTGACCTTCCAACTTCAATCGTAATTTGAAACAGTAGCACAAAAATGAACATGGATTATTAACGGTTTTACAGTTGCGGGACAGTTATGGGTTTATACCATATTCCCTTTTAATCCCAATAGGAGGAACCTAAAGCTCGGCAAAGGTAAGGAATGATAAACTAGATACCAATCATGAATTAAATTCTCTACAACTACAGTCTTGTCAATTACATTATTCTAAACTTCTAAGGCATCATTATACCTATCATCTACACTTATTCACATTTTCAGCGCTCAGTACTAAGCGTAGTGTTTCAAGAAAAATAACTTAACCTTTAAATCTATCCCCTAATCTATATTGTATCTATCTGTTTTTCAGAACCTAAACTATATGTTCAATAAAAAATTAAAAAATCACTTGACAAAAGTGCTTTTCTGTCTATATTTGCAGACACAAAAACGCGAAAGTAGCTCAGTTGGTAGAGCACGACCTTGCCAAGGTCGGGGTCGCGAGTTCGAATCTCGTCTTTCGCTCTAAATCCCCTCCCTACCAGGAGGGGATTTAAATTTAAAAACACACCTGCCTAGGTGGTGGAACTGGTAGACACGCAGGACTTAAAATCCTGTTCGCCTTAAAGCGAGTGCGGGTTCGATTCCCGCCCTAGGTACTAAAAATGGGATTTCTTCAATTAAAGAAATCCCATTTTTAGTTCTAGCTATACTCTAAAATTGTAATTATGAAAACTACAACACTCATCACAACAAGCACCTCACTTGAAGGATACAAAATTACTAAACAGCTAGGGTTAGTTCGTGGAATTACTGTTCGCTCCAGAAGCATTGTCGGTAATTTAGCAGGCGGGTTCATGACACTATTTGGAGGAAGAAGTGCCATTTATACTCAATTGTGTGAAAAAGCTAGAGAGGAGGCTTTAAATCTGATGATTGAACATGCCGAAGAAATAGGAGCCAACGCAATCATCAGTATGCGCTACGATGCAAACGAAGTTATGGCTGGCTTAACTGAGGTATTAGCTTATGGAACAGCTGTAGTAGTTGAAAAAATAGCTTGATATTTAAAATACAACCCGCTATCCTTTATAAGAAAAGAAGCTTTCTTATAAAGGATAGCGTAAAAATCAATCCCCCTCTTATTGAGAGTGGTTCAATTCTAAATAGAATTTGAACTACTCTCAATAAACTCTCTCATTTCATCCCCCTTGAGCTTTTAGCTTCTGAGTATGTTGGGTACGCCATCTACCCTTTGTTTTTCATTCTCAATTACATATTTCATTTTTACAAAAAAACAATCATTATTAAATCATTTCACTATTCAATATTTTATATAAGTAAAAAAAAATAACACATAAATAATATAATTAACATAGTTTTGGGGGCTTGAAATTTATGGAATTATACTCTCTTGTTCCAGCCATCACTGTTTTAATACTGGCTATCATTACACAAAAAGCATTGGAGCCCCTTATTATAGGCTGCGTAGTAGGCTATGCACTATTAGCCTTTTCCAAACCCGAACTAGGGTCTTTTCCTGAAAACTTCATTCATGGCCTCAAACAAATTATTGCAAAGAACCCCAATAGCGAGCTAATTTGGGTGATTTTAGTTTGCATACTCTATGGTTCATTTATCCAGTTAATAATATCATCCGGCGGATTAGAGACCATTGGTGCATACAGCCGTCGATTTATAAAAACAAAAAAACAGTCTTTAATCATGACCTACTGGCTAGGTTTTGTCTTCTTTCTGGATGACTATCTAAATGCTTTAGCCGTTGGAAATACCATGAGAAACATCACAGATCAGTTTCAGATCTCTAGAGAAAAGCTTGCTTACGTGATAAGTTTGGTATGCGTTCCCATTACCGTCATTATTCCAATATCTACATGGACCATATTTTACGGCACTCAATTAATTAATGCCAATGTAGTAGATGTAAACAATCCTATTCATGCATTTATATATACGATACCCTACAACTTTTCGGCTTGGATTTCTTTGTTTTTTGGATTCCTCGTAGTACATGAATTTGTGCCTAATTTTGGCAAAATAAGAATCGCAGAAGAACGAGTGCAGGACAATGATATTAAACCCTTCTTCACAAATGATCACCAAAATATTGGAAATAAAAAAGGGAAGATCTATCATTTTGTACTTCCATTACTCGTCTTAATTTTTTTCACCATCTTCCAAGTCAAAGACTGGCGTACATTAACGATCCACAACTTTCATAGTAACATTGATGCATTAAGAGGCATCATGATTGCTGTAACATTTACATATGTATTAAACTGGGCTACAGGAGCCATGTCACTTGACCAGGTTTCAAACAATTTTGTTAAAGGCCTTGAAACCATTGTGTTCGTTCTGGCTGTATTGACCATGGCTTACCTATTAAAAGATATACAGAGCAAACTGGGATTCAATACATTTATCGAGGATGCTCTAAAAAGTATCCTGTCAAAAAAATTCTTGCCCATGATCATTTTTATGTTCGTTGGTTTCATTAGCTTTTCAACCGGATCTAACTGGGGCGTATATGCGGTTTTAGTTCCTGTGGTATCTACTTTAGCTATTTCGGTTGAGGCTAATATATGGCTAACACAAGGGGCCTTAGTAAGTGCTACTGTATGGGGAGCTGCGGCCTGCTTTTTTTCAGACAATCGAGTGCTTACAGCCCAGTCTACACAAACCAATATGATATCTCATGCCATTTCACAATTCACTCCACAACTCATCATCTACGCATTATCATCTATTTTATATTTAATCTTTGGGTTTATTTAAATAAGCATCCATGCTCATCAATCAAAAAATACTAAACGAAGAATTTGTGCTTCGAAATGCCGAGGTTCAGGATACAGCACAGATGGAATATGTGCAATCACAGTGTTATCCCACACTTTCAGGGGGAGAAATACTCAAAAAGCATCACTTTGAAAATCATATCAAGCTATTTCAGCAAGGGCAATTTGTCATTGAAGATCAAAAGAAAAACATCATAGCTACCACCAGTACATTTCTTTGTCACTTTCCAACACATGACCACACATTCTTAGAAGCTACTGATAATCTCTGGCTAACAAAATCACATGAAAAAGATGGTGATTGGATGTACGGAATAGACATGGGGGTACTTCCATTGTATCGTGGAAAAGGGCTGTCTAAAGAATTATACAAGGCCCGACAAGAAATGTGCAAAATGCTTGAGATAAAAGGCCAAATTACAGTGGGAATGACTATTGGTTATGGAAAATTCAGAAATCAATTATCAATCGAAGAATATTGTGAGAAGCTAAAAAATGATGAGCTCACTGACCCCACTGTATCCGCCCAAAGAAAAGCTGGCTTTGTATGGATCAGGCCCATTTTCAATTACCTGACCGACCCAGAAGCCGGCAATGCCAGCATTCTCATGTATTACCCCCTATCAGACAAACCTAAACCCAATAATTTTCAACATGAATACACTCACATCAAGTCAAATTAAAAAAGTCACAGAAATTCCTGGACCAAAGAGTAAAGCAATCCTTGAAAGAAGAGCCAATGCAATTCCTAGTGGCCTAGGTAAAGCAACGGAGGTAGTGGTAGAAAAAGCAAAAGGAGCTCTTGTATGGGATGTAGACGGAAATCAGCTCATTGATTTTGCTGGTGGTATTGGAATGCTCAATCTAGGTCATTCACCTGATGAAGTAGTGCACGCTGTAAAAAAACAATTGGATGAATATATTCATCCTTGCTCATTGGTCACAACCTATGAACCTTATGTAGAACTTGCCGAACAATTAAACTCACTCACTCCGGGTACATTTCCCAAAAAAACCATGCTGACCACATCAGGTTCAGAAGCAGTAGAAAATGCAGTTGGTATCGCTAAATATTACACCAAGAGAAATGCGGTCATTTGCTTTGAAGGATGTTATCACGGCAGGACCCTTCTCACTTTAAGCTTAACATCAAAATATGGGTTATTTAAAAGAGGATTTGGCTCCTTTGTGCAGGATATATACCGACTAGAAGCACCCAACATATACCGCAAGCCATCTCACCTAACAGAAGAAGAATATATTGATCACTGCATCCAAAGGTTTGATACAGCTCTAGTCGCACAAATAGATCCTTCGGCAGTTGCCGCCATTATTATAGAACCCATTCAAGGTGAAGGTGGATTTATCCCAATGCCAAAAAAGTTTTTAGAGAAAATAAGGCAAGTATGTAGTGAGCACGGCATCGTATTTATCGCAGATGAGGTACAATGCGGAGCCAGTAGATCCGGAAAATTTTTAGCGATCGAACATACTGGCGTAGTTCCAGACATGGTAACCATGGCCAAGTCCATAGGCTCAGGTTTACCAATTAGTGCAATAACAGGCAAAGCCGAAATAATGGATGCTCCCCACTTTGGAGGCTTGGGTGGTACTTATGGTGGTAGCCCAATTGCAATTGCAGGGGCGAAAGAGACTTTAAAAGTTTTAACCTCTACTGAGTTCTTAAACAAAGCAAATCACGTAGGTGAAATAATCAGTTCGAGGCTTCATGATATGAAAACTAAATTTTCTTGTATTGGCGATGTACGTGGTGTTGGCGCCATGCAACTCATGGAGTTTGTAACAGACCAAGAAAGCAGGGAGCCTTTTATGGATTTGGCAATGGATGTGATCAAGAAATCTGTTTCTAATGGATTGATACTTATTCGAGCAGGTTTATACACCAATTGCATTCGTTTTCTGCCGCCCATTGTTATCACGGATGATCAGCTTCATGAAGGATTAGATGTGATTGAGCAAGCCATTGAAGATGCGCTGAGGGAAAGAAAGTTGATCTAAAGCTACCGACGGACCCTATTCTTCCATTCAGCACAAATTAATGCTTGAATAGGGCTCTTCTTCATCACACAAGCATGAAAGAAAAACTAATATTCAATGCGCAAATAATCACCATGGACCAAGCACATCCTCAAGCTAAGTCGATGGTGATTGATGTAAATGGAAGAATTAAAGCTATTGGAAATTTCATTCAATTAAAAAATGCATTCCCTGATGCAGAAAAAATTGATTTACATCATCAGACTGTACTCCCTGGATTTAATGATGCTCACATACACATTTGGAAAATTGGGCATTTACGAACGCTCATGCTTGATCTCCGTGGAACACAATCCATCGAAGAATGCAAACAAAAGCTAAAAAAATTTGCAAAGGATAATCCAGGAACAAAATGGATACTGGCAAGAGGCATCAATGAAGCAATATTGCAGGAAAAGAGACTTCCTACAAAAGAAGACCTCGATCAGGCGATTCCAGACAGGCCCGTTTTTATTATTCGGACTTGTGCCCATATTGGTATTGCTAATTCACTGGCAATGCATCAATTGAAAGTCGACAAGGAGACTAAAATTCCCTTCGGGGGCAGAGTTGAAAAACATCCAAATGGAGAGCTTAATGGAATATTTTCCGAAAGAGCTTTAGGTCTAATCATGGATCACATTCCTCCTTTTACAAGGGAAGAGTATCAAAAAATGATACTCGAAGCACAAAATTATTTATTGAGTCTGGGTATTACCAGTGCCACTGACCCTGCCGCCGACCAAGAACTATTAGCTGTTTATACTGATTTGGATCAAAGGGGGTTGTTAAAAATGCGATTCAATGTATTTCCTTTGAGAATCCCTGATGGAAGCGATTGTATACTTCCATTACCTGATTTATACGAATCAGCGCATTTGCAAATCAAAACTATCAAATTCTTTGCAGATGGGGGTTTGAGCAGTGCCACTGCTGCTCTGAATGTTCCCTATAAAAACACGGATCATGACCAGGGCGTTTTAAGATTATCGGATGACTTATTTCTAAAGGCAGCATCAGAAGCCGTATCGAGCGGATTTCGTATAGCTACACACGCAATCGGTCATCGAGCAGTTGATTTATGTTTAAATGTCTACGAAAAGTTGAATCAGATCAATCCACATTTAAATCACCGAATAGAGCATTTAGGATTTTTAGAGAAAAAAAACATTCCCATCTTTCAACAACTAAAGATAGCTGTAGCCATGCAACCTATTTTCATTTATGAACTTGCTAACAACTTTAAGAACACACTTTCTGATGAATTATTAAAAGTAGTTTACCCCATACGATCTGTTCTCGATGCTCATATTACACTCGCTCTCTCCACAGATGGCCCCGTAGTGAAAGAGCTTAATCCATTCATCAACATTGCCACAGCCATTACGAGACAATCGGCTGCTGGAGATGTTATTGGCATCGATCAAAAAATCTCCTTAGATGAGGCGCTGCATGCTTACACGATGGGTAGTGCTAAAATGGATAACCAAGAAAACACAAAAGGCAGCTTAAGCATAGGTAAGGTAGCTGACTTTATTATTGTTGATCAAAATCCATACAACTGCTCCGACTTGAGTCAAATCCAAATTTTGGAAACCTGGATTAATGGAAGTCGGGTATTCTTTGATTCTAGTTTTTCCCGAGATCTATTGCACAACCAAATAAAAAGGTCAACCTTTGCAGCTCAAAATAAAAATTAACGATTTTCTTATTTTAAGGTATGGCAAAAGCATCAGAAATAAAAAATGGTAACATCTTACGTTTCAACGGTGACCTGGTAACAGTTGAGGAGTTTATACATCGCACACCAGGCAATCTTCGAGCATTTTATCAAGCACGTATGCGCAATGTAAAATCTGGAAAACTGGTAGAATATCGGTTTCGTACAGATGAAGAAGTAGAGATATGCCGCGTTGAGACGAATGACTATCAATATCTATATGACGAAGGTGATTTTTTTGTGGTCATGGATAACAATACCTACGAGCAATTTAATATTCCGAAATTCTTATTTGGCGATGCTGCTAAGTTCTTAAAAGAAGGAATGAGTGTTATCATTGCTTTTGAAAGTGAGGAACCTATTATGGCACAGATGCCTTCCAATGTGGAATTAGAGATTACGTATACCGAACCTGCTGTTAAAGGAGATACCTCATCGGGTGCTCAGAAAATGGCCACTGTTGAAACTGGCGTTGAAATACGTGTTCCGCTGTTTATCAATCAAGGAGATAGAGTACGTGTAGATACTCGTACAGGAGAATATGTAGAACGAGTAAAGTAACAGGTATCAATGATACCTGTTATCATTGATTTTCACGGGAGCTCCGGAGCTGATAACACATAATAGTCTACGCCATTGCTTTGAAATTTATTTTTCTCTGCATCATCTATCATATTTTGGGCAACCTGTTGAATATATTTTATAATGGTTACGAAGTCATCTTTTTTTAATTTCTGACGATCATCTAGATCATCCACAGTATAAAGCTGTAATAGAGGATTCTGAACTGGGTATCCTATAATCATACTTAAAGCGTCAGCTAGTCGCATATAAGCAACAGCTAATTTCTTTCTGGAATTTGCTTGTGCTTCTTTTGTTTTGCTCACATACTGCTTGTGTAAAATTCTTCGACTAGATCGCTTCTCCAAATTGTAATTAGTTCCACCTAGAATTTGCATTTCTTGTAATAAAGCATTGTATTCATCTGTATTGAGTACCAACTTGTACGTTTTATTCTCAATGGGGGTTGCTACAGATTTAGTGTATATGAAATTATCGCTTTTGAAACAGATACCATCATTACTTAACTCATTAAGGTTTGCTTGCTCAAAATCTTGTTTGATGAGTGGATTAAATGATTCGTTTAGAAAATTTACATTTAAAATTTCACTAGATAATTTACTAAGGATATGATTATTATCTACAGAAGTTTGCCTAATCAAACTGTCTAAACCTGCTTGTAGAAATCGAACAGCCATATTCTTTCCCTTTTCAGGAAATATAAGTCCACCTTGTACCATACTTTCTGTAGGGTAGTTTAGAAAAAACATATTTTTAGTAGCCCCTCCTCTTAATACGGATTGTTCTCTTATATCCTGTGGTGATACAAGCTTTTTTCTTTTGGTTTCGCTTAGATTCTTTGCTGACTGAATGAGGATATTTTGGCTTTGTAACACAAAGTTATTAGCCGTGATAAAATTTATATTTCTGGCTTGAAAGCATAACAATCGAGCATTTACACTACTTATTTCATCTATGACTTCTGAAGCATTCTCATTCTCATTACCTACACTCCCTATAAGTACAATAATATTATTTTCATCTTCATGCCTTTTTAGCAATTTGGCAGCTCGAAGCAAACCAAGATACATGGCAGATGCCCCATTATCCTGTGTATTGCAAAGTGATAAACGACTAGATAAAGACCGCAAGTACGTTACAATCTCATCATACTTTGTTGTCAGTGGTAGCTCATCTACTACTTTTTGATTTGTTTTACAGTTTTGCACCTCCCTATTAGTATAGGTAACTATCCCATAACTCACGTGTGCACCTGGATATATTTCATTGAAACTATTTTGTGTGCTTTGCAATACATTTGATAGGTAAGGAAAAAAATTACCCATCCGATTATTACCTTCTATAACAAACACAACATTGTAAATCTTGGCATCATTCACGATATCTTTAAAATCAGTATATGTGATCATATTTCCGTCCACACCGTAAGCATTTCGTTTGCTTTTATCATATAAGGTGACCGGCATCTCTGTTTTAATGTATGTGTTCTGATTTTGCTGTATTTTACCTTTTACAGGCAATTGAGCACACCAAGGAGCAGATCGCTCTGCCACCCAAGTGTCTTCCCATGTTAAACCAACTGGACGATCAATTTTATCTTTTACCCGTGCGTTTTCCATCGTATAAAAAGGTACATCTACCCCAGCACTATCCTGAGGGCTAAAGTAAAGACGAGATCCCCAATCCTGCACTAATAGTGTAGATACCCAACCTAATACATCTGCATTAGCACTTCCTGAAGTGAATTGAGCATTTCTCCCAAGCAAACAAAATCGTTTGTCAGGAGAGTATTTATAAACGTAAACGTACTGATGCAGGCCCAAATACCCTTTTACTTTAGCTGCCTGATTTGGGCTTGTGAGTACCTTAACACTATCGTTATGAAATAATTCAGCACATTGCAGGATACCTTGTGGCGATTTTAAAACGGTAAGGTATTTCTTAGGATATAATGTAACAGAATCAACGAAAGATCTATTAACGAGCAGAAATTTGCTCTTTTCAGCCCAGCCATAATAGCTTGCTTTTTTAATATCTCCTATACGTCTGGGAAATATTCTCCCCCCAATGAGACTTGGATCATATTTTACTAGCTGCAGAAAGCCCTTATTTTCATTAATCACATAAAAGCTTTCCATGAAGCCCATCGTCTTCAATTTACTTATCCCTCCTGGTTGCACATATGTTATATTATTATCACGATCGCTATATACTACCCATGGTTCCTTATCTGGTTTTTCTTTACTCTCAGAAATTACATTAGGATACTCACTTTGTGCTGGCTTTTTCTTCACAGAAGACCCACGAGGAGGAGGTTGAGGTAATGTAGATATAGCAGGAGCAGCAGGAAGAGTGGGCACAGCAGGCACACTGGTTAAATTAGGGATCTGAGCTAATACAGTCCATCCATTTAATAGTAATAATAAAACAATAATCCAATAGGCTCTTGTCTTCATATCTCAATCATTGATGTTGTTTTACATCGATATGCACAACACAAGTAGTTGTGTCTACTGTTCTTTGATCACTATTTACATATCCAATAGTAGTTCCATTGTCTAGTCTCAACCCCATACAATAGGAAAAGAAATCATTTATTTTTTTCCCATCAACACTTACAGGAACATGTTCATCTTTACACAAATACTTGTTCACTAAGTAGTAGTAATTATCATTAAAATCTTGCCCACGAGCAATTCGTTGCAGGTGAATTCGGATATCATTATTTACTGCATTAAGGACACCAGCGATATCTGTAGAGTCTATTTCTTTATAGGATGGCAATATCTTTACTACAAAAACAGAGGGATATTTACTATTCTCAGACATCAGCCGAATCGTATAACTACCTGGCTCATTATATTTATATATCACCTTTTCTTCACGGGAATCTACACCAGGAGTTTCGCCCAAATTCCACCTCCAATGCATATCATGTCCTTGTGCAGTAAAAAAGAGATACTCCCCTTGAAAGCCTGACATAGGTCCATCAATTGTTATAGGGTCATTTTGTACAGCAACAGCAGTTTCGTCATGCACATTAATTTGCATCATTTGAGTCAATTGATCATCAACTATGAGCTTAATGAGATATTGCCCCGCTTTTTTATAAACATGAGACCCGTATCTACGAGTTGACTTGGTCCCATCGCCAAAGAGCCAAAGTCGAGATCGTGCCATTTTAGTACTATCAGTAAAAGTGAAAGGTGTATTGACAGCAACTGTAATAGTACTTATATGTGCTAAAACTATTCGTTTAGGAAATATAGACTCTATTGTATATATCACTAATCCTGTGAATATCACAATGAATATCATGATTAGAATCAGTCTTACCGTTTTCATTGAGGAGTATTTTTATCGACACCTTGTTGAAGAGCAGCTTTCAAATTCATTTTATTTTGACTTTCCTTAAATCCTATCTGGCACTTCTGCAATTGGTTTTTGAAAAGAATAACATTGCTCTGTTTTTTCTGCAGAATTTTCTTATCATATAGCAACATCATATAGAAGTCTGCTGTTTGGCTAAATATTTTATAATGAGCATCACCTTCATTTCCGCTATAATAAGCCCTAATATTTGTGAGCTGGTTTTTGATATCGTTATCCGCATAAACAGCATTTAACGCAGGATTAAACACCTTAATGGCCTTGTATGCAGTATCGATCAATGACAAAGCTTCTTTCTGTTTCTTTAAAAAAATCCTTTCTTGTGCTGCTTTTTTATAAACAAGTGCTCGTATTGTTTCGTCATTGGTATTATAATTTCTAAAAATGAGCCAAGAAATGCCCCATACACTACCTAACAGAATAAGCAGTAGGTATATGAAATAAATATTTATTTCTCTAGCACTTAGTTTCGACTTCATTGTGATAGTGTTTCATCAGCAGATGGTGGTGCTTGCAGTTTCTTCTTTAATTGCTGATTATTAGTAATGCATGTCATTAAATCAGCGCGTAATGCTTCTTCATCAATACTTACAAGCCTAATTGAATCTTTTATATTCAGGATATTATTGATCTTTTTGCTCAGATTTTTATAAGCAGTAAAATTAACTGTGGTATCACCCACACCACTAAGCATTGTCTTACTCAGGTTCTCTTTTTCATTACTAATCAAACGCTGAAGTTCTAAGTTATTAGTAACTCTATCGCTGTTAAGCAATTCCATATGTAAATACATGGAATCTACCTGGCCTGAAAGAGACTCGTATTTTACAGCCAATTGGTCATATTTATTTGCCTCCCGAACTAGCAATATCCCCTCTGCCTCCGCAATACTGAAATACGTATACATACATAATATGCATACGAGTAGAAGAAAGGCGAAATTGAACGCAAACATCAAGGTCCGCCTACTAATTTCAGGAGCATTTAATGGTTTCATAATCCTACATCTTATCGTACCCAAACGAATAAAAAATGTCAAAACATGATATTGCAAAAACCCTATATCATTGCTTATACATTACTTCTAATCAATCGTTTTCCATGCTTGCCTACCACCGCTAACTGCACTATTTCTCGTTTGAGCTTGCTCAGCAGTGATCACAATATTATCTCTACGTTGACCAATATATTCTAATGTGCCCAACCGTTTCCATATCGCCTCAAGCATATCTAAAAATTGATAGACAGGCTCAATACTTTCATTCATATTTTGGTGCTCATACATGATACCTGCACATTTTGTTAAAATTTTCCCGAATCCACCAGGAGTCACATCTATCCATTGATAAAAATAGTTGAGCACTTCCTCCTTCTCCACTGTACTAAAGCAATTGATAAGAACTAACAACCGATTCGCCAGCGTAGAGAAATAACCTATCATGACTATTGGTGGCTGTTGTTTGACCATATTTTGATATTCAAATTGGATATCAGCTATATAGTTTAGCAATTCGCGGCATAAAGATTCAATCGTACGAGATAAGCTAGCATGCTGATTCCGAAGATGTATTTTAGCAATCACTTTTAGTGCTTCACCTTGTAGCGAGCTTAATATATCTCCAAAATGCTTGTAAGCCCGTAACAACATCCGATGACTAAGAATTACTGTACAAGGAGGTATGTAGTTTTCATCTATTAGAAATTGATCTCGTTGCTGGATAATTCTTCCAATGACAAGATGTCCAGCACCATCTAGCGCTTCTTTGTTAGTTGGCAGTACATTAAGCAAATATTTGGGTCTCACATATGGAATTCGTGGTGGCATTTCCTCTGGATCAGGCTCACCGACAGGCACCCGTTCTTCAGAAATCACTCTCAATACGACATCAAATACTTGTTCAGTATCCTCTTCTGAGACTACAAAAGAGTGCGTATATGATATATGCTCACTTTCATTCTTAGGATTAATAAAAATCCTCATACCACCTGCAGTAATTGCATTTAAGCCATTGACTGCCACTTGAACAAACTGATCAGAACGTTGGCTAATTTGTATATCTAGAGATTCATTTTGTCCTACAAAAGGCGGTAAAACACCATAATTGTATGTATTAATTGGTATGGAAGCAGCATCTCTAATTGCATCGTAAATACTGTGCTCGTTTTCTATAAAATGAGCTTCACTAAATTTCATACTGCCTGTCCAGTTGATTGGCAAATATTTTTTCTGTAAAATCATTTTCGATACGATTTAAATTTTAAATTTTCGGTATCCGATCTGAGAACAGCTTCCGAGCAGCTTCTTGTACTTTACTGCTTCCTTGATTAACCAATTCGTTACCTTTTTGTTCGGCTATAGAGGGCTCATTTTGAGGAGCCTCTTTTTCAAGCTTTGAGTCATCTTCTGGCTTTGTTCCATCTATATCACCACCACCTACTACTTCTACAGGTTCTTCCAGCTTTTCTGAGTTTTGGTAAGCCTCTGGTTGAACAAAATGGTCTTCTACTACACGTTTAGCAACAATTACACTTCTGTCATCAACCTCATTCTCATAAATTGTTTTTTCAAAATCTATGTAACGTCTTACAGGCCAAAACTTGGGCTTCACATAAAAAACCCATCCAAAAGACTCGTTACCATAACTGACACATTCAACAGGACTTTGAGGGTATTTTTTGTTAAAATCATCCAGAAATCGCTGAAACCAATCTTTAAAAATTATTGTATTGGGAGCTTTGGCTTTTACTCTGGTAAGCGTTAAATCACCCTGATTTTTATACAACTCTACTTCAAAAACAAGCATGCCAGTAAAATGGTCATCGAACCAATGGGTTTCTACCCCCTCATTATAATGCCAGACTTTATAAATCTCCATCGGTATAGAAAGTAAGGCATCAAACGTATAGCTAAAAAAAAGTGGAATAAAGGCAAATGATATAGGAGACCCTACCATCCAACCATAATCTATATCGGACAGAAAATGAAAAATAATGACAAATAAGGCACCTCCAATTAAAGTTGTAAGCAGCAAGATGAGCAATTGTACCCACCTTTGATGTTGGCCTGGAGTAATAAGCATATTGGGATAATAGGCTACATAAGCCCAGCCCATTAGTAAGTTATAGGCTGCACAGAGCAGATATAAAGTAGGCATATATGGCAATCCAACAAAAATTAATGTAGACGGGACAGCTAGTATAAGTGCTCCTAACAAGATGACAAGAATTGTCTTCTTTGGACTAATTATCTGATCTTTTTTTACAACAAAAAACAATACGATAGCAGCAACCACTGCCACAACTAATACTACAATTGGTAATAAAAGGTCGTTGTTTTTCATAAATTATATTTTTTCGACAGCCACGAAACTATCATGCAGGTGATCTTTTAATAAGCTTACACAGATACAATCGGATTTAAATGAAAGTCTGTTTTAAAATAAAATGGCTGAGAGGTCTCCTTTACAGTAGCATGAACAACAATAGATGCATGTTTCTTCATTTCTCTAGATCCTATCAGGCTATTATAAACCTCTTCATCAGTAATTGAAATATCTACATAAATACCAGTTAAACGAGACTCGTACTTGACGATAGTCTCCAATAAAGACTTCTTAAGCCGCTGTTCATAATTCTCAGTACGTACCATCAGCTCAAAGTCAAAATCCCATATCTCACAACCAAATTTCATATCTCCCTGATGCTCGCCATAGCGTGTTTCTACGATTAATTGTATCTGTTGTGCTATTGACTCACCTAATGAACATAACGCCAGGTTCTTATTGTTGAATATCTTATCAAAAGCAAGCGGTATTTTATAATACATACGTGTCTTTTTAGTTAAAAAATGTATTCACGCCTAGATAATAATTTGAGGGCCTTTGTTTTGATTTATTAATAGCAACAAGCTCCTTTTCAATAGAAATTTGACAATCGAATATCCATTGAAAAAGCTCGTCTAACAGTATATCATTTTTTGATTTAGCAACAAATAAATCCAAGTTCTTCTCCTCTATTGGCCCAATTCCAACGTGAACTTTATAAATAGTTTCTGCCAAAGTCCCTCCTAAAACAGATGAAACCCCTAGCCTTGATTCACTCAAGGCCAATTCAGGATAAACTCTTCGTAATATTATTTTACTCTTTAAGACGACAGTGACTGGAACCCCTAAAAGAAAAGATAAGAAACTGGATACATTGTCATAATTATTACGTATCCGATGAAGAATAGGAATCGCATAAAGAAATAAAACAGATTGCCTTTGATCCAGTAGCTTAAAAATAGGCCAGTTAATTGCAAATTGATCTATAATGGGTCTCAAATTTTCTTGCAGCCCAACATCTTCATTATAAGCTATGTTTATTTTATATCTATTAACAATTATTTCAAATGGAAGAAAAAATGTTCTTGCTTTTTTCTCTTCCAATCTAGTCTTTTTTACTGTTGACTTTATATCGGCTTTATTATAGCTATACTGCTCATGAAACAACCCCTCCGGCAAAGTATCATAAATACCGGCCCTGTTCACAATAATATAGATATATTCGCTCGAAGCGTAGATAGAACGTTGCAAACGTATTATTTCGACATCTTTAGCAGAGCTTTTTCCAATAACTCCGTTGGGTACTATAAATATTTTCAGCGGATCAACACCTCGCTTGATCAAATCAGCAGCAACAACCTCTGCCCTGAAATCAGTGTAAAGATTGTTTTTCCTCGAATTTAGCTCTTTTATAAGTCGTGCATTTATCATAGCAAAGCATCCTTATAATTCTTATATAACAAATCCTAAATGACTCTATATTATATCATTAATTGCTAATTCTTTATACTATCCTTGAATTTTAACAGTTCCTCCCAATGCACAAATTCTCATGGAATTTTTCAACAGTATTTTAAGGCCGTTCAGCGTTTCAGGATTACTCGTTTCCATCCACGGACTAAGGCTCGGAGCACAAGGACCTGGTCCAGCAGGTGTTGGTATATGCGTACACGTTGCAAACATGGGTGGCGTACTCATTATATCTGCCTCTGTTAATACGGGCATTCCACCTACCAACAGTATAGCTTGTGAAGGTGGAATCATAGCCGGTGCCGACCCTGCCGAACATGTACACATAACCGGGCCTGTTGCATATTCTTTTGAACTACTCATGATTTCAATCGATTATGATCCATTTTTACTAACTAATTTTAACCGAAGGTGCCTGTATATCAACACCAGCACCTCCTACTTTGATAGTACCAGATCCTCCTTTTTGTTCTACTTCTATCTGAGCTTCTAGTTTTATATTCTGAGCATTAATTTTCACATCTCTTTGAGAATTTAATACAATACCACTATTGCTCATTTCTATACTATTCTTATTTGAATCATCGATAATTTTGATCCCCTTATCATTCATTAGAATGATATTTTTCTCATTATTAGCCTTCACCTCAATACCATCTTTATTCATTTTGATGCTATTCTTCTCTTTATCAGTGATGGTAATACTTTCAGCATCTTGTTTATCATTGAATTCAATCACATGCCCGCTGCGAGTAGTAATACTTTTTATGTCGTTATTCTTATTGTCTTCTTTAACTTTGGCCGTCTTACTATTCTGTACCCCCCCCATAACAAAAGGCTGACTGGGGTCACCCTTATAATAGCCCACTAATACAATATCTCCCACCTCAGGAATGAATAATATACCTCGATTTGACTGCCCACTTCCTCCAGAATAAGGGCTTAAACACGGCATAAAAAAAGACCTATTATGTTCTCGATCATTATTCCAGAAAAAGGCAACCTGAACACGACCATTCGCATCTTCGTTAGAAATTACTTCAGCATACTCGGGCTCTGCATTGTAAGGTTTTGGAACACTATTTGGATCTACGGGTATATAATCCAATTTTTTATCGATAGCCCTGAATGTATTCTTATATTCATTAGTCTTTGTTCCTGACATGTGATGTGTAATGGCTACCACTCGACACTCATTTAGGTTGTCCTTCGAATTATTCTCTGAAGGATTGTCTACTTTAAACTTAAGAACATCTCCTAGCTTAATATCACATTTATCAGACTGTCCTTTCAAACTGAACGAGCATCCTAACTGCTCCTGATAATGATACTCTCCCTGTTTGTTTACCTCATCAGAACTGCCTGGCTGCCATGATAAATATTCGCTACTTTGTTTAACAAACATATTCTTTTGTGTTTTATCTAGCTTATCAAGCGTATTTCCCATGTTTTTTTTGCTACTAGTTCCAGTAAACATATCTCCTAATTGGTGATTATATCCCACAACCCCATCTCCAACAGGATGAATATTTAACTCATAATCTAAATTAAATAAATTGGCCCCAAGCAATAATTCATGAGTATTGGACACCTTTGCATTCCCAAAATGTAAAGTCTTTCCATCCACATAAAACCACTCTCCATAACGTATTGCTAATCTGTTCAAAAAATCAAAAACATTCTCCTTGTATTGTACTACATAAGGTAATTTCAAATTGTGAGCAATTTTACAATCTACTTTACAATAGAGATCGACACCAGCATCTTTAACAACATCTTTGACCACACTCTCTAAAGTTTGTTTCTGATCTTTCTGATTCTTATCAAAGAAGGTACGTGTTTTTGGAAAATCAGAAAAGGCATAACTATTATCATGTCCTATAATAAATAATCTGCTTTCTTCTGCATCTTTTGTTGAGGTTTTAACCTCAGTAATAAGCCCATTAAAAATAACTGCCTTTTCATTTCGATTCACCCCCCACTTAATGGTAATTTCTTTACCGATATGATTAAAGATACCTTCTTTTATCAATGTGATTCCATTATCTTCTTTACTATTGGGTATATAAAACGAAAAACGATGATGAGCATTAAAATTTTGCTCGATAGTAAGATCGAAAAAAGTTTCTACCAGCTGCGTTCCAATACGAATTTCTGTAAACATAAAATTGGGTATTTAAATAAATAAAAATATAACCTTAGTTTTTATACACTTCATTCCAAAATAGCCGATATGTTCTAGATGGATCAGACTGCTGATGTAGTTTTTTCAGGAGAACATCCCCCAAGATTTGCTGCTCAGCAACATCTTTCTTTAGTGTATCAACTGTATTAATATAAATATCAATAGACCTCATCAAACCCTGTTTAGATCCTTGTCCAATTACCAAACCACTTTTTACATCCACTTGTAAAGCCCGTTCTCCTAATTGGTAATAAATAAAACTCTTAATATCTTGTGCCGA
The DNA here is from genome assembly GCA_938008555.1 of uncultured Pedobacter sp. Taxonomy (GTDB): domain Bacteria; phylum Bacteroidota; class Bacteroidia; order Sphingobacteriales; family Sphingobacteriaceae; genus Daejeonella. The sequence goes on from CALLKE010000030.1 coordinate 40,059, forward strand.
AACAATTTGTTCCTTTGTAAGCAGAGCATATTGATACGCTCTTATTCGCTCAGTTTCGCTTTGACTATCCTTACCTCCAGCGGTATATGTTAACAATATGCAACCCACCTGACTAGAGTCTCTTACATTTTTGGGGATTGCTCCCATCCTAATTTTATTAGCTTCTTCACCTTTTGAAACCCAAAACTCTACAGTAACTACCTCATTCGGAATTTCTTTCTCTAGCATAACATACTGCAAGGCCTTATTTTCTTCACTTCTAGAAAAGTTTCTTGTGTGATCAACTACTGCATCTAAAGAATCTATCAGATCTTGATCATTTCCTTTATTAATAGAAACAAATGCCTGAACCTCATTTTTTAGCAATAATTCTAAATCTTTAACCAACTCATAAGCATCTCTTTTATCAAATCGTTCTACTCCCCCTTTTTTAAGGGCATATGTGTTGCTCTTGTGAGTTTCTTTTAATTCTAAAGGATTATAAGGCCCATTAACAGCTCCATACACTGCTCCTATAGACAATATCCGCTCTGTGCTATCACAAATTAGCGAGATCACGGAAGTGTTTCCTGTTGCTACCTTTAAGTTTCGATTAATAACAGGGAAGCAATTGGTATTAATCAACATATCATTCAATACGTCCTCCTCTAAATAAACAGGTAATTCAATCCGTATCCACAGCTTCCCCTGTGTAAAAAATTGGCTCAACTGCTCTTTTGAAAAATAATTTTCAAAAACACTTGGATACTTTTGTATATTTTCTTGGAGTTTAGGTATATCATTATTAATTGTAAAAAATTGGCTTTGATAGCTATTTTTAATATCATCTACCACCAACTTAAATGTGTCTACCTTAACTGGAGAGTCCTCTGATTTATAATCAGAAACAGGGTAAAACAAACCTTCAATCATTTGTAATGGTATTTCCCCAGAAACAGTCCACTTAGCAGCTCGCATACTCCGGTGTAACTCATTCTTAGAACCTAAATTTGGCCAATCAATAAAAAAAGATAGGCCTTTTATCTCCCGAAGTTGATTTGATACATTAATACCCACCCACACATGGTCCTGAGGCACACTGCCTGAGTTAGGTACTGTTATAACATTTTTGTAAATACAATTATCCATCTTACAAACATTAGAGGGAGTAATTATATCTGTTACTTCAGCATTGTATAGTTTAACGTAATCAATAGGTGTAAATAAAAATTTTTGCCCTTTTATTGATTCTCCAACTACTTCATAAGGCATATCATCCTCTATAACCTGGGTAGTTGGGGCACAACCAGCATGCATAATTGCATGCGCGGGTACAGCCGCCGTCAATTTTGTAGGTGTAAGTACTTCAGCAAGATGCTCCACTAATCGAGCATTCGAAACATGTATATTTTGTTGTACCTTAAAAATTTCAGTAGCAAAAGCCTCCATCATCAAACGAACAACAGGATCTAAATTCTCATTCTGTTTGACTCCCCAGAGATCGACAATAGAACTTAACATTCTACCCAAAATAGCTTCTTTACTGAAATCTAATTCCATAGTACTCCATTAAAATTTCTATACGAAAAACTATAATAGAGGCTGAGTAAAAAGTTTCACTCAGCCTCTATTGATTTAAGTAAAAAGTTACTTGACATTTGACCAAGTTTGTACTTCTTTAAAGTCTTTTCCAGTTACTTTACCGGCAACCATTGTCATTGAAGCTTGATTTTCAGCTGCACTGTAAGAAACAATATAACAGTCTTCAAATGTAAATTTTACAGTTGTAGAATGCTCTACAGGACCGGGTATTTCAATTTCAGCTTTAAATCCTTTGGGGTCCTTAGCAATTGCTAATTTAAGGAGGTTGTCGTCTCCCTTACCACCGTCTGATCTTGGCTCTAAAATTACTAAACTAAATGGCTGAGCCATTTTAGTTACCCCACTTGGCTTTCCGTTTGAGTCCGTATTTCTATAATACGAAGCAGAAAATTCATAACCTAACTCATAGTATTCACCAGCAATTAACATGGTGCATTTTCCTTTAAGCGCGTCTGATTTTGATTTTAGTGACATAATTTTTGTTTTTTATTTGGTTTAACATTGTTTTAGTTACAATTTTGATATATACAAATTTTTCTTCTCTTTTGGGTTACTTAGGCTTTTTCAGCTTTTTCAGCTTTTTCAACACCACTTTTCCAAGTAACACTTTCATCCTCTCCTTTATATCCGTCCAATTTTAGAACAAAGCTCTTGGCTGGAAAAAAAGGAGTGATATGAATATCTAACAGAATACGATCCTTTTGACTTTCATCACGTTCAAATCGCATCACATTAAAGTATTCAATCAAATTACTATTCCCTGTTATGGTATTTAAATAATTCACAATTTGATCCCTTAAATCTGACTCTACAAATGTGTCCCAGTTTTCGAAACAACGTCTGTTCAGAAAGTCAAACAGAACCTTCGTGATATAGTCAAACACACGAACTACGGAATATGTCTGTAAGCCTATATTATCTCCGTTAAACAGTGTTTTACCAGAGAAAGCCATTACTTTACCATACTCTTGCACCATTGGAACTAGTCCCATACGCTCAAGTTGTGACAGTTCACTCTTAGTCAAATCGAAAGCTACAGAATCAGCTTCATTAATTCCACCAAACTTTTTACCCGCCGTTATCTGCGACATAAGTGTACTGTATATCCTTCCAGCAAGTGCAGCCGAGGGGGGTACAAAAAGATCATCCTTCTCATCCACCCAATCTGTCTTACTTCTACCAACAAGCCAGTTACACGTCATTATTACATTCGCACGGTACGCATCGCCACCCGTTAAATTAGCGGATTCAAAAACTTCCATTGCATCATCTGGTCTGTCAAAATGTTGAAAGTCAGTGACCAACATTACCTTATTCTCGTGTGCAATCTTAGCCCAACGCTCCACAGCTTTATTAGACCCCAAATAACCAGGAATCACCAGTAAAGAGTAATTATTTCGAAGATCCAGTCTATCATAATTTTGTTTAAGCTCTTTTGCAGCATGCTCTATGAAACGAGGATTGTCCAAATCTGCCAAATGTTCCAAAGACGCATTCATGATAGTCACATTTTTAAGCTTATCTTGTTCTGTGTTTTTGTAAAATAAACTCACAGAACGATAGGCCTGCTCCAATGAACGGGTAGCTTCTAAAGTCCGTTTAAGGTTTTCCTTCATATTTTTTTCTGTAGACTCTAGCTTCACATTACCCTTCTCAATAATATCAGCTGTAGAAGAAGATTCTTTAAGTAAAGTGACCCACTCCTGTATCTTTTTTTTGAGAGATCCACGTTCAATCTTCCTATTAGCCTCATGCAAAAAAATATCTTTGCGGGCCTTACGTTCTGGGTTTAAATTTTGAACCCCATCAATTAGAGCCTCTAAAAGAGAAAATCCCCCCATTGCTTCTAACTGATTTACACCCTGAGCCACCGCTTCCTGCCTTGCAGGAGCCTTCTCCAGTCCTTCTTGTTCTGTTGCTGCACTCTTAGCCATAAAAAACTACTTTTACATAAATTCAATACCTGTATAGTAAATGCTATACACTACACAGAAACCGCCGAATGATGCTTTTTACTATTTAGTATCAGCTTCATCTAATTCACGAACTAACTCTTCTAACGCTCCAAGCAAAGCTGCTTTATTATCGGGATCATTAATTATTTTCTGTAAAACCTTATTCGTTTTAACTTGTTTTAAAATTTGAATATAAGCCATCTTTCGATCATCAACCTCTTTCAAGTATGTGCTACGCTCTACCAAATTCTTGGGATTAAAATCACCCACATTTGTAAATCCAAGCGTCTCTTTAACAGACATACCATCCTCCCCCTCAAGCTCTAAATTGACTGAGGGTTTAAAATGTTCAAAAACAGCTTCCACTGTAGTCAACCCTTCTACTACCTCTGGCTTAACTGGCGCTTTATCTGTTAAGTGCTGCGCAAACAAGGTTTTATTTCCTGCAATTGAATTAATTCCTTCGCTTGCATTTACTTTTACATCATTACCACCAATTTCGTAAATCATAACTCTATTTTTTAAGATGAATGACTATCCTTACGAATTCTTCTCGTTGTAAACCTTCCATTATTGAAAGATGAATCACATTCGAATCAAACTCATTATATTAAAGTTAAGAAATTTTTTTTTAAAAAAAAATAAAAATTATAAATGATTAATAAATAAATTAAAAAATATAAAAAACATGCCAATTAAAGCCTAAATCGAACAAAAACATTCAGTTTAGGTCCTTCTATATTAGAAAATTCAAAAAACGCTGTAAATTTGTCCGCCATATCACAGTATGCAGTCATCAAAATTTTTATCAACAAAACAGACTTGGGCTATTCACTGGAATATTACTGCGTATAAAGGATTATTCATTAGTGGAACTATATTACTTGCAAGTATCCTTGCAACACTACCTTATTTTTTTCAAACGATCGAGAAAAGGAATGGGATACTCCTAAATGATTGGATTCTAGCTGTCATACCAGCTTACGATGTTTCTATCCCCATTTTTATACTGATCTGGGGTACAGTATCACTATTAATAGTGCGATCGATTCAAGATCCAAGAACCTGTATACTTTTTTTATGGTCATATATATTCCTAAGTCTAGGTCGATTAATCACGATTACGTTGGTTCCACTAGAACCTCCAATAAACTTAATCCCTTTGATAGACCCAATAAGCAACTATTTTTATGGTGTAAAATTCATCACAAAAGACCTATTTTACTCTGGCCACGTATCAACACAGTTTTTAATATTTTTATGCTTTACCAAAAGAACTGACAAAATACTTGCTTTATTTACAACCATCATTCTAAGTAGCTTAATACTTATACAACATGTACACTACACTTTAGATGTGCTTACAGCTCCCCTTTTTACCTATATAATGTGGATTATCGCAAAAAAAATCGTGAGTAAACAACAAATGCAGCCAGAATTTGACAACTAGAGCAGTGATTGAATTATAACCCCTGTGTCATACATTGATAACTGGTAATAGTTTTATGTTTCACTATAACATATTTATTATTTTTTATGTTTAACATTGCAGTTGCAAAATAAATAACCCGTTATCCTTCATAAATAAAATCAGTTGTTTGCTTTGGGATTTGAAGAAGAAAAAGCGTGCTACATTATTGTACCACAGGTTCATTAAATGAGTAAAACACGATAATCTATTCCCAAAAATCGCTTTGTAAAAACTGAATAAGGCTGGCTTTGTTAAAATCTCAATTAAATAAGTAGTATTTTAATAACGCCAAAATGATAATACACATGGAACTACCATCGGCTGCCGCACACAAATCATTAATAAATAAATCGGCTCACAATAGGTTCATGATATAAAGCAAATAATACACATGAAAAAATTAGATTGTCCTCATTTTACTTTAACAGAAAAACTAACTTCAGAACAATTAGACTTTTTTAAGACAAATGGTGTAATTATATTCAGAAATTTTGTGGAGCCAGAAGCAGTCAGCCTTTTTTTAAATGAAATAAAAAAAGTAGAAAAAAAATGGCTCGACGAAGGCAGAGACAAAGTCAACGGTATTCCTCTAAAATTTGGAAGAGATGAGAACGATAATAAAACTATTCAACGCCTTTGTTTTTTGTCCCTCCATAGTGATGTACTAGGTGCCTTTTTAAAAGACCCGCGTTTAAAATCTTTAATCGAACTGCTACATCCTTATGATGGTCGTATTGGCGAGAATGAAAAAGATGGCTTGGTGCTTAATAATTATATTAGAACTCCGAACAGTACATTCTCTCAGATGGGTTGGCATACTGACAGTCCTCGCGATCTTTTTTTGGGACAGCGCATTATGCCTATGCTTAATGTTGGTATCCACTTGGACTCTTGTCCATTCGAAAATGGCGGCCTACGTGTTCTTCCAGGCACTCATAATCAAAGTATTTGGCGCTTGCTATTTAGCAAGCCTTATTTTGTAAATAACTCTCCTGACCCAAAAGAGGTTGGATTTGATATCAATGCGGGTGATCTTACTGTACATGACGGACGTACTTGGCATCGTGTACAACAATCTCCTCACTTCGGCGAGGCTAGTAGACGACGTGTCATGTATGTTCCAATTATCACAGGCAAGTATCTACCCAAAACTGAAAATAGCAAAACACCATTCTATCATCGTTTTACACATAAAGCACACGTCTAATACAAGCAAAATACTTATATGTCTTACGCATTAATCACTGGTGCTAGCAAAGGAATCGGAAAAGCGATGGCTTTCGAGTTAGCAAGTAGAGGTTACAATCTATTACTAGTAGCTAGATCAGCAGAACTATTAAAAACAGTTGCAGAGAAAATTACAGTCGAGCTTGGAAGCAAAGTGAACTATCTGGCAATAGATCTATCCTCGCCCACTAGTTCACAAGCAATATTCGATTGGTGTGTATCAAATAAGTACGAAATAAGCGTATTAGTTAATAATGCAGGATATGGCTTGAGTGGTTCTTTTGAAGAATATTCGCTAGATGAAAATATGAACATGGTACAAGTGAATACGAGCACCGTTGTTCAATTATGCCAACGATTTCTCCCAATGCTTAAAAAACAATCCCAATCATATATTCTCAATATAGCGAGCTCTGCAGCTTACCAAGCTGTACCAAGGCTATCTCTGTATGCGGCAACTAAAGTTTTTATACTCAATTTTAGCCGAGGTTTAAGACAAGAGCTTAAAAACTCATGTGTTAGCGTAACAACTGTTTGCCCTGGTGCAACGGACACGGATTTTGCTTCTCGTGCTAATGTTGGCGCAAAAGCTTTAAAAGCCGCTGAAAAAGTAAATATGACTCCACAGGATGTTGCTAAAATAGCTATCGATGGTATGTTTAAACATAAAGCTGAAATTGTACCTGGCTTAATCAATAAATTGAATGTATTTGCTGCTTGGCTTCTACCTAAAGAACTTTTAGAGCGAATAGCAGAGAAACTTTACCAATAACAATAGTTTGTTATTCTTCTGTAACGTATAATAGCATTATTAAACTCTTCAAAGGGTAAAGAAACTTACAATAAAATCTACTATTTAGCTTCAATAAGAAAGGCGAATCAGATTATAATCTGATTCGCCTTTCTTATTGAAG
>CALLKE010000031.1 GCA_938008555.1 uncultured Pedobacter sp.
CCGTCAAACTTGTCATGCACACCAGGAATTTTAAACTATCATACATTTAAAAACATAACCATACATTGTTGCTAAATAATAACAACTTTGAGGGAAGAGAAAAACAGGGAACTATCATGGTTTAGTCATGTGCAAATTATGAGTACCAATTTGCCCATGGTGGCTTCATGGCTATCGAAAAACAATTAAATACATGAAAAGAGCTGCACTTTTTATTATTATTTGTCTTTCTTTGATCCAAACACAAGCACAAAAAGTTGGCTTAGTACTTAGTGGTGGGGGAGCCAAAGGTCTTGCTCATATTGGTGTACTAAAAGCTCTTGAAGAAAATCATATTCCGATCGACTATATTGTAGGAACATCTATGGGAGGAATTGTGGGCGGGCTATATGCTGCAGGGTATAGTACCTCAGAAATTGAAAAAATTGCTCTAAGCAAAGAATTGCAAGACCTAGTTAGTGGCAATGTTCTGAGTGATTACACCTATTTTTTTCGTAAGAAACCTGACAATCCATCAATACTTACCCTAAAACTCCAAATTGACACAGGATTTCATGCACGAGTACGCTCCGATCTAATAAATGATACTCCTTTAAACTTTGCCTTCCTTGAATTCTTCTCGCAGGCTTCAGCAAATGCGAACGATAATTTTGACAAACTTTTCGTCCCTTATCGGTGCGTCGTTGCTGATGTTGTTACACATAAATCTGTCCCAATCAATCATGGTAGTCTAGCTGATGCAGTACGTGGCACATGCTCAGTCCCTTTTGTTTTTAGGCCCGTTAAGGTTAACAATAAGTATGTTTTCGACGGGGGCATCTATAACAATTTTCCTGTAGATGTACTAAAAGAGTCATTTAATCCAGACTATACTATTGGATCAAATGTGTCATCCAAAACATTTAATGACTACCCCAAAGATGATGAAAAACTAATGAGTCAATTTTTACTCTATATGTTTTTAGCTAATTCAGATTCCACTGGTATTGGGAAAAATGGCGCCTATATCCAGCCAGATATAGGCGAGTATACCCCCACTAGCTTTAACAATGTGGCTGAACTCATTAAGAAGGGCTATGAAGCTACCTTGATAAATATGCCGAACATAAAAAAAGCAGTTAGCCGACGCGTCGACTCTTTAGAACTAGCTAAACGCCGGCAAGAATTCAGAGATAAAAATCCCAAGTTGGTGATTGACCAGATTATTGCTATTGGAGTTAATTCCAAGCAAAAACAGTATGTGGAGAATTCCTTTAAAGAAGGATCCCCAAAAATGAATTTGGAGAATATTAAAAAATCGTATTACAAACTAATTGCTGACGATAATTTTGAGACAGTATATCCTACATTAAAATATGAGCCAAAGAAAAGCGCTTATAACTTTGAGCTGCAAGTACAGCCTCATCAGAATTTCCGAGTCGATATCGGTGGTACTATTGCGTCACGACCAATCAACAACACCTATATCGGTCTTCAATACGATTTACTTGACAGAAACGCCTATACTTTTATTGCCAGTTTTTATCTAGGACGGTTCTATGAATCTATACAAGGAGCTGTACGTATGGATGTTCCTACAAGTTTGCCTTTTTATTTGGAAACAGAGTATACCTATAATGATTGGGACTATTTTAACAATAGTAAAATATTTATTGATAGTTCGCTGCCCACATTCATAGAGCAATCCGATCGAAAAGCTGCACTAAAAATGGGGGTACCCCTATTAAGTAATGGGAAAATTGAGGCTCAGGTTGGATATACTGATTTACATGCTCAATACAGCCCCATCAATAGTTATACCTATGGAAATCAACTTGATATTACTAGCTACAGTGGGATAGTTGGCGGAGTTGCAATTGAGAAAAATACATTAAACCGCCCCCAGTATCCCGACAAGGGGGTTCATTTCCAATTAGATTTCAACTATTATTTCGGGACAGAGAGGTACATCCACGGAAATATTTTGGAAAATAACCCTAGCTTTTCACAAATCAGAAATGAAGAAGAAAGCAGAAATTGGTTTAGAACAAAGTTTAGTAATGAATACTATTTTCTGCACAATAAGATTTATAGCCTTGGGTACCTACTAGAAGGCGTTATCAGTAATAAGCCTTTCTTTAGCACTTACAAAGCAACTCAAATTAGTGCTCCTGCATTTTATCCGCTCCAAGATTCTAGATCAATGTTTTTAGAAAACTTCAGAGCAAACTGCTATGGTGCGTTTGGGCTAAAAAATATATTTAATATTTACAAAAATCTAGATTTACGTTTAGAGGCCTACTTGTTTCAACCTTTTAAAGCATTTCAACATATCGGCCTACAATCTACTGCCTTTGCTGAGCCTTTTTCAGTTAGATACTATGCAGCAACTGCTGACCTAGTTTATCGAACTTTTGTAGGCCCTGTTAGTTTAAGTTTAAATTACTACGACAAGGAGCAAAAAGAATATGGAGTTATCTTTCATATTGGATTTCTATTGTATAATAAACGCTCTTTTGAATAATAGCCAACCCATTCAAAAAACCCTCGACAATTCTACATGTTACCTAAAAGGCAAAAACAACTCAATCACATGATTTTTTTTCCAATGATGCTCAGCTTGGTACTCCTTCATCTAAGCACAAATGCTCACATCAAAGAGCACACATCTAGCAATATGCAGTTCAACAATTTTATTGTTAAAGAAAGTCTCCTCAAGAACAATAAAATTGCAATCATTGCATGCAATACTCAAGAGAAACCCTTGGAAAACATCCAAGGAACATTCTTGTTCACTGTTAACGGATTTAAACAGAGCGTTAGTCTTAACAATGGAGTTGCTATTTTACCACAGCAGATTGATCAATCTACCTTTATCTATCTAAGACATAAAAATGAAGATAGTGCGCAAGGTAAATTGTATTATTTAATCAAAAGTGAGAATGGTATAAAGCCCATCAAAATCAGCTGGTGGGTTTTTATAGCAGCTCCTTTAGCACTAATATGTATAGGGAGTTTATTTCGTCGGTTTATCATCATTGCGATTATCCTAGTCATTTCATTCTTCATATTTAACTCTAGGAACGGTCTAAGTCTACCCATTCTCTTAGACACCTTATTTGATGGGTTAAGAAATTTTTCCTAAAAAGGCATCCCTATGCCAAAATTCCATCCCAAAAAGTTATATGGATCAGGACTATTCGTTTTGGCATAATTGTTTTTGAACTCTTGCTGATGAAAAAACTGACTAATTACCCACTGATCGGAACCTCTAAATTGAGGGTCTTTCACCTTAGCCCCTATGTCCACTCGAATCACAAAATAATGAACATCGAGACGTAAGCCGAAGCCACTTCCAATAGCTAAACGACTAAAAAAACTATCGATCCCAATTTCACCATCCGGATTTTGTGTATTTGGATTCAAACGCCACACATTTCCAAAATCAGTAAAAAAAGCACCATTCAGTGTAGCTCCAAGAAGTTTTTTAATAAGTGTAAAGCGATATTCTAAATTAGCTTGAAGTTTAATTTCGCCAAATTGATCTAAATTCTGTAAACTCTGACGTAAACTATCGCTCGATAAAACAGCCCGATTATACCCTCCTGGGCCCAAACCACTTAGCCGCCATGCACGCACCCCACTCCACCCTCCCCCCAAAAAATTCTTTTCAAAAGTCAATGCCTTACTATTCCCATAAGGAATGCCTATCCCCGGATTGAAGCGTATCACAAGCTGACGTTCCCTTCCCAAAAATTTGTAAATTCTAAAATCTAGATCTGTTCTAACATACTGTTCGTATGGTAATCCAAAAATAGTTTTAACATCCCCTGAACTCGTCCTGAAATTAAATAGCTTATTAAGCAACGTAGAGCTATTTCCAGTAAGATCAAGAGTTCCTTTAAAATAAAAAAAGTTGCTCAGCTGCCTTAATCTGATATTATTATACGTAAAAGTATATTGACTACCTAGGCTAATAAATGTTCGATTATTGGTAGTAATAAACAAATTATTTCCTTGAGTCTGTAGGTCTTCAATAAACGTTGGATCTAGTTTACCAATACGATATTCTATGCCTAATGGGGTTAAGGAGTGCAGCTTGTATTTATTCTCTGCCCAATTATACATGACCGAATTTGTAAAAACTCGATTTATGAATTTACTTTTTTGATTAAAAAACTGAAAATTACTACCAAAAACAGTTCGGGGGACACTATTCTTTCCAAGTTTGGGGAAGTTAAAAGGAATAAGAGCTGGCACACTAATACTTGCTCCCACATTAAAATCAGTACTTAAAACCCGATCAAACAAATCACCCGATTGCGTCGCATCAAACTGAACATTATAACGTGCTGTTAGCTGAAATAATTCAGCACCTCCAAACGTATTTCTGTTTGAATACGTATCAGCAATCTTAAATCCCGTACGTCCAGTATTAAACTGATATTCACCCTCAACACGGTTATTCATTTTTTTACTGGGTGTCATATTATAATACACATCTAAACGAGGGACACTATCTGCTACTTTATGGAAATCGATCTTCAAATTCCGAAACACATTCAACCCATATAATCGATCATATGTTAAATTGGCTTTATCAATATCGTACTTTTCACCTCTCTTAATAAAAAGATATCTCTTGATAGTTTTTGTATTGAAATAGCATGAGTAATCAAAGAAATGATATTGAGAGGCAAGTGTAAGTGTATCAGGCTGTCCATCTTCCATGCCGTTGCTATCTTTTATCTTGATAATACTGTTATTGATTGTATAAATGGAGTGCTTGTCCTTACCAGGGGGATTATCTATAAAAATTTTCAGATCCGCTTGATGTGAGTTCGAGTTTGTATCAACAGCAACTCGCATGTAAGGCTTTAGATAATCATAGTAGCCATTTTTCTGAAGTAATAGAAAAGTCTGCTCCTGGTCATATATTAATGAATCCTGGTCGTAGGGTTGCCCCTGATGTACATGAGTAAATGTATTTAAATGAGCTTGATATAACTTATATACCTCCTTGTCAGGAATCTCATAACTAATATTTCGAATTCTAAAACGAAATCCTGAATCGGCTACAAAAGTAACCCAAGCATGTTGATATTCAATTTTAATATCTGTTTTAACAGTTGCATTGAGATATCCTTTTGCTTTTAAATATTTTTCAATTTGTAAACGTGAAGCTTCAATCAAAGAGCTATCTACTAAATGAGGGGCCTCACCAATCGCCTTTAATTTACCTTTCTTATACTTCCCATTTTTTGTATTGAAGGTATTATATAAGGCCAGATTAAATTGAGAGTTTTTGCGTATATCTGTCTGAACAAATTGATAGGCTTGCTCGGACAGCTTTCTATTGATACCTTTTATCTTCACTGCCTTTATGAGATCCTGATCTTTCTCGAGATACTTAGTCGCTCGACAGCCTCCTAATACAACTAGCAAAAGCAGTATACTTGCAAACGAAAAAAAACGGATAAAAGAATATGCTTTCAAAGTCTCAAATAAGTTTCGTTAAATCGCTACATCAAAAAAAGGTCAGAAAGGACCTGGGTCTTTTCATCGTAGAGGGGATCAAATCAGTCACAGAATTTCTTCAATCTGATTATGTAGTTGACACGATCTTTTATACAACAAAAGAGGCCCTAAAATTGGGCATTTTATCACAAAATGTAAAGTTATTTGAAATAAAGGATGAAGATCTTCTAAAAATCAGTACACTTAAAAGACCACAACAAGTATTAGCTATTATTCGAGTTCCAACCTATTCTATTGCTCCCAAATTTGAGCTACCCAGTAATACTTTTACACTCATGCTTGACAACATACAAGATCCCGGAAACTTAGGGACTATCATACGCACGGCCGATTGGTTTGGCTTCAAACAGCTCATCTGCTCAATGAATACTGTTGAGGCATACAATCCGAAGGTTGTCCAAGCAAGCATGGGTTCGCTTTCACGAGTACACATCATATATGCCGATTTACCCTCCCTTCTTCAAAATTATAAACTACCTATTTATGGTGCTTTCTTAAATGGCGAATCTATTAACCAAACAGACTTTCCAGATGCCGGCGTTTTAATTTTAGGAAACGAGGGGACTGGCATTAGCGAGGCAGTTAGCCAACACATTAATTATCCAATCACAATTCCTCGTTACGGCAAAGCCGAATCATTAAATGTGGCCATTTCAGCTGCCATATTCTGCATAAAAATCAAAAAAGATCTTTAAATAATCTAAAAACATAATACATCAACTCTTATTTTTGCTAACTTTGTCGCGAAATAATTTAAGGGTCGGGTGGCCGAGTGGCTAGGCAGAGGTCTGCAAAACCTTTTACAGCGGTTCGAATCCGCTCCTGACCTCAGATAGAAATTTTGAATCCAAAAGACATGGGCGTTACACGTTTAAAAAGAAAAGACAGAAAAAATAAGACCGTTTCTCGTTTAGAAGTTCAATTTCTAAAGTTAGGTCGTAACATTGAAACAGGAAGCCGTTCGAAGCAATCTGCAAAAAACCAGATAAGTATCAACAATGCTATCCTTAATGAGGTTGAAATTTTAGCAAAAGCAAAATAAATCCCATTTAACTACTATTTTTTAGTAAAACCACATTAGTCGTTATACAACTAATGTGGTTTTTTATTGCATAATAATATCAAAACAAACCCCGCCTTATGTGATGCCGAATAGCAATTTCAGCTTCCGGCATCAATTAGCCTTTCTCATTAAAGTAGTTAGGCTGCTCATTTTTACAAGATAGGATAGGATAGGATAGGATATCATATTTTATACCTCAAGCCTAAGTAAAACATGCGGCCAATAATTGGGGCCCAAACTACAGATGCATCAAAATTTGGACCGAATGGCTGGTTCGCTGAAATAATTGGATTTTCTTGTTTGTAATTAGTTAAGTTTTCACCACCAATATAGATATCCCATGTTTTACCAAATTGTTTAGATACTTGTGCCATCATTTGGATATACGAAGGCGAATAAGCTTCCAATGGACTATCAGCAACAGATAGAACAGATGTGCTAGGCAGTCGTTTTTTACCAAACCACTGTATCGTATAATCAAACTTCCAGCGATTGTTCGCCTCGTAAGCAAGATTAATGAATGCGCGATGTTTTGCTACAAGAGGTTTTTCTAAAAGGGCATCGCCATAATTGGTTCGTATATCCAACCACCGATACGCCAAACGAAGGTCTAATTTATTCAATAGCTCATAATTGAATTCTACTTGAATACTATTGGAGAATGACCTACCATTTAAATCATAAAAAAGAATTTTATGTGGACTAACATCTACATCTACCACCACCTGATTGGCAAAAATGGTCCGATAAGCATCCATACTAACTGAGCCCAATCGCCCATCGAGATCAAATTTATGTGTCAAGTTTAGCCCATAATTCCATGTTTTCTCGGGATTAAGACCATATGCATAACTAGAGCTAGGATTTAAGATTGCATATTGCCTCGAGCTTATAAAAAGCCCTGTGTTTTCTGCGAAAATATTCGCGGTTCGAAATCCAGAGCCTGCCGAAAATCGCAAACTGGTTTCGAGTGTAAAATCATATTTCAGATTCAAGCGTGGTGTCGCCATCCAGTGATACTGATTATGGTAGTCGACGCGTAATCCCCCAATAGCTGTAAATCTTTCGAATGGGGTATATGTGTACTCAAAAAATACACCAGGAACTATCTCTTTTCGTTTGAAGCTTTTACTAACAAATACTTCATCATAGCCATCTCCTACAAAACTGAAACCCGTACGAAACTTATGCATCGTTGTACCGATGATAGACTGATAAATCAGATTGGCATATATCAAATTCTGTTTTGCCTCATATTGACTCAATCCATAATATGATTGATTGTTATAATTAATTGCCGAAAGTACCAAGCCAATACTTTTGTATTTCTGTTGAGGAAAAATATAGCCTAGTTTACCCGATAGCTCATATTGCTGTACTTGGATTCCTATTCCATAGCTATTGGTCGTGAACTTGTCTGTGGAAGGATTAAAATCATCTTGGCCTGCCTGCCTGTTATCTGTTAGGGCTTTCATGACAATCTGTGCAATTACTCCGCTCATATCTTCATATTTCCACCGGCTAATCATATTCAGCTGCCGCCCTAGAGGTATATCTAAAAAACCATCTTTATTTTCATCTGTTTTAGTAAATACTCCATCAGCATGAGTGAGCAATGCAGTACTCCATCGGTCATTCAGTTTTTTACTCAGATTAATTGAGGTTTCCAAACGCCCCATATCATTTGCATATCCATTGATAAACAATTTTTCGGGAGTATCGGGCTTTTTCTCCTCGACATTAATTTGCCCCGTCATACTTTCATAGCCATTCACTACAGAGCCAGTTCCTTTTGTTATTTGAATACTTTCAATCCAAGGACCAGGAATAAATGTGAGCCCATAACTACCGGCAAGTCCACGTATCTCGGGTATATTTTCAGTTGTGATTTGTACATAATTGCCCGACAATCCAAGTAATTGAATTTGTTTAACTCCCGTAGCAGCATCTGCATAACTAATATCAATCGATGGACTAGTTTCAAAGCTTTCCGATAAATTACAGCAAGCAGCTTTCGTTAGTTCTTTTGAACTCAAATGAAGTGTGTTCAATGTACTTAATGAAGAAATATAAGCAGATGGCCTTCTAGACGCGATTACCACTTCGCGAAGATTGGTAGACAAAGCATTTTTCAAAATCACCTTGATTTCATTTACCGAGGTAATTTTTAGTGTATCTGATTGAAGGCCAATGTAGCTCACCGTAATTTCAGAGGGGATATCACATCGTATTTTAAAAACACCCAAACTATCCGTGTAGCTTACACGATTAGTACTCATTACATGAATTGTAGCCCCAATCAATGGCATGAATTTGCCTTTTTTATCCTCCTCCAATACTACGCCAGTAATGATATGCTGACTTACTTGGTGACGAGTCGCACTATTTGGAATAGAATCTTGCACTTGTTTAATAGTAGATTCTACGTGTCGTTCATACTGACAACACCCTGGTAATTTTTCATACACCATCTCATCTGCTTTCCACATTTCTGTGTCATGGCCTACAGATGTAAGTTTCTCCTGAATATTTGAGGTAGATAATCTGACACTATCGTAGCTTACCGCTAACATATTGGTTTTAATATTCCAATTTGCTTGATAAGCTCCGTATTGAATGAGCGTATTTTCGATTCGATCCTTGCATTGCTCACAAGCACCCCAAACCCGAATATTTTCAGTTTTTAAGTTCTTTTTTTGTGAATAGGAAGGTAAACTGCTTGCCATCGATAGTACGGCAACCAGCAACATAGACTTTAGTATAGTCACATTGTGTGTTTTAAGCTGTTAAAAATTTTAAAAGTAGATCAGTATCAAAATCATGAGATAGCGATACTTGGGAAATGATTATGACAGCTTAAATACGGTACACACAATACAAAATATAGTATGGGGGAGAGGAATCAGATAAAGTTTTCTGTGTGTGATGACTTGATCCTGTTACAGAAGGAATCCAGTGGAACGTATAGGTAGGCAGAGATGCATCTACAAGAATTGGTTTGAATTCAAGATGGTTTATGCTTGCACTTTTTTGTTCATCTCTAATTTTGAATAGTGCAGATTTACTATCACAGCAGTTCTTTTTTATGAATCCCTCACAATCGTCAGAGGCTTGCTGTTCAAAGAGTGAAATTCTTTCTAGCTGCCCACAGCAATAGAATAGATTAATCTTTACTCCAGCAGAAGCTGAGAGATATACAAAGGATAGTATAAAAATGATCAACCGTTTCACCGGAAACGAAGGTACGGAAATATTCACATTGACCTGGGTTTAGATTAAAAAAGATATTAGAGAAAAGAACTGGAGCCATAGATAGTTCTCTATTTTCTAGTTCACGTATCTCAATCCGATCAATGATTGTATCCATGTCATCTCAACTTAATTGACCTAAATTTGCACGTTCTACAAAACCCTAAACATGAGTTCTAACACATCTATTCTAATCAAAGCAGCCACTATTGTCAATGAGGGTACCGCTTTTGTTGGCGACGTTTTTATTAAAAATGGCTTCATTGAAAAAATTGGCGGGGAGCTAAATCTAAAAGCAGATCAAGAGATTTATGCGGAAGGGAAATACCTCTTACCCGGCTGTATTGATGATCAAGTGCATTTCCGCGAGCCCGGATTGACACATAAAGCCAACATCTATACTGAAAGTCGAGCTGCAGTCGCAGGAGGGATCACTTCTTACATGGAAATGCCCAACACTGTCCCCAATACGCTAACACAACAATTATTAGAAGCTAAGTATCAAATTGCATCAAAAAACTCGCTCGCCAATTATTCCTTCTTTATGGGTGCTAGTAATAACAATCTGGCTGAAGTATTAAAAACAAACCCTCAAAATGTGTGTGGTATCAAAATTTTCATGGGATCTTCTACAGGTAATATGCTCGTAGATCACGAGGATGCCCTAGAAAATATTTTTAGAAATTCGCCTACACTCATTGCTACTCATTGCGAAGATGAAGCAACAATCAAATCCAATCTGGCGTATTTCAGAGCTATATATGGAAATCAATTAGAACCTCAAATGCACCCACTCATTCGAAGTGCAGAAGCTTGTTATAAATCTTCCTCTTTTGCTATTCAATTGGCAAAAAAGCATGGCTCTCGGCTGCATGTTTTGCATATTTCCACAGCCATCGAAACCCATTTATTCGACTGTACAATTCCGCTTGCAGCAAAACAAATCACTTCGGAAGCATGCATTCATCATCTTTGGTTCTCGGATCTCGATTATAAAACAAAAGGCAATTGGATTAAATGGAATCCAGCCATCAAATCCGAAGAAGACCGAGATGCTATATTTCAAGCGATACTCAATAATCAGATTGATGTGATAGCCACAGATCATGCTCCACATACCATTGAGGAGAAATCGCAATCATATATACAAGCTCCCTCTGGTGGACCACTGGTACAACATGCGCTCATTGCCATGCTTGATTTCTATCATCAGGGAAAAATTAGTTTGGAAAAAATTGCAGAAAAAATGGCACACAACCCAGCCATCTGCTTTAAGATCAATAAAAGAGGTTTTATTCGTGAGGGGTATTGGGCAGATATAGTATTAGTTGATCTTCAGAAATCTCAACAAGTAGTTCGAGAAAACGTATTATCCAAATGTGGCTGGAGCCCATTCGAAGGCCATCAATTCAAATCATCTGTCACACACACATTTGTTTCAGGCAATTTAGTTTGGGAAGATGGTGTTTTTAATGATTCAAGTGTAGGTCAGCGGCTGCAATTTGATCGATAGCATTTTACTTGGCCTGCTCTTCCTCCCATTGTTTACTAAAAGATTTAGAGGCAACCTTAGGCAATTTGCGGTAAATACCCCAACTTCTTTTGAAGAAGAGAGCTAATAAAACATTTTTCCATCTTCTGCCAAGCATATCCATCAAGCTTCGTTTCATCATTCCTTTTACCCACATGCTCCATCCCATTCTTTCTACCGTCGAAGAATAACCCTCTTGAACTGCATCGCGACGATTAATCAGAAGCATTTTATGAATATCAATCTTTACCGGACAAACCTCGGTACACTTCCCACACAAACTAGAAGCATAACTTAAATGCTTAAACTCCTCCATCCCTCGCATATGTGGAGTAATAATAGATCCTATTGGGCCACTATAGGTTGTTTGATAACTATGCCCCCCTATATTTTGATAAACGGGACACGCATTTAGACAAGATCCACAGCGGATACAGTACAAACCTTGACGTTGTTCTTTTTTGGTTAATAAATTGGTCCGCCCATTATCTAATAGGATGACATACATTTCTTCCGGGCCATCGGTTTCATCTTTTTGACGAGGACCACCCAAAATAGTATTGTAGACAGTCAGGTTCTGCCCAGTGCCATGACTAGAAAGCAGCGGCCAGAATAAATCTAGGTCAGCCATCGAAGGAATAATCTTCTCAATGCCAATCACGGCAATATGGATTTTGGGGAATGTCGTTGTCAAACGCGCATTCCCTTCGTTCTCTGTGAGCGCAATACTACCCGTGTCAGCAATCATAAAATTCCCTCCTGTAATGCCTACATCTGCATTTACATATTTACTACGAAGTAATTCCCGCGCTTTCAAAGTCAATTGTTCTGGCGTAGCATCGATAGGTGTGCCAAAGTGTTCGTGAAACAGTTTTGCAATATCTTCCTTGCTCAAGTGCATTGCAGGAGTAACAATATGATAGGGTTTCTGGCCCAGTAGTTGCACAATATATTCACCAAGATCACTTTCCAAAACCTCAATTTGATGATGTTCCAGAAATTCATTCAACTGAATTTCTTCAGTAATCATCGACTTGGATTTAATGACCGTTTTCGCACCGGCCTTCTGAATAATTTTTAATATTTCACCAGTAGCTTCATCTTGATCATTCGCCCAAATCACCTTCCCTCCCTTACGCTGAAAGTTAGCTTCAAACTCAGGCAAAAGTTTATCTAAGTTTTCCATCACTTTCCATTTCACGACATGTGCCTTTCTTTTGGAGTTTTCAAGATTAGAAAACTTGGATAACCCTCGTGCCACTGCCATATCGTACTTGCCAATATTAAAGTTAATGATGCGGCGATGATCCCGATCAAAAGACTTCGTACGAGTATTATCTAAAAAATCTGCTGCAAATCTGGCCATTAGGTGAATTTAACTGTTATTTTACACAAAAAGAACTGAGCAACAAAGATAGCAATTCACGTTTGGCCCTGTTGAGCGTAAGATCGAGACAAAAAAACAAGGCTTTTTCGATATGTTTGTGTCGAATTTCGACACAAAATTTAAAGGCAATCAATTATTCATGCTGGGCAGCCTCCAAGAAATTAAAAAACCAATAGATACTGAGCTCCGTATTTTTGAAGAAAGATTCCGGAAATCTATGAAAAGTGCTGTTCCATTACT
This sequence comes from uncultured Pedobacter sp., assembly GCA_938008555.1. GTDB lineage: Bacteria > Bacteroidota > Bacteroidia > Sphingobacteriales > Sphingobacteriaceae > Daejeonella. The sequence continues at coordinate 12,988 of CALLKE010000031.1, forward strand.
GGATCGCATCACGCATTACATCATCAAACGAAAAGGCAAGCAAATGCGTCCCATGTTTGTTTTTTTTTCGGCTAGCTTATGTGGTGGCATTACTGATGCTACCTATCGAGGTGCTACCTTGGTAGAACTTCTGCACACCGCTACCCTCGTACATGACGATGTCGTAGATAATTCGTTCGAACGACGCGGTTTTTTTTCTATTAATGCTTTGTGGAAAAATAAAATTGCGGTATTGATTGGAGACTTTTTACTATCACGGGGATTACTCTTATCAGTAAAAAACAAAGATTTTGATTTATTAAGAATCGTTTCTGAAGCTGTAGAGCAAATGAGTGAAGGCGAGCTGCTACAAATTGAAAAAGCCCGGCAGCTTGATATTAGTGAAAAAATTTACTTCGATGTAATCCGCCAAAAAACAGCCTCTTTAATTGCTTCGTGTTGTGCTTGTGGTGCTATCTCAGCAGGTGCAGATGATATTACCGTCGAAAAAATGCGACAATTTGGAGAAAAAATAGGGATTGCCTTTCAAATAAAAGATGATTTATTTGACTTTGGTACTGATAACGTAGGCAAGCCTTTAGGTATCGATATCAAAGAGAAAAAAATCACCCTGCCCTTGATTTATGCACTCAACAAAGCATCTTATTTTGAGAAAAAGCGCGTTATTAATCTAGTAAAAAACCATAACGACGAGCCAAGTAAAATTGCAGAGGTAATCAAGTTTGTACACACAGAAGGGGGGATATCTTATGCTGAGCAAACAATGCAAGCCTATCAGCACGAGGCTTTCGATATATTAAATCAATTCCCCGAACATGATGCACGTACGGCCCTTGAACAACTCGTACGTTTTACCACCGAACGCAAACAATAAGCATGGCGAATGAGTATTTATTTTTTGGAGGCTTCCTGCTGTTTGTCATCTTGGTGCTGTCCATCGATCTTGGAGTTTTCAATAAAAAAGATCACGCTGTAACCTTAAAAGAAGCTGCAATTATGAGCTTTATTTGGGTATCATTTGCGCTGGGATTCTATTTACTTTTACTCAACAAGGGGCAATTATTGCATGACATTCAGATTGAAGAGAAACTAATCCAGGTTACCCAAAAAAACGAGCACAACATCAACCTAATCCCTAATAATTTCTTAGCGAATTTGGCTGCTTACAAACAGAACTTGGCGCTTGAATTTCTTACGGGATACATTATTGAATATGCCTTATCTGTGGACAACATCTTTGTCATGGTACTTATTTTCACTGCATTTGGTGTCAATAAGAAATATTATCACCGTGTTTTATTTTGGGGGATTGTCGGGGCTGTTCTCATGCGCTTTCTATTTATATTTCTTGGAGCCACACTCATCGCAAAGTTTACTTGGATACTCTACATTTTTGGTGCATTTCTAATTTATACAGGCATCATGATATTTGTGAATAAAGATGCGGACGAAAAAATTGATCCGAGTAATCACCAAGTTGTAAAACTAGCCTCTAAGTATTTCTCTGTATTCCCAAATTTTGTTGGGAATCGATTTTTTGTTAAAAAAAATGGGAAAATATTGATCACCACCCTATTTCTAGTTTTGCTGATCGTAGAGTTTACAGACCTTATTTTCGCGGTAGATTCTATTCCAGCAATTTTTGCAGTGACAAAAGATCCATACATCGTCTTTTTTTCTAATATTTTCGCCATCCTGGGACTACGATCTGTGTTCTTTCTGCTTGTGAACATCATCCATAAATTCCATCATTTAAAATTTGGGCTTGCTTTTTTGCTACTATTTATTGGGATTAAAATGCTCGCTCACCATTGGCTTACTACATTAGGCTTCACAATTGTGCATTCCTTATTAGTGATACTGATTATTTTGAGTGTTAGCATCATCACTTCTTTAATTTTCCCTCCAAAGCTTAGAAGTTGAACGCAGCCAAAACCTCATTCAACACAAAAAACCCGATCACCAAAAGGCAGCCGGGTTGATAATGATAAATGGTTAAAGTATGTTATTGCAAAGTCACCGAGCCTTTGCCCATAGTGTAACCATCTGCATATAATACTACTGTATATGTTCCTTTTTGGAATGCACCTGGATTAGTCCAATCTATAGAAAAGGCTTTACCCTCATTCGTGAACTCAATAGATGTTTTATATGTATATAAAAGTTCACCACCATCGGCAACAAATCGACCATTCTCTCCGGCAATGAAATTTCCACTAGGATCCATTACGCGGATAAATACATCATGCATTCCTTTTGCAGCAAGTGCATTATTCACAACAGTAAAGTTGACACGAAATTTACTTGCATTTTTCGCTTTAGGAGTACTTGTATCTTTCCCATTTTTGCGCACTTTCAATGGAGTAATTTCAACACTACCCGACTTAAGCGCAGCAGCGAGCACTACCTTATTATTTAGATCTTCATTTTGTTTCTGAAGTGATCCTGCTTTTTGAGAAACTGAATCGACTGTTGTTCTCAAACTATTCCGTTCAGTTGTTAAACTAGCATTTTGTTTTTTGAGAGAATCGATCTCTGCAGTGTATTGTGTAACAAAGTCTCGCAACTTCTTAATCTCATCCTGGGCAGCGGTTAATTGAATGAGCGTAAGTTTACCCTTCTTCAAAGCAGCACGCAGTTCTGATATTTTCTGACGAGCAACTTCCTGCTGCTCTTTCATCTGGTCAGAGACTTTTACAGCTACATTATTAGCACTATCCAACTGAACCTCTATTTTATCAATATCTGTCTGTAATTTAGACTTCTCATCAGTGACCAAAAGCACTCGCTCATTTGTCCTTTGATTTTTGAAGTACAAATAAACATTGGTACCAAGTAGGACAATAATCACTGCTACTAAAAAGTAAAGCTTGCTTGAGTCTCCTTTTTTTTGATATTCTTGTTGTTCGTTGCTCATCATTTTTAAGTTAATGTTTGTTTTAATATACCAATTTAAATTAATCGAAATATAATATTTTTTAAATTAAAAAAAACAAAAAAAATTAAACAATATTTATAAAACGAATAGCAAGATATCTTTTTTGTAGATACAGATGAAACATCACGAGAAACACCTACATAGTTCAGACATCGTTAAAGACATCGTTATAGGAATGACTGATGGTCTCACTGTTCCTTTTGCTCTAGCTGCAGGCCTAAGCGGTGCAGTAGGAACATCAACCATTATCGTAACAGCGGGGATTGCTGAAATTGCAGCTGGATCTATTGCAATGGGCTTGGGAGGATTTTTAGCCGGAAAAACAGAAATGGATTATTATTACTCCGAATTAAAGAGAGAATATATGGAAATAGAAAAATTTCCAGAGAATGAAAAAGCTGAGGTTAGAGAAATATTTGCCAAATTCAACTTACCAACACATTTACAACACAAAATAACCGAAGCACTATCGAAGGATAAGGATCAATGGGTTAATTTTATGATGCGCTACGAACTTGGGTTGGAAAAGCCCCACGCAGAAAGAGCTTCAAAAAGCGCCATAACTATTGGAGTATCCTACATTGTTGGAGGCATCATTCCATTACTCCCTTATTTTTTTATTCGAAACTCGCAAGAAGCTTTATATTACTCGTGTGGAATCACATTAATAGCTTTATTTATTTTTGGGTATTTCAAAAGTAGTATAACAGGCCAAAACCCACTTACAGGAGCATTGAAAGTCGTAATTATTGGTACCATTGCAGCATTCGCCGCATTTATGATAGCCAAACTCATCAATAACCACTAAGCCATGACCATTCACTTTAAAATGCAATTAATTGCTCAAGTTGTTGATCAATAAAGCTAAGTGTATTCTCTTTAATAAGATTTCCATGCTCATCTAGCTCAGTATTAATCATTGGAATATGCAGCTTGAGAGGCAGTATGTATAGATTAAAGTAATGAGCAATACCTGTAAAATGCTCCAGTCCGCGGATATTCCCATATTTCCCTGCTGATAAACCAATCAAAGCAGCCTTTTTCCCAGAAAAGCTATTCGGAAACGTACAGGCATCAATAAAGGCTTTCAGAATACCGGGATAGCCTCCATTATACTCAGGGATGACAAATAAAAACTTGTCACTTGCTGTTATTCGATCTTGTATCTGCTGAAAAGCCTCGCTCCGTTTGCCATACATATCCGAGGCTATAAAATTGTCGGGCAACTCTGTCAATGATATGATATCAACTGCAACACCTTTCTTTTGAATTTGGGCTTTACAATAGTTGGCTAATTTAAGCGTGTTGCTTCCCTGGCGATTGGTTCCTGCAATAATTGTAATCATTTTTTGAGATATTAAGGTAGAAAATGCACGGAGGATGAGCGCCATGCACAATTTAAAAATGGTTTAAAGTTTGTATCTTGGGCGATTGTTAAAAGATCAATACAGTCCATCAAATATAAACTTTTGGCCTTTTAGTGTTTGGCTTTTGAGTGCTATTATTTCAAAATATTCGTAAATAGAAAATCACAATGGGTAAAATCATCGCACTAGCCAATCAGAAGGGTGGAGTAGGCAAAACCACATCATCCATCAACTTGGCAGCAAGTTTAGCTGTTTTGGAATATCGCACACTATTAGTTGATGCAGATCCTCAGGCCAATTCAACTTCGGGTATAGGATATGATCCACGCACTATTAAATCCAGTATTTATGAGTGTATCATTAATGACCTTAATCCAGTTGAGGCTATCCAAAAAACAGAAACTCCCAATTTATATATCTTGCCTGCTCATATTGACTTGGTAGGTGCCGAAATTGAAATGATCAATATAACTGATCGCGAATATCGAATGAAGACGGTTCTCAATAAAATCAAGGACGAGTATGATTTTATCATTATCGATTGTTCTCCATCCCTCGGCTTAATTACAATCAATGCCTTAACTGCAGCTGATTCGGTAATCATCCCAGTACAATGCGAGTATTTTGCATTAGAAGGGTTAGGCAAATTATTAAACACAATCAAAATTGTTCAAAATCGCCTCAACACTGCATTAGCAATAGAAGGGATTTTATTGACGATGTATGACGTTCGTTTACGCTTATCTAATCAGGTTGTGGAAGAAGTAAAAACACATTTTCAAGACCTAGTTTTCGAAACGATTATTCAACGTAATACACGCTTGAGTGAAGCTCCAAGCTTTGGAATATCCGTCATTATGCATGATGCAAGTAGCAAAGGGGCTGTGAATTATCTCAATCTGGCTCGGGAAATTCTTAAAAAGAATGGATTAGTAACACAAAAGAAGGAAGCACAAAAAGAGACGCAAAAACAAGAAATATTGTAACCCAATGATGTATCAAAAAAAAACAGGATTAGGAAAAGGATTGAGTGCACTTTTAGATGATACAGAAGCTGTTCAAAATACTCGCCAACAAGCAGGAAGTGCACTTGTCTCATTAGGCACAATAAGTCATATAAAAATATCTGAGGTACAGGTTAACCCCTTCCAGCCACGTACAGAGTTTGATCTAACTGCTCTACGTGAGCTTTCTGATTCTATTAAATTGCAAGGGCTTATTCAGCCAATTACTGTCCGCATAGTCGGGCATGCTCACTATCAACTTATTTCTGGTGAACGTCGTCTACGTGCATCAAAGCTAGCTGGCTTAGAAGAAATTCCAGCCTATGTGCGTACGGCCAATGATCAGCAAATGCTAGAGATGGCATTGATAGAAAATATCCAAAGAGAAAATTTAAATGCAATTGAAGTAGCTCTATCTTTTCATCGAATGATCGAAGAGTGCGACTTGAAGCAAGAGGAGTTAGGAGAACGGGTAAGTAAAAATCGCTCTACTGTAACTAATTATTTGCGATTATTAAAACTCCCACCTGCGATACAGATATCCATACGTGACGGGAATATATCAATGGGGCATGCACGCGCACTAATCTCCGTTGAGGATATTGATAAGCAACTTTACATCCATGCTGAGATACTCAGCAAAGGGCTTTCTGTTCGTAAAGTAGAAGAGCTTGTTCGAGATATTCAGAAAATATCGAACAAAAAAAGAATTGCTCAAAAAACAAACACGATATCTTTTCAGTATCAAAAAATAGAAGATAACCTAGCATCAAAATTTGGGTCAAAAGTCAAACTAAAAATGCAAAGCAAGGGGACTGGTGCTATAGAGATACCATTTCTATCCGAAGATGACCTTAATCGTATACTCGAAATGCTGGACTGGTAATGAGTATTAGGTTAATTATTTTCTTAGCGCTGATCAGTCTTTCAAGCATATCATATTCCTTTGCGCAAAAACAGGACAGTATTCCTCCCACGAATCCAACTGTGCAACCACCAAGCACTAATAAAAGCGCTACTGACCCAGACAAACCGATCAAAGATCCAACTCGACTAGCTATTGAGAAGATGCCACGTCGTGCTACCATCAGGTCATTAATTATACCAGGCCTAGGCCAAATTACCAATAAACGTTGGTGGAAAGTTCCACTGATTTATGGAGGCCTGTATATTTTTATTACACAGTACAATGCCAATAATGATAATTACCAATCATTCTTAAAAGAAGCGCAATTCCGAACCGAAAATCCTAACTCAGCATACCAAAATCCGGCTTATGCTGGCTACCAAACCTCAGGCATTATTACAAACAAAGATCTATATAGGAGAAACAGAGATCTTTGTACGCTGGGAATAATAGCCGTTTATGCAGCCAATGTAATTGATGCATATATTGATGCTAAATTTTTTCGATTTGATATCAGTGACAAACTAAGTTTACGAGTAAGCCCCACACTACAATCATCTTCCCTACTAGCTTCTTCGTATGAAGGAATACCAACCCCAGCAATAAAAATCAGTTTATCATTATGAAAATCGCATTGTTAGGATATGGAAAAATGGGACACATTATAGAGCAGTTTGCTCAAAGTCGCGATCACGAAGTTATTTTAAAAATTGATTCTCAAAACACCACTGAACTAACCACTCAAAACTTAAAAAGAGCAGATATCGCGATCGATTTTAGCACCCCTCATACTGTCCTAAATCATATCAAAGAATGTTTCGTAGCAAATTTGCCCATTGTGGTAGGAACAACAGGATGGTATGACCATTTGCAACAAGTAAAAAATGAATGCGAAGACAATGGGCACTCATTACTCTATGGTTCTAATTTTAGCCTAGGTGTTAACTTATTTTTTGCGGTGAATAAAATTTTGGCGAAGATAATGAACCGCTATCCACAATATGATGTACAAATAGAAGAAATGCATCATACTCATAAACTCGATTCGCCAAGTGGGACAGCAATTACCATTGCTGAAGACGTAATAGGACAAATCAATCGCAAGCAAAAATGGGTAAATGAACTTGTTGGTCGCCTTCCGGTAGCCTCGCATCAGCCAAATCAACTACTTATTGAATCATATCGACTTGAAGAAGTTCCGGGTACACATACGGTGATTTACAGTTCTGAAATAGATGATATCGAACTTAAACACACGGCACATAATCGAAATGGTTTTGCGCTCGGAGCTGTTTTAGCTGCTGAATGGCTTCAAGGGAAAGCAGGATTCTTTTCGGTGAACGATTTATTTGATTTTAAAACCTAAAATTTGAAGAAGTTCTCTCAAAAATGAAATAGACTAATGTCATATCAAAAAGAGGAGAGGAAGATGATCTTTTTCGAGAATGCCCTTAAAAGCCTTTATTTTGACTTTTGCATCTTATTTTATTCAATTGATTGCTAAATAAAAAAATATGAACTGGAAATTTTGGGTCAAAAACCCTTCAAAGAAAAAAGAAAAAAAGAGCGCAAGTCGTGAATGGTTTGATGCCATCATTTTCGCTGTGATTGCTGCTACACTAATCCGTGGATTATTTATTGAAGCGTACACCATTCCTACAGGATCGATGGAAAAATCACTGCTAATAGGAGATTTCCTCTTTGTTAGCAAAGTCCATTATGGAGCCCGCACGCCGATGACTCCCGTTGCATTTCCTTTTGCACATCACACCATGCCGATTATCGGAACAAAAGCGTATTGGGATGGCATTCAATGGAAATACCACCGTTTGCCAGGGCTAACTAAAATCAAACGCCAAGATGTCGTGGTTTTTAATTATCCAATGGATGCCGACTCACCACTCTATCGCCCGGTTGATAAATGTGAAAATTATATTAAACGCTGCCAAGCAATTGCAGGTGACACCCTCCGAATTATCGATGCTCAGGTGCATGTAAATGGTAAACCTGTAGAAGATCCACAGTTTGGACAAACATCATATTACGTCAAATCGGATGGCACCGACTTCAATCCCCAAGCACTAGAGGACATGAATATAGAAGTACAACGTGCCACGGCTGACGAGTATATTTTCACCATGACTAAAGAAGAGGCTGATTTAATTCGTAAATGGGCGAATGTAAAAGTGGTGACTCCAATGATTCGTCCTGCCAATGAATTTAATCCAGAAGTATTCCCACACCATCCCAGTTTTAAATGGAATCAAGATAATTTTGGCCCACTTATCATCCCCAAGAAAGGGTGGACGGTAAAACTTGATAGCACTAATTATCCACTTTATGAGCGAGCTATATCCATTTACGAAAAAAACAAAATCCAAAAAGTAGGAAATGACATCCTCATCAATGGAGAAAAAACAGATACCTACACCTTTAAAATGGATTATTACTGGATGATGGGTGATAATCGACACAATTCATTGGATTCAAGATACTGGGGATTTGTTCCTGAAGACCACATTGTAGGGAAAGCTTTATTTGTGTGGATGAGCTGGAATACCAATGGATCATTTTTCGGTAAAATCCGATGGAATCGCCTTTTAAAAGGAATTTAATAGATTAAATCTCATACAGGTCCTGTTTCCAGGAGATCTCGTGTGAGGTTTTATCTTATAATTGCGACATAACCTTTTAAAATTCGCTTAGCGCCCTGATGAAAATTGCTGAGCTCAATAACGTAATAGTAAGTCCCAACTGGTACACTTTTACCTAGATTATTTTCGTAGCCTCCATTCCAAGGTTCAGCATATCCATGCGATGTAAAAACTACTTGCCCCCATCGATTAAACACTTTCACATCGCAATCTGGATAAAATTGAAGACCGGAAATAATCCAAGTGGGGTGGCTACCTATTCCGCCAGGTGTAAAAGTATTCGGTATATGAAGGCCTCTGATGATGTCTGTTTGAGCTGATGAGAGAACTTTATATTGATCATCAAGAGCTTTTCCATTCACCAATAGGGTGGTAATTTTTGGTGCTTTATCATCTCCCATTGTTTTTAATTGAATCGTGTTATGGTTCTTTCCAACTTCAATTGTGACCACATCTGAGAATGATTCATAATCAACACCTCGTTTAGCGGTAGAAATACGCTTGTCTTTATCTAGCGTAATGACGATTTTCTTAGCCGAAGTAATACCTTTTGGTAGAGATATCGTTAATTTATTGACATCTCCTCCTACAACAGTTGGTTTTTCGAAAGCGAGTTTAATGATTCTATTATCAGGATCATTACCTGTTTTGTCTAAGATGTCGATTTCTGAATTTGGCTTTTCAATGATGTAGCCAATGGGTGGTGTTTCTGTTAACACTAGTTTGGCAAGCCCATCGATTACTCCATTATTTTTTGCAGTAAATGCATAAATGGTTTTTGAATTCGCGCCCACTTCTATCGTGATGCGTTTTTGTAGATGGACATAATTTTGATCTTCATGTGCTGTAGACTTTCTGCCATCTCGTTGTAATACAATCGTAATTGGTTTTGTGGCCTTGATACCTGCTGGCAGTTGAACCGTTAGTGTGGCTCTTTGTCCACCATGCACACTTGTTTCATTGAACTTTAGTTTGAGGCTGCGAATGCTTGGATTGCTTTGGATACTAAGTGTAGGCTGCCCGATAATCGTATAACCATCCGATTGTATTCCATTAAGAGTAAGTATTTCATCTTCATCCATGGTGTGAGATTTTGTTGTAACAATTATCATAGATGCCGATTGACTACCCGCTGGGATGTAAATAGTAGGTGAAATATGGAATGAGGATTTTGTATGATGAAGTGTAATGGTGATACCATCACTAGGAGCAATCAATGTTCCTGACAAGCTAGCTGTCAGCGTAGCATTTTGCCCCTGTTCTATTTTAGACTGATCAAAAGATAGCATGATCTCATGTTCAGCATGAAGCTCTACTTTGCTTGGTTCACTCTCACAAGCGCTATTGTGGTCTGTCGTCGTGACATAGTAGGTATAAATCCCAGGCTTGAGAGTTTCAATTTTATATGTACCGTCTGCTTTGACACCGTTTACAATAGGATTCTTTTTGCCTGGATCAGCGTACCATTTATAAGTAACCAGCTTGTTACTTGGACCTACCAATTCTGGAGTCCAGTCAAACGAGCGTGTGTTCTTGCTAACTTTTCTCGTGTTGGCAATAGTTCCTTTTACAATAGGTACTACTGTTACCACAAAATCTTTCGAATTACCAGCTATTTCTATCCCATCTTTTTTAAATATGGGTGTCACAGTATAGGTAACTGTTCCCAATGCGGCTCCATCATTTTTTAGCTTTTCTTCAATTTTTAAAACATCATGTTTATGCTGTAACGAACCACTAACATTTCCTGTACAATGTGCAACCCATTTGTATTTGGTATCACTAAATGAAGATAATAAAGGAATCTCTAGGTGATCTCCAGAGCAAATGATTCGGGTCAGATTGGTATTCAGAATATCGAGTACAGATTTAGGATATACCTCTATTTTAATAGAACCACTAGCACTACATCCCTCTTTTCTAACCGTTAATTTATAGAGACCCGCCATAGCTAACGTAATATGATCCCTAATCAAAGAGTTCCCATGATTTGCGCTAAAACCTGCGGGCCCTTCCCACTCATACGTAGCACCCGGTATAAGTGTTGTCGAAAGAGATAAGCGTGCCCCCTCAATGACTGGAGCATTGGAAATAATTGTTACACTAAATGCATTTAGTGAACTGAGCACATGTACAGTGATAGTGGCAGGACTGGATAAACATCCTCCAGTGTTTCTCACCTGCACTTGATATTTGCCTGCTTTTGGATTAATGATTGTTGTGCCCGGATCCGTAGTTTCAATTGTTTTTACACCTCTGCCCCCACCTGTATTATTTGGATAAGTCCAAATATATTTTTCGGCATTTTGTACTGGAGCGACTGAGAGAACTAAATTATCGCCCACGCATATTGGCGTATTAGCATTAAGCCCTACTGGTGCAGCTGGCTTGGGACTTATATTGATCGTGATCGTAGCTGCAGCTTTACAACCTTTATAAGAAGTGGCAACGCGCGTATATACTCCAGACATGGCAGATGTTGGCTTTTTGATTTTAAGATATTCATTCTTGTCTTCTCCAAACGCGGTGTTCTTTGACAGTTCAAATCTTGTGTTATTCGCCTTTATTTCATTCCCATTAACATCATACCATTTATATGTAACACCAAGGCCTACATCTGAGTTTATGTTCCTAGCCCCACTATAATCACTATCAATCGTGATTTCTTCACCCTCACAGTAGGCTTGTTTGCCTGTATTCGTTTTAAGTTTTGTATTCCGATCTGATGTAGGCTTACTGTAGACGGTAACAGAAGTAGGTATGGCAAAACTAGAACAACCTATAGGAGAGGGTGCACCTCTGTAAGCCATCAAAGTATAATTGCCTGTATACGCTTTAGGGCTGTTCATTGTAATAGAAAAAGGTCCTTTTGTGACAGATTTATCCAAGTTAGGAACAAAAATAAGGCCTGCACCACCAGAGGATAAACCAGGATTGGGGAACCCCATCCACATATACATGACTGCAGATTTCTCGGGATATAAATCAGATTGATTATCATCACTCTTAAATGTAATCACTTCACCTTGGCAGCACGACGTCGGCGTAATCGTATAGGTTGGCATATTCGGTCTTTCAAATACGAGTCTTGTAAAAGGGGCAGCCTCTTTTGTGATGCCATCAATAGTAACTCGTACCCCAATAGGCATTGTATATTCTTTTGGGAGATATTTATCTACACTTGTCCCTATATAGCTTTGGACTGCCTGCTTCATAATTTCCTTTCCGCCATCTTTTAGATCTTTCTTAAGTTCATCGGGAAGTTGTGACAATAAGTTGTCAAGATCTGGTAATAAACTGCTGCCTGTTATATTTTTCTTGGCCTCCGAAAGAATCTCACTCAAACCGGGAATATTATCTGCAATAGAGAAAGCAGTTGCTTCCGCTGGAATCTCAGTTGTTAACTGAAGACCTTTTGTGATTGTTAATAGCTTTCCCGCTACTACAATAGTTTCCGTTGCAGAAACCGTAGACACGATAGGAACCTCTGTTCCATCTTGCTCCACATAATACCACTCATACGTAACATCAGGATCATCACTAATATCAGCATCGGGCGCAGCATCAGGATCGCCACTATCACTAATGTCAACATCGGAGTTTGTACTGGTAACCTGAGCAATCAAAGCAAATACATCACCTTTACATACTAAGGCCATGTTTTGCAAAGGATTAATAGAAACCGTAATTGAACCATCATTCACAACTGAGGTACGATGATTTCTATTAACCAATAATTTATCATTCTGCTGAGCAGTAACAGAGTCAGAAAGAGTTAATATGGGATCATTGTTTATGCCATCTTCAGATCCTGCAATTGCGGAAAAAGAGTAACCCAGACATGCAAAGGCATTGACACAGTACAAGCAAATTATGAAGGCCTTCTTCATCTCAGCGATTATTTAAATAATAGCTCGTCAAACTTCAACATTCAGAAAGCAAAAAGTAGCTTACATAAATATATGATTAAATAATTATTTTTTTACAATTAAAAAATTACACTTTATAGATATTCAAAAATTACCGCAATCTGCTTTAAGCAGATAATCAAAAGCTTACGAAGGAGTTATTAAAAACAGGTGGATTTTATCCAACCAATATACATTTGAGGAACCGTGGCCGCCTTGTCAGCAATTGATTTTCAACTTCGTTAATTGACATACATTCTTTTTAATTCATCTCCAATCACGTTCAAACGCAAAAGCACTCTTATACAATCTGACCAGAAAATCTTAAATTTGTAGCTGTTTTGGCTTTTTTAAAAAATTCAGAATTGATAAGGTGATAAATAATGAGTAAAAGGGGAAGAATTCTGGTAGCCATGAGTGGTGGGGTTGATAGTTCAGTCGCAGCAGTCATGTTGCATGAACAAGGATATGAGGTGATCGGCCTCACAATGAAGACGTGGGACTATGCTTCTTCAGGAGGATCATCCAAAGAAACAGGCTGTTGTAGCCTAGATAGTATCAATGATGCTCGATCCCTCGCGGTTGGTTATGGTTTTCCTCACTATATTTTAGACATACGAGAAGAGTTTGGCAATTTTGTCATTGATGATTTTATTGATGAATATCTAGCAGGCCGAACCCCAAACCCCTGTGTCTTATGCAATACCCATATCAAATGGGAAGCCCTTTTAAAACGTGCAAATAAATTAGATTGCGAATTTATTGCTACAGGGCACTATGCTAACATTCGCTTGCAGGATAGCGGTCGTTATGTCATTTCAAAAGGAAAAGATGAAAATAAAGATCAGTCATACGTACTCTGGGGCGTCTCACAACAAAACTTAGCACGCACCCAGTTCCCATTAGGCAACTTCACAAAGGCAGAAATACGACAGCTAGCGAAAGATATGGGGCAGCTTGATTTAGCCAATAAATCAGAGAGCTACGAAATATGTTTTGTTCCTAACAATAATTATCGCTCTTTTTTACGCCACCAAGTGACCGATCTGGATGAGCGTATTGGTCAAGGTAATTTTATACTGAGCAATGGTACTATAGTTGGCAAGCATCAAGGATACCCCTTTTACACCATTGGGCAACGCAAAGGCCTCGGGCTTGCATTAGGCAAGCCCATGTTTGTTACCCGTATTTTACCAGAAAGCAATACCGTTATGCTTGGCACTGAAGAAGAGTTAGAGAAAACCTCTGCTCTAGTACATAAGCTCAATTTGGTGAAATATGAAAATATTTTTGAGCCGATAGAAGCTGTCACCAAGATTCGCTATAAAGATGCGGGAACACTCAGCACATTGAAACAAGAAGGCGATCGTATAAAAGTTGACTTTCACCATGTTGTATCGGGTATTGCACCAGGTCAGTCTGCTGTATTTTACGAAGGGAGCGACTTATTAGGTGGTGGATTTTTACAATAAAGACACGAAAAATACTCCTCCTCCAAATCGCACACATTTTGGTTTACCTGTAATAATTGCTTTATTTGCACAAAACCTAAATTATAGTTAATGACGAAAAATTTACTTATTGTTGAGTCTCCTGCTAAAGCCAAGACAATAGAAGGTTATCTTGGAAAAGATTTTTTAGTTAAATCTAGCTACGGGCATATTCGTGATCTAATCAAAACAGATAATGCGATTGATATAAAAAACAACTTTAAGCAGCAGTACGAAGTACCTGCTGATAAGACGGCAGTCGTCAATGAACTAAAAAAACTCGCTAAAACGGCTGAAACCGTCTGGCTCGCATCCGATGAGGACCGCGAAGGAGAAGCCATATCCTGGCATCTTTTTGAGACTTTGGATCTCAAGGACGACCAAACAAAGCGAATTGTTTTTCATGAGATTACCAAGAAAGCTATTCTAAAAGCAATTGAGTCGCCCAGGAAAATCAACTACAATCTGGTTAATGCACAACAAGCGCGTCGAGTTTTGGATCGCTTAGTTGGGTTTGAGCTTTCACCGGTGCTATGGAAAAAAGTCAAGCCATCTTTGTCTGCAGGACGTGTCCAATCAGTTGCAGTACGCTTAATTGTTGATCGTGAACGAGAGATTAATAAGTTTACATCTCAAGCTGCATTCAAAGTAGTTGCCATTTTTTCGACCGATCAGAAAAAAGAAATCTTTAGAGCAGATCTGAATGCACGATTTGATACATCAGCTGAAGCTGAAGCATTTCTAAAAGCAGGAATAAATGCACTTTACACAGTCAAAAGCTTAGATACCCGTCCAGCAAAACGAAGCCCGGCAGCTCCTTTCACAACATCAACTCTACAACAAGAAGCTAGTAGAAAACTAGGATTTTCGGTAGCACGTACGATGTCGGTCGCACAAAAATTATATGAGTCGGGAAAGATCAGCTACATGCGAACCGACTCTGTCAACTTATCAGACACTGCTTTGGATGCAGCTGCCGCAGAAATTAGGCTGGCCTATGGCGACAAATATCATCAACTACGAAAATATAAAACGAAATCTGCTGGTGCACAGGAGGCTCATGAGGCCATTCGTCCGACTGCTTTTGATCAGCACACGACAGAGGGTGATTCTTCGGAAAAGCGTCTTTATGAATTGATCTGGAAGCGAGCAATTGCATCACAGATGAGTGAAGCCTTGTTTGAGAAAACAACGGCCAGAATCAATATATCTACTCGCAAGGAAGAGTTCGTAGCAAATGGTGAAGTGATGAAATTTGATGGCTTCCTGAAAGTGTACATGGAATCAACCGATGAGGAAGATCATGATATTCATTTAGAGGAAGACAATAATCACTCCATTTTACCCCCGCTACACAAAGATCAGCAGCTCAATTTGCATGAAATAAATGCAATACAACGATTTTCTCGTCCATCCCCGCGCTACACAGAAGCTAGTTTGGTGAAAAAATTAGAAGAACTTGGAATTGGTCGACCATCCACATACGCACCCACTATTTCTACCATACAAAATCGAGGCTATGTAGTAAAAGAAGACCGTGAGGGTAAGCCCAGGAATTTTCAAACATTAAAATTGAAAGATGGGAAGATTGAATCAGAAACAAAAACTGAGATTGCAGGTGCTGAAAAATCCAAGTTATTCCCAACAGATATAGGCGCTGTCGTGAATGATTTTTTGGTTGAGCATTTCAAAGATATTGTCGATTTCCACTTCACAGCTTCGGTTGAGAAAGAATTTGACGAGATTGCCCAAGGCTTGAAAAATTGGACAGAAATGCTCAAAACATTTTATAGCCCATTTCATGAAGAGGTAGAAAAAACGCTTTTAACAGCTAACCGGGCAAGCGGCGAACGCCTACTCGGTGTTGATCCTACTACGGGCAAAAAAGTTTCTGTTCGTATTGGGCGTTACGGCCCTTTTGTCCAACTTGGCGAAACCACAGAGAAAGAGGGCGACGAAAAGCCCCGCTATGCAAGTCTACGATCAGGGCAAATGCTCGAAACCATTTCGTTAGAGGAGGCGCTAGAACTATTTAAGCTTCCGAAAAAAGTTGGATTATTTGAAGAGCAAGAAATGACAATTGCCATTGGAAAATTTGGCCCATACATTCGCCACAATTCCACATTTTACTCTTTACCCAAAGGGCTTGACCCACACGATGTAACAGAGGAACAAGCAATTCTGATTATTGAAGAAAAACGAAAAAAAGACATTGAAAAATTAATCAAGACTTTTGACGAAAATCCTGAAGCAAGAATTGAAGAAGGACGCTGGGGCCCCTACATTAAGTTTGGCAAATTGAATCTTAAAATCCCCAAAGACAAAGATCCTAAAACCGTCACTTATGAAGAGGTTCTTGAGCTAGCCTCTAAAGCAGAAAAGGAGCCCGCAATTTCTAGCAAAAAGAGAGTTATCAATGCCCAAAAAGCCGTTAAAAAAAAGTAATATTAGTTCGACCATCGAATACACCAAATAGATGAAGAAGGATCTTCCCGAAAATATTGTTAAAAATGTGGCTGTAGCTGTTGTCCTCGAAAATGAAACTCCAGAGGAAAGGAACTGGAGCGTGTATTTGATCAATTTAAAACATGAAGCCATCCATACCGTATTGGTCAGTTCAAAAGGATATGGAACTAAAGATGGGGAAGAAGTAAAAACCTCCATTTTACGTCACTCAATAGGTGATGTAGACGCCCAAGACTATGCGTTGATTGAAGTAATTGATGAACAAGTCTTTGGCCTGACAAATGAATACTGGCTTAGCTATTATTTGAATGGTCAGATATACGATAGAAAGTTCATTTTTCTTCCAGAAAGTATCATTGATGCCAATATGATACGTGTTCCAGTTCTGAATAAAGCAGGTGTTATGATTAGCTAGTTGTCAAAATACTTTACTGTATATTCGAGGCGTTTTAATCCCTTATTTAAACGCCAAGATGCTCAACTCTACTTTTTTAAAAAACAAGACAATACTCCTCAGCACTTTAGGAGCTATTCTATCAATAGCCGTAACAGGCATTCTTATTTTGTGGTTGCTTTCCAACAGCAAACACAAAGAAATCAATCCAGCTTACAGCAAGTATATTGAGGCCTATACCTCTGGTATGATTTCTAAGCGAGGGACTATTCGCATTCAATTAGCTAATCATATCACAGCGTTGCACAATGCAAATGATCTTGAGGGAAAAGAGCTTTTTAGTTTTAACCCCTCGATTAAAGGAAAAGCCTATTGGATAGATGCCCGAACGATCGAATTTAGGCCCGATGAACTACTTTCCCCGGGTAAAGTATATGATGTAGCCTTCAAACTGGGCAAGCTCATTCAGGTACCCTCTGAATTTGAGACTTTTGAATTTCAATTCCAAGTGGTCAAACCATCTTTGAAATTTGAGCAAGATGGTTTAAAGTCATTCAATAGCTCATCGCTTAATCGAATGAAGCTTAGTGGTACTTTACTTTTTTCAGACAGTGAGGATCCTATCAGAATAGAAAAACTATTATCAATCGAATGTGATGGTCAGGCATTGCCTATACATTGGCTTCATAACCCATCCGAAAATAATGCTCGTTTTAATGTGGATAGTATCCTTCTGAGCAAAAAAGCCCAAAAGCTAACCATGAAATGGGATGGTCAAACAATTGGCTCTACCCTTAAAGGCACTGAAATAGTCGAGGTACCTGCTCTCGGTGATTTTAAGGTTCTAAACATAAAGGCAATACAAGAACCAGAGCAATATATACGCGTGCAGTTTTCAAATCCGATATCGGTAGCACAAGATCTCAATGGATTGATCGATGTCAATAATATCAGCAACTTACGCTACACCATAGATGGTAGCGAAGTAAAAATATATTCTCCAGATAGGCTAGCGGGCAATTATTCTGTGATTGTTCATGAGGGTGTGGAGAATATTATTTCACAAAAAATCACGAAAGCTGTTTCTGCCAATGTCAATTTTGAAAATCATCTACCCCATGTTACAATCCCAGGGAAAGGTATTATTCTACCTGGCTCGGGGAAGTTGACTTTTCCATTCGAGGCCATTAATCTCAACGCGGTGGATGTGACAATTATTAAAATCTATGAAAATAATATCCCTCAATATTTGCAGATAAACGATATCGGCGATGGCCAGAATGATCTCCGGCGCGTTGCTAAACCAGTAGTTGTCAAAACAATTCGTCTTGACACAGACAAAACATTGGATCTGAAACGGAAAAATCGTTTTTCGTTGGATATTGATAAACTTCTCAAGGCAGAGCCGGGTGCTGTTTATCGTATTACGATCGGATTTAGAAAATCATACTCCATCTTCAGCTGCAATGGGAATAAAGTAGAGATGAGCAGCCAAGGATCGGATGAAAACGACGATAACGATAGCCATTACAGATGGATGGAAAAAATAGATGAAGACGATGAGTTTTGGAGTCGTTATAATAATTATTACCCCTCAGATTATAACTGGAATGACAAAGACAATCCTTGTTCAAGCTCCTATTACACCAACGAGCATTGGGTCGTACGTAATGTATTAGCTTCCAATATCGGACTAGTTGCTAAACGCGGAGATAACAATTCGATGCTGATCGCTGCAACAGATATTCTAACAACCAATCCGATGTCAGGTGTTACGTTGAAGCTCCTGGACTATCAGCAGCAAGTTCTACAGACAATAAATACCAATAGTGATGGGCTTGCTTCTCTCGACTTGAAACGAAAACCCTATTTACTCATTGCCAGCAAAGG
Source organism: uncultured Pedobacter sp. (assembly GCA_938008555.1). Lineage (GTDB taxonomy): Bacteria > Bacteroidota > Bacteroidia > Sphingobacteriales > Sphingobacteriaceae > Daejeonella. The sequence goes on from CALLKE010000031.1 coordinate 32,006, forward strand.
AACCCAACGTGGTTATCTCAAGCTAGACGATGGGACCTCATTACCCCTGAGCCGGTTTAATGTGAGTGGCGATATAGTTCAAAAAGGAGTCAAGGGATTTTTATACGGTGACCGAGGAGTGTGGCGCCCAGGAGACTCACTATTCGTCGGATTTATTATAGAGAATAAAGACAAGAAAATACCGAACGATGATCCAGCCACTCTTGAATTATATACACCGCAAGGACAGTTAAACAAACGAATCATTCAAACCAAATCACTAAATGGGTTTTACGCATTTCGTTTGGCTACAGAAAAAGGAGCTCCAACGGGCAATTGGCAAGCCAAAGTAAAAGTAAGCGGGGCAATTTTTCAGAAAGCAATCAAAATTGAAACCATCATGCCCAACAGGCTAAAAATCAATTTAGATTTTGAAGGGAAAAAAGAACTGATCAAGGGTGAGGCAACAAAAGGAATATTAAGTACAAAATGGCTTTTCGGAGCTACCGCACAAAATCTGAGGGCAAAAGTGGATGCCAGCATCATCTCTGGTCAAACTTCGTTCGACAAATTCCCAAAATATACGTTCGATGATCCAGCTAGCACTTTTGCAGCCGAAACAATGAACATTTTTGATGGTCGCTTGGATGCTACTGGACGAGCCGATATACATGTCAATATCCATACTTCTGCCAATGCCCCAGGAATATTGCGAGCCAATTTATCGACCAAAGTTTTTGAACCGGGCGGCAATTTTAGCATTGATAATTTTTCTATACCCTATCACATGTATACCTCTTATACGGGTATTCGTTTACCAGAGGGCGATAAATTATCAGGCATGCTTTTTACCGATCGTGATCATCTGGTCAACATTGCCAATGTAAATACCAATGGACAGCCAACAACTGGACAACGAAAAGTACAGGTAGAGTTCTACAAGATGGAATGGCGATGGTGGTGGGATCAGGGAGAAGAAAACCTGAGCAACTTCACCCAAAATCGGTATAACCAGCTTCTAAAAAAGGAAATCGTTACGCTCAATAATGGGCTTGGCAAATGGGTTCTTCGAATCAACCAACCCGACTGGGGCCGTTATCTGATTCGTGTGAAGGATCTGCAGAGTGGTCACGTAACAGGTAAAACAGTATATGTTGATTCTCCAGGTTGGGCAGAACGAGAGTTACAAAGTAATCCAACAGAGGCCTCCATGCTTGCCTTTACTGCCAATAAAGAAAGGTACAAAGTAGGTGAAGAGGTTACTTTAACCATACCGAGTAGTCAGGATGGACATGGGCTAATCAGTATAGAGAATGGTACCAACGTACTAAAAGCATGGTGGATAAAAACAGAAAAGGGGCAAACTAAGTGCACATTTAGGGTAGAACCAGTAATGGCTCCCAATGTGTTTGTAAATATTACCCTGTTACAGCCCCATGCACAAACAGCGAATGACTTACCGATTCGCATGTATGGTGTCATTCCAATTTTGGTAGAAGACCCTCAAACCATTTTGAAACCTGTTATATCGATGGCCAATGTCATCAGACCTGAAGCCAATACATCAATGACCATTAGCGAACAGTCAGGCAAGGCTATGACCTACAATATTGCACTCGTAGATGAAGGCCTATTAGATTTAACACGATTTAAAACACCAGATCCGCACAGCAGTTTTTATGCACGCGAAACGCTAGGTGTAAAAACATGGGATTTATTTGACTATGTCATTGGTGCTTGGGGAGGGGATCTCGAACGTATACTCAGTATCGGAGGTGATGCCAATATCAATCGGAATATCAATCCAGCCAAAGCAAATCGTTTCAAACCCATTGTAAAATTTATGGGGCCATTTTATATCCGTAAAGGAGAAAAAAAGACTCACCAGTTGAAGCTCCCCCCATACATTGGTTCTTTGCGTGCAATGGTTGTTGCCGGGCAAGATGGCGCATATGGCTCTGCTGAAAAAACAGTGGCCGTTAAGAAACCCCTGATGATTTTGGCAACACTACCTCGCATGGTTGGGCCTGGCGAAAGTTTTAGATTACCTGTCACGCTTTTTGCTACCGAAAAAAATATCCAAAATGTAACACTGGAGATACAGGCTAACAACTTATTGACGGTATCCAATGCCAAACAGATAGTCAGCTTTCCTCAGCCCGGAGAGAAGATGGTTTATGCTGATGTAAAAGTCAAAGAAGGATTAGGTGTCGCCAAAGTAAAAATCATTGCACGAAGTGGTCAGGAAAGGGCAGAATATGAGGTAGCGCTAGATGTTCGGAACCCGAATCCATACATTACCTCGGTGAGTGGAGCTGAATTAGCAAAAGGCAAAAATTGGGCGAGTACCATCACTCCTCTCGGAGCCTCTGGAACTAGCTCAGGAGTAATTGAATTATCCTCTATCCCTGGAATTAATCTGACCAAGCGTCTCAACTATCTGATACAATATCCCAATGGTTGTGTGGAACAAGTTACCTCGTCCGTTTTTCCCCAGTTGGTATTGAATCAACTAACCGATCTAATGGAGGGACAAAAAGCAGCTGTTGAACGAAATATTAAAATAGGTATTAATCGCCTCAAAGGCTTTCAAACGTTAGATGGAGGATTGGCTTATTGGCCAGGTGAAAAAGATGCGGATGAATGGGGAACCAATTATGCAGGTCATTTTATGTTGGAAGCCCAAGCCAGAGGGTACAGTCTCCCCGTTGCATTTTTAGATCAATGGAAGCGTTATCAACGAAATAAAGCCATTACTTGGGCACCTAAGAGTACTAACTTTTATGGAAGTGATTTGAGTCAAGCTTATCGTCTTTATCTATTGGCATTGGCCAAATCACCGGAAGTTGGTGCGATGAACCGCCTGAAAGAATTTCAATATTTATCCAAAGAAGCTAAATGGCGACTCGCTGCTGCATATCAACTGATTGGTCAGACAGAAACTGCCAGTCGAATGACGAAAGGTTTAGATTACCAAGTAAAGCCAAATAAACAGTTTAGTGGAACATTTGGATCTGATTTGCGCGATCAGGCGATGATATTGGAAACGTTAACAGAGCTGGGACGAAAAGCAGATGCATCAAAACTAATCACCTCAGTTGCTTCAAAGTTTGGTACTGATGAGTGGTATAGCACACAAACAACCGCGTATACATTGATAGCTATTGCAAAGTATGTGGGCCAGAATAAGTCGGGAGCTAAAATGAATTATACCTATACCCTCAATGGTGTTAAAAAGACAATCAATTCATCTTCCATACTCAGTCAAATACAGCTCAATGTCAATCTCCCCCAAGGGTCGTTTTCTGTCACGAATCAAGGAGATAATCAATTATATGTACGATTAATACGGCAAGGGCAAGCACCATCGGGCACTAATCCACCCATTCAGCATAACTCGGATGTTCTTTCCATGAATGTTGTTTACAAAACATTAAAAGGAAAAATACTTGATCCCAGCAAGCTCACTCAAGGAACCGATTTCATTGCCGAGGTAAGCCTAAATAACCCTGGACGACGAGGTGATTATGAACAAATGGCATTAACACAAATTTTTCCATCTGGCTGGGAGATTATCAATACACGCCTCCATGACAATGATGGTGTGCTAGTTTCTTCGCCATACACCTACAAAGATATTCGCGACGATCGGGTGCTAACCTATTTTAAGTTGAACAAACGTGAAACACACACCTATCAGGTACTATTGAACGCATCCTACTTAGGACGTTATTATTTACCAACGATGAGCTGCGAAGCGATGTATGATCATGCTATTCAGCATTTAGTGCCCGGAAAATGGGTAGAGGTTGTGGAGCAGAAATAGCGACTAGGCTTCCTCTCCAAAATAATTTTAACAAACTCACTTATTTGTGCTTCATTTTTGTAACCGTAAACAAAATCTTGGGATTAAGGTTTCTCTTTTAAGAATGAGGAATAAGCTGACGAGACCTCCTATTCTAGTTGTCTTTGGCCTATTCCTCTTTATATCGATAAAATTTTGGTTTTCTCTACCCAAGCCACTCTTTCGTGCACAGACTTCATATGTTATTGAAGATGAAAAAGGGATATTACTCGGTGCATCAATTGCAAAAGATGGTCAATGGCGCTTCCCGATAAGCACAGAAGCGCCAGAGAAATTCGCACAATGTATCATCACTTTTGAGGATAAACGATTTTATTATCATCCAGGATTTGATCCTTTAGCTATACTAAGAGCCGTCAAACAAAACTTAAAAAGGGGGCAAATAGTTAGTGGAGGAAGTACTATTTCCATGCAAGTGATCCGGCTGAGCAGTAAGCAACCGAGAACTGTCTGGCAAAAACTAAAAGAAGTGATTTTAGCAGTGCGTCTAGAATTGTCCTACTCCAAAAAAGACATTTTAGCTTTATACGCAAGCAATGCACCATTTGGGACCAATATCGTGGGTTTAGAGGCTGCCTCTTGGCGGTACTTTGGTCGTAGCCCCGAACAATTATCCTGGGGCGAAATGGCTACACTTGCCATCTTGCCAAATGCTCCATCATTAGTTCATCCCGGAAAGAATCGCGAGAAATTAATCAAAAAGCGAAATCAATTACTGGATAAACTAGTTATTGAAAACAAGATAGATGCATCTACAGCCAAACTGGCCAAATTAGAATCTATCCCAGACAAGCCACTTCCACTACCTCAAGTAGCTCCCCATTTGCTCGAACGATTTAAAATTGATTTTACACAGATGGGACTAAATACGACACGTGTTAAAACAAGCATTCAGTATGACCTGCAAAAAAATGTCAACTCAATTCTCCAACGTTATCACCAACAATTTAAATCGAACGATATTCATAATGCAGCAGCCCTCGTCCTACATGTAGAAACAGGAAATGTACTCGCCTATGTGGGGAATGTCAGTGATCCAGGAAATCCAGAAACAGAGGGACAGGTAGATATGATACCTGCCCAGCGAAGCCCAGGAAGCACTCTCAAGCCCATCCTATATGCCAGTATGCTTTCAGATGGATTATGCTTACCCAATAGTTTAATAGCCGACATACCTACGCAAATAGGGGGCTATACGCCACAAAATTTTGATTTAGGATATGATGGTGCAATTCCAGCCTCTAAAGCACTTTATCGTTCACTAAATATTCCTGCTGTCAAAATGCTACAACAATATAAGTACGAGCGTTTCCATCAGCAGTTACAAAATATAGGGATCACCACACTGAAAAAACCTGCCGACTTTTATGGATTATCACTCATCTTAGGTGGATGCGAGACGTCTATATGGGATCTCAGTGGGGTATATGCCAGCATGGCTCGAACGTTGAATCACTACCATCGTTATAAAAGGAATTATAATGTGGCAGATTATCATCCTCCCAACTATGTAAAAAAACCCATTCGGGATGAAGATGTCAATCTGCAGCGAGCAACATGGATCGATTATGGCTCCTTATGGTTTACGTTCCAAGCTATGCAAGAAGTTATGCGTCCGGGTGAAGAATTACTTTGGGAGCAATTTGCATCATCCCAAAAAATAGCTTGGAAAACAGGTACTAGTTTTGGATTTCGCGACGGGTGGGCTATCGGATTAACTCCCCAATATGTCGTTTGTATATGGGTTGGGAATGCCGACGGTGAAGGCAGACCCGGCTTGGTCGGAATAGAAACAGCTGCCCCTATTCTCTTTGATATTTTTGATCTACTACCACCTGGGAAATGGTTTGATGCGCCTTACGCTAACTTGATTACAAGCTCCATCTGCCGTCAAAGTGGATTTAAAGCAAGCCCTATCTGCCCTGAGAAAGATACACTGTATATTCCAGTGGGTGGTTTCAGATCTGGTGCTTGCCCATATCACCAATTAATCCACCTAAACAAATCACAAACCTATCAAGTAACGTCAGATTGCGAATCGCCTGACAATATGATTCACCAACCTTGGTTTATTCTGCCCCCTGCCATGGAGTATTATTACAAAACACGTCATAGAGGTTATAAAATACTGCCTCCATTCAATCCAGCATGCATGAATGATCGAGAAGCCCATCAGCAAATGGAACTCATCTATCCTAGAAATAATGCGAAGGTGTATATACCTGTTGAGATTGATGGTAAACCTGGGAAAGTCATTTTTAATGCTGCTCATCACGATCCAAAGGCAATCTTATTTTGGCATTTGGATGATGCATTTATGGGCAGAACATCTGATTTTCATCAATTAGCACTGCATCCATCTCCAGGCAAACACACACTTACTTTAGTCGATGATAAAGGCAACAGGCTCACACAAGTTTTCGAAGTATTGGATAAGAATAAAGGCAGATGACGGTATACACGAGTGAATTCATTTTCCTAAAAACGCCAAAGGATTTTATTCAAAAACAATCATTACTTGATTCTTTTCAACCTTATCATCTGGCTTCACTTTTAGCGATTTTATTTTTAAATCAGCAGGTGCTTTGATGCTATTTTCCATTTTCATGGCCTCAAGTAATAACAAGTTATCCCCTTTTTTTACCTGTGCTCCTTCAGTGCAGAATACTTTTAAAACCAAACCAGGCATCGGTGCTTTTAGATCCGAAACCTTTAAAGCGTTCAAATTATCAAAACCTAGCTCCTGCAAGAGGACATCAAATGAGTCTTCAATAGATAAACTGTATTTATTCGTGTTTACTTTGATTATACACGTTTTATCTGCCCTATTGACTTCAATAACTTTTACTCGGTAGGACTTATTATTATGCAATAAATGAAATGTATGCTCATCAATTTGACATGTATCAACGACCACTCTCTCTGAGTTTACACACACAATGTTGCCTCGTTTTTCGGTTTCAAACGAATAGCAGTTATTCACTTTTATCTTAAACATAAACCTGCTTTTTTAATACATAGAGGGCCCGAAGTCGAAGCATTTTGTGTCTGATAAATGATTACTGAACCAATAAATTACATCCTCTAATATCACTATTGTCAAAACGGCCTAACACTTCAAAATGACTATCAGCATATACCTTGCCTAAGTCTTGAGTCGCAATAAATGAACAAGAATAAATATTCGCTAAATCAACAACATTAATACCTCCTGTTTGTCCTTTAGCTAGCATATTAAGTGGATCATTCGGATCACGTATGTAAACGCGCATCCAAGGTGGGCAACCAAACAAGCCCCTTCCCTTGGAATATGCTTGCGAAAGCAACTCAGTCATTCCGTATTCTGAGTGAATATTTTTAACTCCAAAACCTGCACAAAGTATTTGGTGTAGTTCTTCACGAACAATCTCTTTTCGTTTTCCTTTCATTCCTCCCGTTTCCATCACGATCAGTTCAGGAAACGCTAGTGTATGATTCTCCACAAAATCGAACAAGGCATAAGTTACGCCAATAAGTAACGTGGGGATTTTGCGCCTCTGCAGATCACTTAATGTTTCATGTAACTCGGTATAATTATGCAAGAAATAGCCACTTTGTTTGTATCTGCTTTCGCGGATGAAAGCATCAATCATATAAATAAGTGATGAGCCTTCGCGCTCTAAATAGGAAGGAAGCAGCGCGAGAATGGCAAAATCCTGGATCTTACCATACGCTAGTTCAAAAGCATCTTTGAAGCTGCGCTCATAAATAGATAAATCGGTAACGAAGTGTTTGCTTTGGGCTAAACCAGTGGTGCCCGAACTACTGAAGATGATCTGTTCCTGCACTTGTTTTGATACAATAGAATGGTTTTTAAAAAATTCTACCGGCAAAAAAGGTATTTCTTGAACGCTGAAAACCTGAGCTGGATCAATATTCAAGTTTTTTAAAAAATCAGCATAGATCTTACAATTTCGAGCCTGGAATCGGAATACGTCCAATGCTAGCTGCTCAAATTCGTTCTCATTTTGGATAGAAAAAATAGAATCTATGCTGACCTTTTTCACAAATTAATCAAATACAAGATTACCTCCGTTTGTTAAATATTTGTCGGCAATAAAATCCAGCCAGGCCAGAGAATCCAGCTGCTAAACCACCAATGAGACCTGTACCTAGAAGTAAAATAGCCCAGTTGAAGTTTTGTTCTGGCAACATAAACATTTGTCCAACACGATTGGCCAGCAGATGGTTATTCGGAACAGAATGAATCAATCCCATCAATACCCATAATATAAAAAGAGCCAAAAAGCTCGAGCCAAAAGCTTGAAGACCACTCTTTGCTACCCAAGAAGCAAATAAAAACGCGACAACTCCAACAATCCACCAAGGAAGGAAGAATTGTAAAATCAAACAGGTAATAATCACTAGAAGAAATAACATGATGTATATTTTAAATTAAAAACTTGTTTAAATGAATTACGAAGTATTGTGAATAGCTCGAGCCTTACTCTTTACTCAGCTCCCATTTAGAGATGATCCGCTCAGATTTCTCATCTTTTGATTGTAGATAAACCAGCTCATTTAATTTACCATTGCTCCAAGTATCGACCATATCATCATAGTAAAAGCTTCCTGGATTACCCGATTCACCACCAGGGAAAACACCGTACGCTTTTACTACTTTGCCCAATGCAACAATCATGCGCCATGATGGGCCATTCTTTTCACTTGTTGCATTGACCGAGCTCTTTGAGCCTCCGTTATTCAGAAATTTGGATCCAAAACCAGTTATTTGTGCCAAATGAGGAACATGTGTATGTTTCACGTTTCCCCATTTCCAATCATCACTCATTGCTCCGTATTTGCGTTCCAAACTATCTATTGCGAATTTATAAGCAGCTCGAATAACGTCATCTCGTGTTTCTTTTTGAGATGTACGACTATTATCAAACCATTTAGAATTTGGCTCCTTCAGCAGAAGTTCAACCAATTTATCTCGTGATGGATAACGCATCAATATATTGGGATCATCAAATTTATCAGACCACGTTTTAACACCAATATCCTTTTGCCATATTTCAAAGATGCTAGCAGCAATTGCATCCGCATCAAAACACCTATTCCATTTACGAAGCAGCTCGATCCCCTTGCTTTCTGTGTCATTTAAAGTTTTGACATCCACAACGCTCAGCAGCGTTGGTAAAATATCTGCTGCCAGAAAACTATAGTTATCATTCTGCAAACTACGCAGGCTATCTACATTCGCATGTGTCATGACGGATAATCGTGTATTGATTCGATGCGCACGTTCGTAGGTAGCAAAGTCCCAATTGAGATAGTACGGATAGGTAGCATCCGTTGGCCGCTGATTAGCTGAACTTACAAAGTTCCGAGGAGGATTTTTTACCGTTGGATTTTGATCAGCAGGGATACGCCCATGCCAATCATTTGCAGGGTCACTACCATCTAATAAAAATTTACCTTGATCATTCCACTTTAGAGGCAGATATCCACTGGATGTAATGGCAATATCATTGTCGATACTGGCGAAGATAAAATTTTGTGCGGGTGCTGTATAATGAGATAATGCTTCACGATAGTCTGTATAATTTTTAGCACGATTGAGCATGTAAAATGTTCGTATATCATTAGATGGATCATGTGCAATCCAACGTAATGCATGTCCAGCTGGTATATTATAGCATTTTGCAAGCTCTTTCGGTTTTTGACTATTCAAATAAACAATCGGGCCATGATGCGTGTAATAAACTGTATCTAGAATAGTCTTTCCTCCACGCACTGCAATCTCTTCGATACGAGGCTTAAGCGGGTTCCATTTGTTATTATACCAGTATTCTCGCTGGGAGTTATCCTTGAACTTAATTCGATACCAATCCATCACATTCGCACCCACATTGGTAACTCCCCAAGCTACATTTCTATTAAATCCAATGACAATACCTGGGGCACCTGGGATCGATACACCATATGCATTCACGTCATTTGATGCCATTTGAATTTGATACCAAATAGAGGGCAAGGTGAGATCCAGATGTGGATCATTTGCTAGCATCGGATATCCACTAGCTGTTTTTGTGCCTGCTAATGCCCAATTATTACTTCCAATACCCTCTTCAATTTGTTTAGTAGGTTGATTACATACGCTTTTTCCAGAAGCAATAAGCGGCTGTTTAGGCGTTTCGAGAGCTTTAAAATTCCACTTAGTACCTTTTGGAATGATCGGATCTTCTCGGAACGGATAATCTGGAAAAAGCTCCTTCACCGCATCAGCTCCATATTTGCTCAGTGCATTACTCATATAAAATTGATCGGAATCTGCCGTCAATGTTGCCGACATTAGTTTGAGCAACAGAGCTGAATTAATGGGCTTCCAATCTTCAGGTTGATAGTCTAGAATTTTAAACTCGATGGGATAATCTTCTGGTTTTAGAGAGTGGATATATGCATTAATGCCTGCTGTGTAAGCGTGCATGATTTCCTTAATTTCAGGATCTTTTTCCATCTCCAAGAGAGTATTTTCAGCTCCATAAACCATCCCCATTCTACGTTGATAGCTATCAATATGAATAGCCTTTGGACCAATTACTTCCGACAAACGGCCACCAGCAAAACGAGTTTGAAAATCAAGTTGCCATAGTCGGTCTTTAGCCGTAATGTATCCTTGTGCATAATATAGGTCATGATTATTCTCCGCAAAAATATGAGGGATCATTTGCTCATCGAACTGGATCTCGACTTTTCCTCTCAGTTCATCCAGCTGTAGCTTTTCCGTTCCAGGTCTCTTTTTACACTCTGCATTTTTCCAGAACCCATGAAATGGATCTAAGAATTTAGCAATTGGGGGCACACTGCCTAATTTTGTATTCAACAAGACGAATAGCGACAGGGCTAAAATGAGCGTGAAGATGGCTTTAAATATTGATTTCATAAGATACGATGATACTATTTCGAATACGAAGATAGAATAAGCTATTAAAATTCAATTGTCATAATTTTTAGTTTGCAGATCAAAGTCACTAAAAGCCGAGTTAATCAAAATATTTCAATGGGGAATTTTGCTCTGTAAATAGAAAGATGTATTTGTGACTATGAGTGCATGCTCATCAATCATGAGTCCCCAGCTCATGATAATTTTGGTCATTGAAAAGCAGATTGAAATACATCAAAAAGTCCTCGTTGAGCCATTTCGCAATTATTCTCCTACCTTAGAGAAAAAATAATTTGCATGTCAAAAAAGAAATCGATCAACCTCAATTTAATACTAACCAAACTTATTATTGACGTATTCGAAAAATCAGAAAATACTCCCCTCAATTATAAACAAGTAGCGTCCAAACTAAACCTCAGTGATGCTGAAACCCGCGATGTGATTTCCCAAATACTCAAACAAGAGAGTAAGAAAGGCATTTTAGTCGAAGTAGATCGAGGGAAATTTATCTTAAAACAGCTCAAAACATATGTCATAGGTAAAGTTGATATGACTGCCGATGGCTCTGCTTTTATCATGACAGAAGATGAATTTGAGAATGATATCTTCATCGCACCCCGCAAAGTTCGAAATGCTTTGCATGGCGATACGGTCAAAGCCTATGTATATGCCAAAAGTAGAGGCAAACACAAAGAAGGAGAAGTTGTTGAAATTCTGCAACGCGCAAAAATGGAGTTTACCGGTATTGTCAAACTATCTGACAAGTTTGCATTTTTCATTCCTGATGACCGTAAAATGCTCCACGATATCTTTATTCCAGCTGCCGAAATTAATGGAGCTCAAAATGGCGAAAAAGCAATTGCTCAAATTGTTGATTGGCCAGAAGGTGCTCGAAATCCGATTGGCAGGATTAAACATATTTTAGGGAAGCAAGGCGAAAACAATACGGAGATGACTGCTATTCTGGCTGAATATGGTTTCCCGTTGTCCTTTCCGGAGGCCGTCGAAAAAGAAGCTAATGCCATCCCCGATGAAATCAACAAAGATGAGATTGCCAAACGGCGTGATTTTAGAGATACACTCACGTTTACTATCGACCCATTTGATGCCAAAGATTTTGATGATGCCATCTCATTCAAAGAGCTTCCCAACGGAAATATTGAAGTAGGTATTCATATTGCCGATGTATCACATTACGTTAATCCAGGTACAGAGCTTGATAAAGAAGCGTTTCAGCGCGGCACTTCTGTTTATTTGGTTGATCGTGTGATTCCAATGCTGCCCGAACATTTGTCGAATGGGGTATGCTCGCTTCGCCCCAATGAAGATAAACTATGCTTTTCTGCCGTTTTTGAATTAGATAAAGAGGCCAATATACACGCACAATGGTTTGGCCGAACCATCATCCATTCCGACAAGCGCTTTAGTTATGAGGATGCACAAGAGCTATTGGAAACAAAAACGGGTGCATATAGCAAAGAGCTATTGATACTTAATGGCCTGGCATACAAACTCCGTGATCAAAAATTTAAGCACGGCGCCATTAGTTTTGAAAGCGCTGAAATTAAATTCAAGCTGGATGAATATGGTAAACCCATTGGTGTATACACGAAAGAGCGAAAAGATGCACATAAACTCATCGAGGATTTTATGCTTTTGGCCAACAAGAAAGTAGCCGAATTTGTCGCCAAAAAAGAAAAAGGGAAACAAAAACTGACCTTCGTTTATCGATTTCATGATACACCGAAAGAAGATGCCATTCTTGGTTTTGCTCAGTTTGCACTGAAGTTTGGATACAAAGTAGATACAACTTCTGGCCGGGAAACAGCTCGCTCTCTCAATCATTTAATGGAGGATGTAGAGGGAAAAGTAGAACAAAATGTATTGACCAACTTGGCCATTCGTTCGATGGCAAAGGCAGTTTATACTACTAAAAGACACAGCCATTATGGTTTAGCATTTGATTATTACACCCATTTTACCTCTCCCATTCGACGTTATCCAGATGTAATGGCACATCGTTTACTCGCCCATTATCTAACGAATGGCAAATCAGTCAATGAAGAGGAGTATGAAAAGATGTGTCTACACTCATCTCAGATGGAAAAAAAGGCAGCGGATGCTGAACGTGCTTCCGTGAAATACAAGCAAGCAGAATATTTGCAAGACAATGTTGGACAGCAATATACAGGCATCATTTCGGGCCTAACTGAATGGGGTATGTACGTAGAAATTGTCGAGAACAAATGTGAAGGAATGATCCGTTTACGTGATATCAATGATGATTTTTATGTATTAGATGAAAAAAATTATTGCATCATCGGTCAGCGAAAAAAGAAAAAGTATCAGCTGGGAGATGAAGTACTTATTCTAGTTAAAAAGGTGGATTTGAGTAAACGCCAAATTGATTTTTCATTGATTAAACGCTAAAGCTTCACCATGGCCCCTCTGCTCTGAAGAGGGGCATCATTAATTTCTTTTGAACCAATCCATGTATTCCATAAAAGAGCTTTATCAGCTAATCAATCAAGCGATTGCTGAATCCAATTATCCCAAACAGCCCCAAGAATTATATGAGCCCATCACATACTTCATGGATTTAGGGGGTAAACGTATTCGGCCCATTTTAGTACTGATGGCCTGTAATCTATTTTCAGATGACATTCAAAAAGCCATTCAGCCTGCTTTAGGGGTTGAGTTATTTCATAATTTCACGCTGATCCATGATGACATTATGGATCATGCACCTACTCGACGCGGGAAGCCAACTGTGCATGAAAAATGGTCTAGTACAACAGCGATACTTTCGGGTGATGTCATGTTGATCGAGGCTTACAAGCGGATAATCCAGGTTAGGTCTTCCATTTTACCAGACATACTTCGTGTTTTTAATGATACAGCAGTTGGTGTGTGCGAAGGGCAACAAATGGATATGGGTTTTGAAAAAGCAACCGCTGTCCAGATCGACGACTATCTCCATATGATTCGTCTTAAGACGGCAATATTGCTTGGAGGAGCTTTAAAGATAGGAGCAATGATCGGGGGTAGTTCACCAGAAGATGCCAACCTTTTATACTCCTTTGGAGAAAAAATGGGTATTGCATTCCAGCTTCAGGATGATATCCTGGATGTATATGGTGACCCAAAAAAAATTGGAAAACAGATTGGGGGCGATATCCTGTCCAACAAAAAAACCTTTATGTTGATAAAAGCCCAAGAACTCACACAAAACGAAACAAGAAAAACGCTAAATAGTTGGCTTACTAATACAAAGGCAAATCCTCAGGAGAAAATAAAAGAAGTGACAGCCATTTATGATCAGTTGCACATACGCCAGCTAACTGAACAAACAATGAATCAATTTATTCAATCGGCCTTTCTAGCGCTGGATCAATTAAGAGTGGATAGAAACAAAAAAGCTGCTTTGCAAAATTTTGCAAAGCAGCTTTTGATGCGAGAAAGTTGATTAATCTTTTTATTCGACGCTTAAAAAAGAGATTGCTTTTTTAAAGTCGCCTCTTTCTGACGGTTACATCAAGCATCAAAGCGCACAAAGTCTAATTTCCGTCTAATTGATTAAAAAGAGCCTCTATTTCAGTAGTATTAAAACCGCGCGCCTCTAAAGGAAGTATCAATTCTTTTTTAGTAGCCCGATGAGTTATACACGCGTATGTTGGGGTTTTCCCTGTTTCATTGAGAGCAACTCCAGTAAAAACAGCAGCATATAAACCACTATGATTGATTAGCTTGTATACTTTAAAAGGGAATCCTAGTTTATCGTTATCTTCCACAAACGACGTGCTGAATAAATTTCCATGATCAGCAGTCAAATATTTTTCACCCCTCTTTATCCAATATGCTCTTTTCTCATCATCAGAAAGTCTGTTGTACTCTTCAGATCTTTTTTTATTTTCTGCTACTTGTCTATATTCCTTTTTTGGTAGTGTTTTTAAATGTATGATAGTTTAAAATTCCTGGTGTGCATGACAAGTTTGACGG
>CALLKE010000032.1 GCA_938008555.1 uncultured Pedobacter sp.
CATACTATTATGTGGTAAAATTTATAGATAAGACTAAGGATCCGAATAATACAAATCAAGAATACTACTACGGCTATTTCCAGCTGAAGCATTGATCTGGTTCTTGAATTATTATAATGAGCGGCTCTGTGGTTTTATATTTTGCCTTCCATTATTAGAATCTTTAGCTTAAGTATGGCTGCAACACTCATAGAGTCTGTAATTTGATTAGATATGACCATGTGATAAGCTTGTTCGAAAGGTATTTTTCGAGTCTGCAGCTGTTCGGTTTCTTCAGGTTCGGTATTGCCATAGGATAAATCTGTAGCAAGATAAATGATACCTAATTCATCACTTACTGAATTGGAAAGATGCATTCGTTGTAGTTCTATCCAGTTTTGAGCACGAATTCCAGTTTCTTCTAATAATTCACGTTTGGCCGATTCTAGTGGATTTGTATCTAGTGGGCTTCCTCCTTCTGGGATTTCCCAACTGTATTGTTTTAGTGAAAAGCGATACTGGCCAACTAGCCAAATGTTTCTGAATTCGTCTAAAGCTAATATGCCAGTAGCTATGTTTTTGAAGTGCACACTGCCATAAATGCCTCTTCCTCCATTTGGGTTGATGACTTGATGTTCAGTTAGACTGATCCATGGATTATCATAAATCTCTTGGCTAGAAAGTGTTTGCCATGGATTGTTGGTGGTATTCATGTTTTTGGTAGGGTAATTGTATTGAACTACTAATCCTCGTCAGCTTCTTTTTGATGAGAAGGTGCAATCTGTCCATTGGCTAGATAAGCTCCTTTTCGCACGATAGGCATACCCACTATTTTGTATAGGCCATCTAATTTTAAAAGACTTCCATTCGTTAAATTACTTAACAGGACAACGGTAATATCATTATTTAGATCGCGTAAGTAAATGTGCTTAAATCCGTGCCACCAACCCGTGTGATAAACGATTCTTGCTCCTTCACCAGAGAATGTACGCCAGCCATATCCATAGCCAAAATGACCTCTTATTAGCTCGTTGTGGCTAGTATAAGCAGAGTCTAAGGTAGATTGTTTTAATAGTCTCCCTTTTCGCATACACTGATCAAACAGGTAAAGATCTTGTACGGTGCTATAAATTCCTTTGTCTCCAATAGGGCCATCTAAAAAGTTTTGAGCTACAGATCTTTTCCAAACACGATCATGTCCAATCACATCTACAGGTATTTTAGCATAATCTACTTTAGAATATACATGTGTATTATCCATTTCACAGGGTTTGAAGATACGTTCCTCCATAAACTTATAGTAGGGTTCTCCTGTTACTTTTTCAATAATAGCACCCAGAATCATATAGTTTGAGTTGTTATAGTGGAAGTGTTTGTTTGGTTTGGAGTACGGTGCTGGTTTGTATTGTGAAATCAAGTTTATGACATCCATGTTTGTCATCCCTTCGCGTTTTTTCTTCCAAACAGTGTCTGTGAAATAAACATAATTCATTAGGCCAGAGCGGTGAGTGAGCAACAGGCGGATAGTGATTCCATCATAAGGAAAATTGGGAAAAAAGTCTTTTACATTCTGATCGAGCCGTAATTTGCCCTCCTCCATTAACATTAAAATAGCTGTGGCTGTAAACGGTTTAGATACAGATGCAAGCTCAAACATAGAGCCTATTTTTAGGCTATCTCGGTGCAGATAATCTGCCCATCCAAAAGTATTCTGATAAATAATCTTTCCATTTTTTGCAACTAAAATATTTCCATTAAAAGCATACTTGCGATGTAGCTGATTCATAAACTCATCAATGCGTTTATCAGCTTTTTGCGGATCGTAATTTAATATGGACCGATCAACGATTTGATTTGTGGTGGATATGATTTTTTTTTGCTGTGTGCCAGAAGAAATGCAAGATGTTGAGAAAATACAGATTACTAAGACTAGCGATAAACGACGTGAGTAGTGGGCCATTGATTATAAAAAATGCATTGAGTAATTATCATTTTTAAAGGTGCTATCCTGTTGTATCATTAAACTATCATCGATGATAGTTTAATGATACAACAGGATACTAGGAACATAGCTTCCGAAGTTAGTAAAATATTAGCCTGCTGGTGAAGATCTTATTAATTATGTACAAGTAGACTTATTCTTGTCTCATTGTCTCTTACATTTTATTGGGTACAAGAATACCTAGCAATTGCATTCCCTTTTTAATAACGGAAGCAGTACCTGCAGATAGATGGAGTCTAAATTGTTTGACACTTGTGTCTTCCGCTTTCAAAATTGGTTCTTCATGATAGAATTTATTATAAAGCTTGGCTAACTCAAATATGTAGTTGGCAATATGTGCAGGGCTGTGCTCTTTTGCAGATGCTTCAATAATAGTGGGATACTTTATCAAAGTCACCAAAAGATCACGTTCAACAGCTGTCAGACTAGTTGAATGATTCGCATCATGCTGAACATAGTGGGCCTTGGTTAAGATAGAATTGATGCGTGCGTAGGTATATTGAATAAATGGCCCCGTATTGCCTTGAAAGTCGATCGATTCGTTCGGGTCAAACAAGAGGCGTTTTTTAGGCTCTACTTTGAGCAAGAAATACTTGAGTGCACCTAATCCAATCATTCGGTATAACTCTTGTTTTTCTTCTTCAGAAAACCCATCGATCTTGCCTAATTCCTCGGTGCGTTTACAGGCAGTAGTAATCATCTCGTCGATCAAATCATCGGCATCTACCACTGTACCTTCACGTGATTTCATTTTACCTGAAGGTAAATCAACCATACCATAGGATAGATGATACAGGCCGTTTGCCCAAGTTTTGCCTAGCTTTTTAAGAATCAGGAATAATACTTTGAAATGATAATCTTGCTCATTGCCGACCACATAAATGGATTGGTCCATTTGATAGTCGTTGTATTTTAATTGGGCAGTTCCCAAATCTTGGGTAATGTATACGGAGGTGCCGTCAGCACGAAGAACCAGTTTTTCGTCTAGCCCATCTGCTGTCAAATCAATCCAGACGGAGCCATCTGATTTTTTAAAAAATACACCTTTCGTTAAGCCTTCTTCAATAATGTCTTTTCCTAATAAATAAGTATCCGACTCGTAATAATATTTTTCAAAATCAACGCCAAGTTTTTTATAGGTCTTATCAAAACCGGCGTATACCCAGCTATTCATTTTTTTCCATAAGGTGATTACTTGCTCATCTCCTGCCTCCCATTGAAGTAAGAGTTCTTGTGCCTGACGAATGAGGGGAGCATTTTTTTTAGCTTCTTCTTCTGTTTGGCCAGCGTTTTGAAGTTCCTCAATTTGCTTTTTGTATTCTTTATCAAAGATGACATAGTATTTGCCAACCAAATGATCACCTTTTAATCCACTGCTTTCAGGGGTCTCATTGTTTCCAAATAAAGTCCAGGCGAGCATCGATTTACAGATATGTATCCCCCGATCATTGATGAGGTTGACTTTGATGACCTCATATCCGTAGGCAGTTAGAATTTGTGCAACAGCATAACCTAATAGATTATTACGTACATGTCCTAAGTGTAGGGGTTTGTTTGTATTGGGTGATGAGTATTCTACCATCACTTTTTGCCCATTGGGCTTAAATTGACCGTAGTCTGATTTTAAAATATGTTGCTGAAGTTGTTTGATCCAGTAGGTGTCATTAATCGAAAGATTTAAAAAACCTTTGATCACATTAAAGCTGGCGATCTCTTTGACTTGTTTTTTTAAATATTCTCCTAGTTCAGTTCCAGTTTGTTCGGGCGACTTTTTTGATAAACGAATGACCGGAAATGTAACCAACGTGATTTGACCTTCAAATTCTTTGCGTGTTTCCTGTAAAACGATTTGTTCGAGTGGTAAATCTATCTTATATAAAGCAGTTATGGCTTTTTGAGTAGCTAATTGGATGGTATATTCTAGAGTCATAATTGGAGTATAGTTTAGCCTCAACCAGAGCGTTGAGGCTTTAATCGTTAGTTAGCGAGTTAGTTGCCCTAACTAGTATTTCAAAGGCGTTTTCGGCCATTAAATTTTCTTTGTCGAGAGTTGGATTTACTTCTACTATCTCAAAGCAACAAACTTTGTCACTAGTCATTAAGCGTGCGACTAGGTTACCGGCTTCGCGTTCAGTAATTCCGTTAGCTGTGGGAGTACCAGTGCCTTTTGAAATAGAGGCATCCATCGAGTCCACATCGAATGATACGTAAACGATGTCACAGTGATCAAGGTGCTGAAGTGCGTCAATAGCTACTCGTTCGACCCCTCGTTTTCGAATCTCGCTAGTGGTGAAGTTTTTAACATTATGTTTTTTTAGCAAATAATCCTCGGGTGATTCCATGTCACGTAAAGCCACATAAACAAGGTCTTTGTATGTGACTTTTGGGGCAATATTGGACACATTTTTTAGCTGATACCAGTAATTAATTGTTTCTTGATCAGGTTTGTTGATCTTACAATCAATATTGTCTTCATCTAGCACAATGGCCAAAGGCATTCCGTGCATATTGCCAGAAGGCGTAGTATAAGGCGAGTGGATATCAGCATGTGCGTCTATCCAAATTACACCTAGTTTGGATTTTGGAAAGGCTTTTTTGATTCCTGAAATAGTACCTGCTGCATTGCTATGATCACCTGACAGAAGAATTGGAAATTCATTGTTTTTCAATGTTTTTGATACTTCTTCTGCAACACGTTCTACCATAGTAAGTACACCAGATATTCGTTTAGCGCATGGGTTGCCCATCGATTCGAGCAATAGGTGGTTTTCATTCGGGATCTCAACACTTTTATGCATTTTGAAATACCTACTTCCAAAATCAAGTGCTGCTATTTTGATAGCATCCACACCTAAACTTGCGCCGCGGGTTCCTGCCCCAATTTCTGATTTAACCTCAATAATTTTTAATTCACGCATAGGAGGCCCATGAATTGATGCAAAATTTTTGTTCTTATATGCAATGTGATTTTACACAAATAAAACAGTAGCAGCTTTTTTTATCTTTGTCTAGGATTACAAAATTATAAAAAAATGCAGAGTTACGCGGAGTTTCTTGATTTAAGTGTCGGCTTCCCACAAGAAGGTTTTGACGTGATTGATGATGAACTATACTTTCATGATTTGAATCTGATGGAGATGATCGAAACGTATGGAACACCCCTTCGGTTTACATATTTACCGATCATTAGCAAGAAGATTCAACAGGCAAAATTGTTGTTTCAAACAGCAATTATTCGGAACAATTATCGTGGTAGCTACAAGTACTGCTATTGTACGAAAAGCTCACATTTTAGGCATATCGTTGAAGAAGCTTTGCGTAACGATATACACTTAGAAACATCCTCTGCATTTGATATGCCCATGGTGGATGCGCTAGAGAAAAAGGGGGCGCTATCAAAAGAGACTACCGTAATTTGCAATGGGTTTAAAACCTTTCAGTACAAGCAATATATTATCGATATGTTGCATGATGGGTTCAAAAATATTATTCCCGTACTGGATAATAAGGAAGAATTTAACCTGTATGATGATGAGCTCGATATCGAATGTAATTTAGGTATCCGCATTGCTGCAGAAGAGCAACCCGATTCGCAATTCTACACCTCTCGTTTAGGGATTCGGATAGAGGATGTGATCGATTTTTATAATCATAAAATTGCTCAGAATCCCAACTTCAAAGTGAAGCTTCTCCATTTCTTCATTAACTCAGGAATTTCGGATACGCCTTATTACTGGAACGAGCTCGAAAAATATGTGACACTGTATTGTAAATTCAAAAAAATCAATCCAGACCTAGATACGCTCGATATCGGAGGAGGAATGCCGTTCAAAGATTCTCTGGTATTTGATTTCGATTACGAATACATGGTGAATGAAATTGTCAAACGAATCAAAGAAATCTGTGCTGAAAATGAGGTGATGGAACCTGATATCATCACTGAATTTGGCAAATACACAGTTGCTGAAGCCTCAGGTATTTTGTACAAGGTTTTGGGGCGGAAACAACAAAATGACCGTGAGAAGTGGTTGATGCTAGATGGATCATTCATTACCAATCTACCTGATGTTTGGGCCTTAAATCAGAAATATATCCTTGCACCTGTCAACAACTGGGATGCAGAGTATGAGCGTGTTAATTTAGGGGGTATTACGTGCGATGGTCAGGATTATTACAATCAGGAAGCACATATGAACAATGTGTTTATGCCGAAGACACGAAAAGTGCAATACTTAGGTTTCTTTCATACAGGTGCTTATCAAGAAGTATTAAGTGGATATGGCGGAATACATCATTGCCTGTTGCCTTCTCCTAAGCAAATCATTATTCGTCGCAATCGTGATGAGACATTCAATTTTGAAGTTTTTGGAGAAGAGCAGAACAGTAAGCAAGTACTTAAAATTTTGGGTTATACTTCTTAGACAGCGCAAGTATGTGATTTGTAGGATTTATAAATCAGAATGCTACAAATCACCCTTCAGGTAATACATTTACGCGTGATCGAATTTGTTCAATAGCTTTAAAAGCGTTTCAAAGTCTTTAGGATAGGGGGCTTCGAAAGTCATTTCGGTATTTTCGTCAATATGAAGCGTAATTTGTTTGGCATGCAAAGCAAATCGTTTCATAATGGGTAATTCCTCTTGGTCTTTGCCAATGCGATATCCTCTTTTGATCTCTGATAAAAATATAGGCTCTCCTCCATACATCTCATCACCAGCGATACAAGCGTGTTGGGAGGCTAAATGTATCCTGATTTGATGCATCCGTCCGGTGACTGGCATACACTCAACCAATGTGTAATGCTTAAAATACTGGATAGAATTGAAAATAGTTTTTGCAGCTTTCCCACGCTGCTTGCTAATTGCAACATTTTTATTGCCCAAATTTAGTATGGGCAGATCGACGTGTAGATTTTCGAAAACATGAGTCCCATTGATGACCGCATGGTATACCTTTTTAACTTCCCGATGCTCAAATTGCATGGATACAAATCGATATGTTTCTGGGTTTTTGGCAATGATGAGCACTCCAGAGGTTTCTCGGTCAAGTCGATGGCAGATTTGTGCATCAGGGCTATACTGCTTTGCCAACCTCAGCATATTTGGACTACCTCCGTCTCGATCGTCCAAAGAGCTGAGAAATGGGGGTTTATTTACTACAAGGATATTCTCATTTTCAAAAAGAATACAGTCTTCAAATTTTGGAAATTTCACACACAATCGTTTAAATCAGCCCAAAAGTACGGGTTTTTAGTTTATGAGGGGAGGGTAAATTGGAGCCAGCATTTATGGAGAGTCAGAGACACTCTTATTTTGGTCAATCTCTATATAATTATGCAGGTAGTTAGCGGGTGATGGATTATGATTCTTGCTCGTTTGAAGAAGCTTCAAATTTATAGCCTACACCTTTAATTGTTTTGATATAGCTTTCTCCCAGTTTTGCACGCAGTTTACGAATATGTACGTCAATTGTACGATGGGTGACAATGACAGCGTTTTCCCAAATGTTTTTTATAATCATATCTCTTGTACAAACTTTAGTCGGCTGAGAGGCTAAAAAGTAAAGTAGTTCAAATTCTTTTTTTGTAAGTACTAGCCTTTTGTTATTACGAAAAACTACAAATGCTTCGCGATCAATCACGAGATCTGCAATTTGAATCTTGTTGTCTAATGCTTTTTCAGGAGCGGTATTGCGGCGAAGAATAGCATTAATACGGCTTACAAGTGCTCGAGGCTTTATTGGCTTGGTGATGTAATCATCGGCACCTACGTTAAACCCCGCAATTTCGGAATGCTCATCATTGCGTGCTGTTAAAAAAACAAGGAATGTGCTTTTAAACTCTGGCATGGAGCGGATGGCTCGACAAGTTTCAATTCCATCCATTTTGGGCATCATCATATCTAGAATAATGAGGCTTGGGAGGACGCGTTTTGCTTCAGTAATTGCTTCTTTGCCATTGCGAGCCGTAAAAATCTGATAGTTTTCTTTGTTGAGATTGTACTCGATCAATTCAAGGATATCGGGTTCGTCGTCAACGATCAAGATTTTTTGTTTAGCTGGATCCATACTAATGGGTGGATTTTTACTTCAAAGTCTTCTTCAGAAACTCCTCTAGTTCAGTACCCCTTAAGTCTTGGGCAATGATTTTGCCGCTGGGGTCTATTAGAAACGAAGCTGGAATACTGCTTATTTGATACTGAGCCACGACTCCTCCATCCCAGCCTTCGAGGTCTGATACATGTGTCCATGTTAATTTGTCGGCTTCAATGGCATTGACCCATTTGTCTTTGGCATTGTCTAAAGAAACGCCGAGTACCGTAAAATTTTTATCCTTAAATAATTGATATGCTTTAACCACGTTTGGGTTTTCCTCTCGGCATGGGCCGCACCATGAGGCCCAAAAATCGAGCAATACGTATTTGCCCTTAAAATCAGAGAGCTTGACATGTTTCCCCTCTGGTGTAGCGAGTTCAAAATCTGGGGCCTCTTGCACGGACGTTTCTGAGCTGTTGTTTACAGATGTTGATGCTTTTGGATCACCATTTTTACAGGATGTAAGGCTGATCAAAGCAATGGACAAGGATATCAAAATTGTTTTCATCTTATAGTGCTTTCTAATTAGTACTTGGTATAACGCTAATTTGATTGTGAATTATCTTTTCCAATGATTCATTTCGTGAAAAACTCAACAGTCCTTGACCATGGTTTGATTGAATGTAAGCTCACATTATAAATTCAGTTGCCTTTTGAAGTGCTTTTGTGATACCTGAACTGTCCTTTCCTCCAGCTGTTGCAAAAAATGCTTGACCGCCACCGCCACCCTGAATTTCTTTGGCTAGCTCGCGTACGATGTTACTTGCATTTAGACTACGATCTTTCACTAGATTATCAGAAAGCATAACGGCTAAACCTGGTTTGTTTTCAATTTCGGATGCGATCACGAGAAATAAATTATCAACAATATCTTTTACCGAATAGGCTAGATTTTTGACCGCTTCGGCATTGGGGAGATCTACTTTTTGGGCAATAAAATTGATGCCGTTGATTTGAGTGACTTGCTTTGCCAAATCGTATTTTAAATTAGCCGTTTTTGCAAGCGTATTCTTTTCGATCTCTTTTTTCAGACGCGTATTTTCTTCTAATAAACTTTCTACAGAAGCAAATATATCTTTGGGGTTTTTGAGTAAGTCTTTTAGATGATCAACTAATACACTTTGGTGTGTAATGTACTCTTGTGCTTTTTCGCCTGTGATGGCTTCAATACGGCGTACCCCAGCTGCTACAGCTGATTCAGAAATAATTTTAAAATAACCAATTTCACCCGTCGCTTTTACGTGTGTACCCCCACAAAGTTCTTTAGAGAAATCATCATCAAATGTGATGATACGTACAAAATCACCATATTTTTCGCCAAACAAGGCTGTAACACCAGAATCAATAGCTGTTTGGTAAGCAACATGGCGTTGCTCCTTCAGGGAGATATTTTTACGAATCTTTTGGTTGACGATTGCTTCGACCTCTGCTAATTCTTTATCAGTAACTTTTGAAAAATGTGAAAAGTCAAAACGTAAATACGCATCATTGACCAATGAGCCTTTCTGGTTGACGTGTGAGCCCAGAACCTGCTTCAATGCAGCATGCATTAAATGCGTTGCTGAGTGATTATTCTCAATTGCCGAACGTCTTTCCAGGTTAACAAAAGCTTCAAAAGCAATACTTAGGTCTTTTGGTAACGTATTTGTATAATGGATGATTAGACCGTTTTCTTTTTTAGTATCTGTTAGCTGGATTGACAAATTAGCGTCACCTGCTAAGATCCCTGTATCGCCCACTTGTCCCCCACTTTCTGCGTAAAATGGTGTTCGATCTAAAACAAGCTGGTATTGCTCTTTTCCTTTTGCACTTACTTTTCGATATTTTAAGATGCGACACTCTGTAATTCGTTCATCATAGCCTACAAATTCAACCTCATCTCCTTGATGTACAGTGATCCAGTCGCCAGTATCAATGGTTGTTGCAGCACGTGAGCGATTTTTTTGTTTTTGAAGCTCGGCTTCGAATTCCTTTTTATCAACGGTCAGGCCTTTTTCATGTGCCATTAATTCGGTCAAGTCGATTGGGAAGCCGAAGGTGTCATACAGTTCAAAAGCAAAATCACCAGCGATGACTCCATTATTGGCCTCATAGCGTTCGAAACGTTGAATACCTGTTGCAAGGGTTCTTAAAAAAGAAAGCTCTTCCTCTAACACTACTTTCTGAACAAAGCTTTGCTGTGCTTTTAGTTCAGGAAAAACCCCGTCAAATTGCTCGGCTAAAATAGGTACGAGTGTATGTAAAAAAGGTTCTTTGAAATTTAAAAATGTATATCCATAACGTACTGCTCGACGTAAAATACGACGGATCACATACCCTGCTTTATTGTTGGAAGGTAATTGTCCATCTGCGATAGCAAAAGCAATTGCGCGGATATGATCGGCCATCACGCGCATGGCAATCGCTTTAGAACAGTTTTCTTTGGAAGATTGGGGATCTTGATGGTAAGTAATGCCACTTTTTTGAGAGATGAACTGGATTAGTGGCTGAAATACATCGGTGTCATAATTAGAAGTTTTCTTTTGTAACACGCGTACGAGTCGTTCTAGACCCATTCCAGTATCCACATGTTTAGCAGGTAAGGCTTGAAGAGAGCCATCTTTTAGGCGATTAAATTGGATAAATACATTATTCCAAATTTCAATTACCTGTGGATGATCGGCATTGACTAATGTTTTGCCATCGACCAATTTTTTCTCCTCAGGAGTACGACAATCTACATGGATTTCAGAGCAGGGCCCACACGGACCTGTTTCACCCATTTCCCAAAAATTATCTTTTTTATTGCCTAATAGTATTCGATCTTCTGCAATGTGATGCTTCCAAAAATTATAGGCTTCTTGATCTTTGGGCAAACCCTCTTTTTCATCCCCTTCAAAAACAGTTACGTAAAGCTGATCTTTGGATATTCCGTATACCTCAGTTAATAGCTCCCAGCTCCAAGCGATGGCTTCTTCTTTGAAATAATCACCAAAGCTCCAATTTCCTAGCATCTCAAACATGGTATGGTGATAGGTATCGATGCCGACTTCTTCTAAATCATTATGTTTCCCTGATACACGTAAACAACGTTGTGTGTCTACTACGCGTGGATATTTGATAGATGCCTCTCCTAGAAAAAGATCTTTAAATTGATTCATGCCCGCATTTGTAAACATCAATGTCGGATCATTTTTAATCACGATTGGTGCTGAGGGGACAATTTGATGTCCTTTGCTAGCAAAAAAATCTAAAAAAGTTTTTCGTATTTCCTTCGTTGTCATCCCTATTTTCATTTAGTGTGCAAAGTTAATTTTTTGTTTGGAGATATAACTCCCCAGATAAGCTGCGCAAATGGATGGGTGATGACAATGGGGCGGGGCTGAAATTTATTTCTTCTCTCGTGAAAAAATATTTTTCATTTCTATGAGTTCTAATTCTTTCAAGTTGAGCAGTAGGAAAGGTTAGATACTTACTTTGCCTTTTCGATTTCTCAATGAGGAGTTAAAGATTTTAAATAGTGACAACTAAAAAAATGGTAGGATGACTTTCTCGATCAAAACAATATTATTAATTGCGTTTATCCCTCTATCTGTTTATCAAGCAGTAATTGCTCAGACTAAATTTATAAATGCCGACACAGAGGCAACAGTTAAGGGAACTTCGACACTTCATGACTGGGAAATGAACTCGAAAGAGGGGAAAACAGAAGCGGTGATTGAGCTAGGCAGCATCCCCAAAATACTTGCTTTAAAATTTACCCTTCCTGCCGAAAGTTTAAAAAGCCATCACTCAGCAATGGACAAAAATGCATACAAGACACTCAAGACGGAGAAGTATGCGTACTTGACCTTTGTGATAACCTCGTCTAAGATGACTGCTGTTGATTCAAGTACTTTTAATATGAATGGGCTTGGCCAGCTGGAAATAGCAGGAGTGAAGAAAGAAATAGAATTAAATGCCGTATGTAAAGTTGGACCTGACAAGAGTTTGATGTGTACCGGATCTAAACAAATTAAAATGTCTGACTATGGGCTAGAGCCGCCGTCTATGATGCTGGGGACTGTTAAAACAGGTAATGAAATAACAATAGATTTTAAACAAAAACTGATACCGCATCCATAAGATCACAATATGAAATCATCATGAGCTGTTATGTACAGAGTGTGGACAACTAATTTGATCATGATGACCTTACGACTAAAAAAAATCGAACTATATATGAAAACAAAATGCATTGCTAGATTAAGAAATACGTTATTGGTTTTTGTTTTACTTCCTTGCTTGGCTTATGCTCAAAATGAGAAGGTATCCAATTTTAGGCCCTACGACAAAAACGGGATTAATATTTTTGAAACCTCAAAAGAAGATTCTATCCCATTCTCCAATATTCGGATTAAGATAGGAGCCAATTTTGCACAACAATTTCAAGGCTTGAGGCATAGTAATAGTGCAAGTGTTGTGATTGATCCTGCAACTGGAAAAAATATAAATCAACTAATCACGATTGGGAATGGTTTTAATTTGGCTACTGCAAATCTCAATCTTGATGCTCAGTTAGCAGAGGGTATCAGATTAAATCTGATAACGTATTTGTCATCTAGGCATCATGAAAATACATGGGTGAAAGGTGGATATATTCAGTTTGATAAACTGCTATTCTTGAATAACAGCGTAGTGAATGATATCATGAAGTATGTGACGATAAAAGTGGGTCAGTCGGAGGTAAACTATGGAGATGCTCACTTTCGTCGAACAGATAATGGGAACGCTGTGTACAATCCGTTTGTGGGGAATTTGATTTTAGATGCATTTACAACTGAAATTGGGGGTGATATTACCTTTCAGCGAAATGGAGTGATTGCAGTAGTGGGCATAACAGGGGGAGAAACACAAGGTGATCTAACGAATCCTTCAAATCGTCATCTTTCCTATTTAGGTAAACTAGGATATGATAAGCAAGTGAAAGATCACTTGAGACTCAGATTAACGGGTTCTTTTTATTCCAATGTAGGTACCAATAGTCAATCGCTATACAGAGGAGATCGTGTTGGCTCCAGATATTATCTAGTGATGGAAAATACGTCGGCTTTGACGGCTGCACCTGCGGGCTCGTTCGATGTAAATCCATGGGCAAGCGGATATAATCCCATGTTCAGTCAGAAAGTACAGGCTCTGATGATCAATCCATTCATCAAATTGCATCGTTTGGAATTATTTGGCACTTACGAAACAGCAAAAGGAAATAGTGCAGCAGAATCTTCTACTAGAAATGTGAATCAGTGGGCAATTGATGCAGTTTATCGTTTAGGTAGAACAGAAAATTGGTTTATTGGAGCTCGCTATAATCAGGTAAATGCCGATTTATTTTTGACATCTACTACAAGCCAGCCTATTCATATTGATCGAATTCAGCTTGCTGGTGGTTGGTTCATTACAAAAAATATTTTGGCAAAGGCAGAGTATGTTACGCAGAACTACCATGATTTTCCTGCAAACAATATCAATAGTGCAGGAAAATTCAATGGCTTTATGATAGAAGGGGTCGTAGGGTTTTAATGCTGGTTTAACTTATCATTCGTATGGTAGCACAATTTCAATAGTTTTGTAGTGCTCACGTATTTTGATCAAATACGCGAGCATAAGATCTTAAATTTTTCGATATGCCTTACAAAGAGCGCGATATTAATAAATTATATTATACGATGGGTGAGGTCACTCGTTTATTTGGAGTGAATGCTTCGCAGATTCGTTTTTATGAAAATGAGTTTGATATTATTCAGCCCAAGAAAAACAAAAAAGGAAATCGTCTGTTCACTCCTGAAGACGTAGATAATTTCAAAATTATCTTCAATCTGATTAAGGAAAAAGGTTTTACCATACAGGGCGCTAAAACTTTTTTGAAAACAAATAAAAAAGATGAGGCTTCTGGAAATCAGAAAATCATTGATTCACTACAGCGGTTGAAGCAATTTCTGATAGAGGTGAAGGAGCAGCTTTAGGCTTTACTTAGCCCCTCTCCAAAGGAAGAGGGGGTGATTCGTTTTTAGGTCTGGATGATGCCCACATTAAATGGTTTTTCAATGGGTGATTGATTTGCTGCTTCAATACCCATTGAGATCACTTTCCGTGTTTCCAGTGGATCGATGATTCCATCAACCCAAAGTCGCGATGCTGCATAAAAAGGAGTTGTTTGACTGTTGTAGCGTTCTGTGATTTCTTTTAGTAGTTCTTCTTTTTTCTCTTTGGTAATCTCTTCACCTTTCGCCTTGAGTGATGATTCCTGGATTTGGAGTAAAGTTTTGCCCGCTTGTGTGCCACCCATTACAGCAATTTTGGCTGATGGCCAAGCAAAGATTAAACGTGGATCATAGGCTTTGCCACACATTGCATAATTACCAGCTCCATATGAGTTGCCAATCACGATTGTAAATTTAGGCACCACAGAATTAGCTACAGCATTGACCATTTTGGCTCCATCCTTAATAATTCCACCTTGTTCGGATCTACTGCCGACCATGAAGCCAGTTACATCTTGTAGAAAAACGAGTGGTATTTTCTTCTGATTACAATTCATGATGAAACGTGTTGCTTTATCAGCAGAGTCAGAGTAAATGACGCCCCCAAATTGCATTTCTCCTTTTTTACTTTTAACCACTTTACGTTGATTGGCTACAATTCCAACAGCCCAGCCATCTATTCGACCTAATCCACAGATGATACTTTGCCCATATAATTGCTTGTACTCTTCAAAATCAGAATTGTCAACTAGGCGTTCAATGATGTTGAGCATATCGTAGGGTTTTTCTCGGCTTTCTGGGAGCAAACCATATATTTCTTGTTCATCTTTTTTTGGCATGATAGGTTTTATTCGATTAAAACCCGCTTGTTTAGGAGATCCAAGCATGTCCATCATATTTTTGATAGAATCAAGACAGGCTTGGTCGTTGGGATGTTTATAGTCTGTTACACCCGATATTTCACAATGTGTGCTTGCTCCTCCAAGAGTTTCATTGTCTACATCTTCGCCAATGGCTGATTTGACAAGATAGCTTCCTGCTAAAAAAACAGAACCTGTACCATCCACAATCATCGCTTCGTCGCTCATGATGGGCAAGTATGCACCGCCAGCTACACAGGACCCCATGATGGCAGAAATTTGCACAATACCCATGCTGCTCATCAAAGCATTGTTTCTAAAAATACGCCCGAAATGTTCTTTATCTGGAAAAATTTCATCTTGCATGGGTAAATACACACCTGCAGAGTCTACCAAATAAATGATAGGTAAGCGATTCTCCATGGCGACTTCCTGCGCACGTAAGTTTTTTTTAGCAGTCATGGGAAACCAAGCACCTGCTTTTACAGTGGCATCATTGGCTACGATTATGCATTGTCTTCCGGCAATATATCCGATACCTGTGATTACTCCTGCAGATGGGCATCCACCTTGTTCTTGATACATGTCCTCAGCAACGAAGGCCCCTATCTCCAGCCAGGGTTTATCTGTGTCGATGAGATAATTGATTCGCTCTCGTGCTAATAATTTGCCTTTCTCTTTTTGCTTTGCAGATGCTTTTTCACCCCCTCCCTTATAAATGGTATCTAATCGATTTTTTACTTGGAAAAGAAGCTGCTTGTTTATGTCTTCGTTTTTGTTGAATTCTAAGTTCATGGAAGAGTAGGTGGAGTTAAAATGGAGGCCCTAAATTAATAATTTTTGATCTGGCTTGTCGGTCATGATACTATTTTTCTTGAAAAATAGGTAATAAATTGTTAAATTTAATATTAGATTAAATTAGGCCAATTA
The DNA here is from genome assembly GCA_938008555.1 of uncultured Pedobacter sp. Lineage (GTDB taxonomy): Bacteria > Bacteroidota > Bacteroidia > Sphingobacteriales > Sphingobacteriaceae > Daejeonella. The sequence goes on from CALLKE010000032.1 coordinate 15,864, forward strand.
TGAAATCAATGACGGATGTGAAGTGCGTACAGACGTATGTGAGTAGGATGGCTTATTGTTGGAAAAATTATAATAATAGGCAAATTGGAACAGTGAAAGAGAGGGTCTATCTCTTGGAGCTTGCTGTGAGAGAGGTACATAATCTGTGTGGAGTTCCAATAACGTCGTTCGGGGTTTTGGGAGGTGAGGATGATGGTTCATTTAACCGGTCTTTGTGGATGATGAAATTAAACCATAGTAAGATAAATGATTCGATGCCTTTAGATAATTTTATGGAGCTGGCGAAAACTCTATATCATGAGGCTAGGCATGCAGAGCAGCATTGGTTAGTAGCTTGTATGGTTTTGGCCGTTGTTAAAAGAATGAATAGCGAAGGTTATTCACAGGAGCGCCTAAGGTTGATAAAAAGTCTCTCTGCTCTTCCAAAACATATTATTGAACGAGCTTCGAATGTTGGGAATAGTTTTAATCCATCGGCTGAGTTGTATCAAAAGATAAAAGACTGGTACAATAGTATGTATGTTAATCGCTTTAACTATGATTCAGCTATTCAAGGAATTGGAACCAATCCTTTTGCAGATGACGCTGAAACCAAGGTTCTTTTACATAGAAAGGCCTACGAAGCATATCGATTTTCAGCACATGAGGCAGATGCTTTTGATATTGAGATTTTAGTCTATAATGGTTTGAAAGCTTTATTGTTTCCTGATAACAGAGATTTAATTATTTTTTAGAGGTATTGTTAATTATTAGTTCATCCAGTGCCGCTATCCATTTGGGATGATCATTCAGGCTTTCTACTAGCTGCACATGCTCACCCCCCAGTGCTTTAAATTCATTGCCATATTCAACAGTTACTTCATAAATAGTTTCTAAACAATCAGCTACAAAAGCTGGGCATAAAACTAATAAGCGCTTAGCTCCTTTGTTGGCTAATTCTTTAATTACTTCGCTGGTATAGGGTTTTACCCAGGGATCCGTACCTAAGCGAGATTGGAAGCAGACGGTGTACGTACTTTGGTTCAGGCTGAGTTTTTTTGCAATCAAGCGAGCAGTATCATAGCACTGAGCAGCATAACAGAATTGATTGTCATTCGTTAAAATATTGCAACAGTTGGGTGTTTTTAGGCAGTGTTTGTGTAAATGATCTCCACTTTTCAATTGACTTTCAGGTAATCCGTGAAAGCTAAATAGGATATGATCATACGTATCGGGGTGGTGTTTCTGTGCATTTTCTGCAAAAGTTTCAATCATTAACTCATTGTCATGAAAAGAGCTGATGAATGAGAGGTGAGGAATACTTTGCCACTTACTTACCACATTCATGACTTTTTCTAAAACAGAACCAGTACTCGCTGATGCATATTGAGGGAATAGCGGTAAAACTCGAATACTGCTAACTCGTGCATCTTTTAGTTTTTTTAATGCAGACTCGATGGATGGATTTTGATAACGCATGGCTAATTCCACATGGTAATCATTTCCCAAGCGCTTCTTTAGCAAATTAGTTTGGATAATACTGTAATGTTTCAATGGGGATCCTGTTCGATCAGACCAGATTTCTTGATACAGTTTTGCTGATTTTGGAGCTCTAAAAGGAACTATCAATCCCTTGACCAGTAAAGTACGAGCCATCAGATTAACATCGATTACTCGTTCATCCATTAAAAACTCATTTAAGTATTTTCGAACATCTTTTGTTGATGTGCTATCTGGAGTACCTAAATTGACCAATAAAACGCCTTTTTTATTCATACTAGAATGCAAAGATAGCACCTATGGTTGGAAAATATATCTATTTAAGGTTTGTATTAGCTGAGTTTTATAACTATTGAGGTCATTGGGCACATTTGGAGTATGATCTTTTGACGAAAGAGCCAATGCTATAATTGGCTGTAAGGCATATCGATTATAGGTTAGATTTTGGATATCTAGATAAAGATTTAGACTAAAGTTGCGGAGGTATGTTTTTTATCTACTCGCACATCTACCTGATAACCTATCCTTGTTTAATGGAGTATGGTGGTGATACACTACCCTGACTCTGGAAAAGAATTTAAAAAAGCTCTAGTTTTTTCTTTACCTCATTCATTAACCACATTGGGGTAGATGTAGCACCGCATATGCCCACCCGATCATTGGGTTTGAACATGCTTGGCTTAAGTTCTTCTGAATGGGAGATGAAGTAGGTGTTGGGATTATGCTGGCGACATACCTCATAAAGAACTTTCCCATTTGATGATTTTTTCCCAGACACGAATATGATACGATCGAAGTTTTTTACAAAATGGCGGAGCTCCTCATTTCGATTGGAGACCTGTCGGCAAATGGTATCATTGGCTTTTAGTGTATAGCCGCGATTAATGAGCTCATCTTTTATTTGGTAAAATTTGTCAGTGCTTTTGGTTGTTTGACTATAAAGGGTGATTTCTTGAGGAAGCTCGATATTGTCTAATTCATTTATGTCCTGGAAAACAAGTGCACTGTTATTAGTTTGTCCCTGTAAACCAATAACCTCTGCATGTCCGTGCTTGCCAAAAATTACAATTCTCTCCTGATTGTCGTACGAATTTTTGATGCGATTTTGAAGCTTCAAGACAACAGGACACGATGCATCAATCAAGGTGATATTATTTTGGAGCGCTATTTTATAGGTTTCGGGAGCTTCGCCATGTGCGCGTATGAGCACCTTCTCGCCCCTCAAACTTTTTAAATCATGATTGGATATAATACGAAGCCCTTTATTTTTCAGGCGTTCTACTTCTTCATCATTGTGTACAATATCACCTAAACAATACAGATAGCCTTCGGTAGATAGTATCTCTTCAGCCATGTCAATGGCGTAAACAACTCCAAAACAAAAACCAGAATTAGGATCAATAGATACCTGTAAGTGATAGCTCATCGTGCCCAAAAATACGAAAATATCAAGTGTGTTGCTTTTTCGAAGATAATTTGTGGGGGAGCTAGAATCTATTTTAGCTTGAGACATTGGGTTTTGTAGGTATGAAATCTTTCAGATAGTAAGGTTCAAAATAGGCCACGTCTTCTATATCTCCAGATTTTAATTTTTGTTCTGCGAGAACACCCAAATAAGAGGCTGAATTTTCGAATTCGATGAAAGTGGTGTTGGGCCGATGACTATACAATGGCTTGCACTTCTCAGCACCATCTCCAAAGAATAGAATGGTGTGGTTCTTCAGATACTTGTCAAAAGATGTTTCATCTAAAATTTTGGCCTGAATGTTTTCTATTGTTGCTAGATCCCTATCAAAAAGTGCAGTATATACTTCCATTCTTCGGGCATCAATCATGGGGCACAAAAGCGTTTTTTCGTTTCTTAAAGAAGTTTTTTCTAGTAAACCTGCTGCCATTGCTTGGAGTGTATTTACAGCAATCAGTGGGATATCTAGTGCAAAACAAAGCCCTTTTGCTGTGGATACTCCAATACGTAATCCTGTGTAAGATCCTGGCCCTTGGCTAACTGCTACAGCAGTTAAGTTGCTATACGTTTTCCCAGTTAAGTGCATCAACTCGTCAATAAACAAGGTGACATGGCTAGCATGAATGTTATGCTCGTTTAACTCTTTTTTAGAAAGAATCAAACCATCTTCGGCCAAAGCTAACGAACACGATGTAGTTGCGGTTTCAATGAGTAAGATTAGATTGCTTGCTTTTTGCATAGTCGTACGTATATATGAAGTCTTCTTTCTGAAGAAAATCAAGGGGATGCTTTTATGGTACAAGATCCTCACCATGCCCACCCCATGGATGACAACGTATCAATCGCTTGAAGGTTAGCCACGAACCCTTAAATGGTCCATGTTTTTTTAAGGCAATGATGCCATATTCAGAGCATGTGGGTGTATACCGGCACGAGACTCCTAGTAATGGAGATAAGAGGTACTGATAAACTCGTATCGATAGTAAAAAAAAACATCCAATGGCCAATCTGATGAAACGAATAATCACGATGCTAAGTAAGAGTTTTTTAATTTCTCAAAAGCAGATAGCATTTTTTTTTCCATATAATGATATTCAGAGATCTCTTTGCCGACATAGGTAATCCCTAACAGAATGGATTTGTATTCTAGGAACGAGTAAAGAAATTCTGATTTGTGTAAACGATAAATTTCACGCATTCGTCGTTTAAGTAAATTTCTATCAACAGCTCTCTTGAAATTCCGTTTTGGGACATTGATCACAACCTGAGCAGGAGTTGAAAGCGCTTTGGTAAGCCAAACAATACGAAAAGGATATAAAATAAGAGAAGAACCATTGTGAAAAAGGTCAGTTAAAAACTTTTTATTACACAATCGTTCTTCTTTATGAAAAGTATACATGGTCGATTACTTTAGCCTATTTGAAAGACTATATTAATCTGAAATTTTGCTTACTCTGACTATAGAGTAGGGATCAAAATTATGATTTATGACGTCCCTCGTCAGATACAGATAATCTCTTTCTGCCTTTGGCTCTTCTGGAAGCTAATACTCTTCTTCCATTAGCAGAGCTCATGCGCTCTCTAAAACCATGCTTATTTCTTCTTTTTCTCTGCGAAGGTTGGAATGTTCTTTTCATGATGTTGGATAAATCAGCTTTTAAAGCGAGGTCGCAAATATAAGGCTGTTTTTTTGAAAATCAAAATAAGGCAAAAGGTTTTTACGTATCAGAACATTAAACACCTAAGTCGTGCATCATCGTTGTAACTTTTGTAGCGAGCATTTTATCAATTTCATTGAACATTTTTTTATCGGGCAAATCGGCCTTCACACTGCAGTAGAATTTAATTTTAGGTTCTGTTCCAGATGGACGTGCAGAGATAATGCTGCCATCGGCGGTGATGAATTGCAATACATCTGACTTAGGAAAATCAAGATTACTTATTGCTCCCGTGAGCAGATTTGTTTGCTTACCCATTTCATAGTCTCTTAGTTCAATTACTTTTGAATCTCCTAAGCTTTTAGGAGTATTGGTTCTAAAGGTTTGCATCATCGTTTTGATCTCTTCAGTTCCTGTTTTACCTTTTTTTGTGATTGAGAGCAGTGTTTCTTTGTACAGTCCATATTGTTGGTACATATCCAGCAGGGCATCATATAAACTGATGCCTTGATCTTTGTAGAAGGCAGTCATTTCAGCGATGAAGGCACAGGATATGATTGCATCTTTGTCTCTTACCAACTCACCGATTAAGAATCCATAGCTTTCCTCACCGCCGCCGATAAAGGTTTTTTTACCCTGTAACGCAGTTATTAATTCACCGATGAACTTAAATCCTGTTAAGGTGTTGTAGCATGTTACATGCTTGGAGTCGGCTATTTTTTCAATGAGTTGAGTTGTTACGATCGTTCTTACGATGTATTCTTTCCCTGTTAGCTTTCCTCTTTTTTCCCATGCTGTGAGTAGATAATTTGTTAATAAGCTCGCTGTTTGATTCCCATTGAGGAGGATAAATTCGCCCTCATGGTTTTTAATAGCAATCCCTACGCGATCGGCATCGGGGTCGGTGGCTAGCACGAGATCGGCATTTATTGCTTTGGCTTTTGCTATGGCTAGGGTTAATGCTTCTTTCTCTTCAGGATTTGGATATACTACTGTTGGGAAATTACCGTCGGGTTTGGTTTGTTCCTCTACCAAAGCGATACTTTTGAATCCAAAACGTTGTAAAGCTTGAGGGGCAAGTGTGATTCCTGTTCCATGAATAGGGGAGTATACAATTTTAAGATCCTTTTGACGATGAATGGCGTCCTGAGAAAGGGACAGCTTGACGATGCCATCTAAATATGAATGGTCTACTTGTTCGTCAATTATTCGAATGTTTTGATTGATGCGTTTAAAATGGACATCATCAATACTTTTGATTTTAGCGACTTCTTGCATTACGAGTTCGTCATCAGGAGCTGTTAATTGGCCACCATCTGCTCCATATGCTTTGTAGCCATTGTATTCTTTTGGATTGTGTGATGCGGTGATGACTACCCCTCCTTGGCACTTCAATGTCCGTACGGCGAAAGATAGGGCAGGTGTTGGCCGTAATTCTTTGAACATGTGAACAATGATTCCATTGGCAGAGAATACATCAGCGGTGATTTTTGCAAAGAAATCGGAATTGTTCCGGCTATCATGTGCTATTGCAACATGAATGGCATCATTAGGATATTTCTTTTTCAAATAATTACTTAATCCTTGGGTGGCAGCGCCAATGGTATATTGGTTGATTCGATTGGTCCCCGGACCCATTATTCCGCGAAGCCCGCCGGTACCAAATTCAAGATCCTTGTAGAAAGCATCGGTGAGTTCAGCATATGCTTTGTTATCCACTAATTTTTGGATCTGTTTTTTGGTTTCGGTATCATAGTTTCCTTGTAACCAATGATTTATTTTTTCTGAGAGGGTATTATCTAAAGTTTGCATATGCACATGTCTTGGAAAAGAAGTAATACATGAATCTTTTTACAATCAGGTACAAATGTAGGTTTCTTAGTCTATTCTAGAACGAAGTATTTCGCTCCACGGGGGTACTATGCTTGGATCGTTTTGGTAGGAGAATCGAAAGTCACAACTCACGCGTGTATTGTCAGTACGATTGAAGTAGGTGCCATGTTTAAGCATGCCTCCATCCCAAAGCAATGCTTCGCCATATTTTAAGTTGAGGGGTTCGTATTGGTCAGAATTGTAGTTTGTCTCACAGTAGAGTGTTGAACTATCAAATACGTCGGTGAATGGGAGGTAGCAGTTGATTTGATCTGGTCGCCCGGTTACGTCGGCATCTCGATGGAAGTCGCTTACTGTTCCTGTTTCTGCTAAATGGACGCGCATTTTAGGATGCTTGGAGTAGCTTATTTTGTTGTCATAATGAGGTGCAATGATATCGGCTATCCATTGATGATAGATTTTATAAAATAAGGCGTCATCTGGTAAGTTTTGCATGATTTTTCGCAATAGTAGGTTGTCATCATAGCTCAGCTTTTCCTTGCCTGTTTGCTTTTTCCATACGCGATGTAGTTCATCTAGTTTGGGCACTTTAAATACATGGGCCTCTAATGCCTTGCGAAAAGGATAACGATCTGTATCGTATGATAAAACAATAAATTCTTCTCTCATGCTCAGTAAGTGGAATATGTAATTATCTGAACCTTGACTATTTCATTTCCTTCGGTAGTGTTTAAGTGCTAGTACTTTTACGAATTTTTTAAATGAAAAGAATCACTCGGGCTTCTTCATTGACCAAGTATGGATACAAACGAAATAGTCAAATTATGGGGGAGTCTGAGAAACTACCCCATAATTGTTAATCCGTCAATTTTTAGGCTCTAGATATCTGATTTGGATAGATAATAGTCCAAAGCGTGCCAATCGAAAAGATCAAATCAGATTAAAAATATGCTTATTGACTACTGTGCATGTATAGTTTTGCTTTTCCCATTTATGCCAAAAAAGTAAGCCTCCTTTTTGCGTATTGTTGTGAGCAATCGTTGCAAGATATACTTCTGCCCACTCTGGAATACTAGGCCCACTGTATGGCGGCTTGTTCTCAAATACTTGTGCACCGTAGCACTTATGGATTTCGGTTTCTTCTTTAGAATATGAGCTACCATATAGCTCGATCGATTTGATGATCGGATCTACCAGGAGGTATACGGATCCACCATAACATGCTTTATTGCCGCCAGTCCAGGTAAGCTTTCCATTTTTAAAATCAAAGGAATCTGCTTTGGAACCATTAATTTCTAAGCCCGCATCAGAAATGTTGAATTCGTTGATGACACGTGAAAAATGTCCACTGGTGCGAACTGCGTATGTTCCATAGATGGCTTTGGGATCGGTGGATTTAGCTAGGTGCAAAATTTGTGGTAAGATATTTTTACGATCAGGATCAACTTCATTGGCTATAAAATTGTTGCTAGAAGATGCTGTCCCACTATTTGCCCAAATTTTACCTATTGCTCTCCTTTGGCTCTTCAAATCTACGTCGAGCTTAATGAACCCGTTAAAAGGCACATCTTTATTGCTTTTCCATTTAATGGTACCATTTTCGAAGGTGTAGTTCTTAATACGACAATCATTGACGTATACCACACTTTTCTTCCTATCAGTTTGGTTGCCGATCAAGGTGATGACCAGCTTTTGTTCGGGCTCTAGATATACGCCTGTCCATGGAAATAGATTGTTACGATTGATAAAATCAATTGAGCTGTGTAGGTAGGCCCAATCGAGTTCAAGTTGGTGTTCATTGGTCCATTGGTTAAATGCTTTTCGTGCATCTAGTTTGTTTTTCCCCGAAAGTTGTTTGACAATTTCGGTAGCATAGGACTTGTTTGTCAGTATCTGTGTAATGGTTTTTTCTGTAACTACCGATCGTTGATAAGCTCCTTTGGATGCAATTTGAATAGCACCCGAATCCCGAGAGGCGAGTAATGCGCGCTCCTTGTCTGATAGATTAGCAAATCGAGGATCGTCTAATGCCTGAATAGGATCTTTGAGATAGAGCGTTTGTAAGTCGGTATCAAATCGAAGTTCAATTAAAAAATGACTGGCTGCTGTTTCATTTTGCCATTTGTAGGATGTGGGTATTTTGAATTTTGCAAAATCATCAAAAGCTTTCATCTCTCTAGGACCATATAGTCCGATTTCTCTCAATGGCGATGTGGGTGTAACAATATGTTGCCCCTCTTGAACAATTCCTAGTTCTTTTGCTGTAGGAAGATGGGAGGGAACTACATCGCGTGGTGGAATGTAGAAAGTAGATAAGCCAGTTACCTTCGATTGATTATCGGGATTATGTAGTTCGCTGAGTTTATAGGGCTCCACCAATGGTTCAATGGTAGGATACCGTGACCCGATGTAATGAATGATCTCATAATCGTCGCCATAGATACTTTGGAGCCATTTGATGAAAAAGGAAAAATTATTGTTCAGATAGCCTTGTCTTCGATAACCAAGCTCACCGATAAGTCCCACTTGCCATAGTATGACATGCAAGCTAGGGTCAATTTTTCGCTGGCGTATCAAGCAGTCGGTTGCTTCATGTGTTTGCAATCCTGGATGGCATGGATCTACACCTAAATCTGCGCAAAGGGTATCTAAAGCACATACTCCAGCTTTCATGGTTGCTTTGTATCCTTCTCGGCGTGCAAGTTTAATGGCTCGATGGGTCGAAAGCACAAATATTCCCGGGTGGCCATAAAATATCACGACCACGTTCAAACCCTGGCGGACCCAATAGAGTTGCGCTTCGGTCATTTGCATGTAGGTCGTGTATCGTATTTTGTTTTCACCGTAGAGCACATAGAGATCTAAGGCATCAGGTCGAAGACGCTTTAGCCAAACAATCGTGGCTGGATCAGCAATACAGAATAAAACCTTATCTGCATTCTCAATTAATTTTTGATCCCCAACAGATATGCCAATAATTTCTATTCCGGAACCAATAATGGTTAATTCGCCTTTTTGAGAATTGGGTAGTATCTTCCGTTCAGGTATTTCGCGTACTTCATCCTTGATAGAAGCAATACCTTTGGCTAATTCTTCCCAGGCAAGCTGGTGATCCTCATATTTGGGATATTTTCTCATGTTTCAATTTTTATGGGAACGATGCTTTAGAATCGATTTTAGTGTCAACCTCGGAGCTGGTTAATCTTCGAGGTTGACATCCAAATACACGGTGCTAATGATTAGCTGATTTTCGTGATGAACTGAAGTGCTACTCCTGCTCCCACTTTGATAGGAAGAGTTTTGCCGTTATACTGATAAGTAGCCAAGGTATTGTAGGCTTTGTACTCATCTGGCTTTGCTGCACTTACCATGGCATTTACAGCTGCATCTTGGTCACTTGAGCTCCATCTCCAGGCGGCTAACTCTGCATCTTCCGCATCATTGTGTGTGGATATTATACCTGCAATCACCATTTGTTGCTCTGATGGACTTGTCACTTGCTGTGCATAATCAGCAAAGGTGTTCCATCGATCGGCAACAGAATTGGCAGGATTGACCATGTAATTCATCAACATACCCAATGGTGATGATTCAGAAGGCTGCATACCTGCATAGCTTTTACCGGCTTTGTCGTACCACATTTCCAGTAATTTCTGAGCACCGATCATACAACCCATTACAGCAGCATTTTTCAATACAGCTTTCATGATGGTGCCTTTATTATTCCATAATGTTTGACCAATGTTTTTTACAAGGCTAGTCACAGAAGGACCATCTACATCAATATCGGTATCAATATCTGTGTCTACATCAATGACACTGTCAACCACATTATCGACTACACTATCGATATCGGTGTCGATATCCACATCAATATCTACGTCAATATCGACGACGACAAATGCATCAATATCTACGTCGATATCCACATCGATATCCACATCCGTATCTACGTCTGTATCTACATCCGTGTCTACATCGGTATCCACATCGGTGTCTACATCCGTATCAATGTCGACATTCACTAAGTCTCCATTAACCTCTCCAGCATCTGTAAAGGCCTCATCGATCCAGCTGGCCACTTTGCTTAAAGCGCCTTTTACGGAATTAATAATAGCTTCTCCACCTGTTTTTAAAGCATTGAATAAAGTAGGCAAACTGCTACCGATCGCAATTACGGTATGCACAATCATGATCAAGTTGATTGCTGTAAAAGCGAGATATGCCAGATTATATACGCTCATCCACCAAGCTAATTGCGGTACTTGATAGGGCTGAGCAATAACATTTGTACCATCGATTTTTCCTGTGAAAAAGAGCTCATAGGTTCCAGAAGTACCATTGTGCAAGTCCATATCCTGCAATACGGCTGTCATGTTAACGCCTGCAGTATCTGTAGCTCCTGCTGATGTTGCCACACCTCTTGCGTACACAAGTGCAATTGTTTTTCCAAAAATTGGATTTCCATTGCCATCAAATCCGGTTACGGGCTGATATACGACTGTTCCATCGGTGTTAAATATAATTTCACCAGAGAGTTGTTTTGGCAATACGATTTCAATGGCGGGCTGAGGATTCTCAGGACTGTAGCAGTAATAGGTGCCAGGAAATGAACGTGCATCATTTTCGGCCCAGTAGGATACAGATGAAAAAAGACCGTAATCAAAAGGATAGTTGTTCGTTTTGAACCAGGCATTGAGTAGGCTTTGTTGTTGTGTTAGATCTGTGTTATCCAAAATAATACTATTAACCTGCAATGCAGCTGGACTATATGGACTGCCTTTGTACGACTGATAAAAGCTAAATGCAGCCTGGGCATTGGTGATGGCATTTGTTTGAATGACAATATTGGTATCTCCCAATATATTGGTTACTGCATTGCAAACAGGAAGGCCCGTTGTCTGGATGGCAAAAGATAAATTCTCCAGCGGATTGTCCGCTGATGGAGTGTAGGTTGCCTTGGGATCGTTTGCATTGACAGTACCTACTTTGGTATAGATGGGATACATTGTTTCCGGATTGGATGCAGATGCACCTGAAGGAACCGTGAAGGTATAGATGTCCAGATTTTGATTCAGTTGATTATTAATATAGACCGTGTTTGCCATGGCTATTTTTTAAGATTGATTGTTAATAAATTCTTTGGTTTAGGTTTAGAATTATCGATACAAACGAATGAGTTGATCAACTCATTCGTTTGTATCGATAGAATTAAATTTCAAACTCGGGCTCAATTGGATCTTTAGCTTCTGGATCTTTTGCTTCTTCATCTTCGCTTTGGTTCTTTTTCGAGTTCTCTATGTTGTCACTCACTTCTCTGCTGGCTGCGTTATTTTCTTCAATCTTCGCTTTTGATTGCTCAGACATTGATTTATCTAACTGAACACTTAAATCATTCACGTTAACTTGTATTTCTGAGAAATTAGCTTGTTGCTCGTTTACTACACTGTTTAGATTATCTTGAGAGGCATTATTAAGCGCGTCATTCGATTTTTGAATCGCTGAAGCATTTGATTCTAAAGATTGTAGTTGTTGAGCGTTCATCTCAGATTCGTATTGAGCAAGCTCTTGCAAGTTTTCGGATTGTGATTTAAGTCCGTCTTGAAGATTGCCAGCATTTAGATTGTCTACCACACTTCCACTTTCTTTCGAAAGACTGTCCATTGCTTCTGAGGGATCTTTAGGAGCATTTTCTTTTCCATTGCTGATTTTCTGAACTGCACTATCAATTTTGTCGTTCATGGCTTTTTGGAAATCGTCCATTTTCTTGTTGAACTCATCCTGAGCAGTAGTGGGTTTGTTGCCAGATATTTTGTTTTTCAACCATTTTCCGATGCCATATAGTGATGTAGCAAAAAAGTGCATCATCATAATGGCTCCTCCGATGGTCATGATTGAGTTGAATATTTCCTCGGAATTTTTTGGATGAAATAACGTATTCCAAAAGTCTGAACTAGTATCGCTCTCTAGCTGTGGCTGATCAAAACCAACACAAGTAGCGCCATCAATAGAACCTGTAATCACGGGAAGTATTTGGGTGTCGGCTGGCTTTTGAGTGAAAAGGCGTTTTAGTTGGAAAATTCCTTTTACTGCTACCGTTGGAATATCTACGTTCACGTCATTGACAAATACGCCACTTGAATAAGTAAGTTTCAGTGCTTGAGAAGGATCTACATCTACTGAATTAAGATTACTAGGATCTTTAGCTGGGGAAAAAGTGCATGTGTATCCACCATTTGGAAGTGTCAAATCGAGTGTTGCGGGCTGTGTCAAGGCAAGCTGACCAACAAAGCTGGTTGTTTGACTATCACTACTGTATAAATAATACGTGGTGCTTTTATATTGTGCCCATATAAAAGGGAATTTGTCATAATAGCTTTCAACAGCTACGAGACTTGCTAGTGTTACATTTTGAAATTGCTTGGTGCCTTGAAAAAATGCATTTACATTTTGAGTAATGGTATCAGATGCGTTTGCTGTCGAGTTAGCACTTCCATTGGCCTGGGCAGAGGCTGAAGTGATCGTTCCCGACATAGCAGCCTGATAGTCGGTTGCTAATTGTGAAGTAGGATATGCCTGTATCGTTTGGTAAAATAGATCCGCATTGGCGATGGATTGTTGTTCTGCAGCGGTTGCTGTTTGGGGGGTGAAATTAGGTGGAGTGACAAAAATATTTTGCATTAACCCAATATTTGCCATGGGATAGTACCAGCTGGACGAGCTTATTAATAAGTTATATACGAGCGAGTATGTTTTTTGACCTGTTGCAGGATCAATATAATATTGGTCTAGTACAACAGTTCCGGTTTTACCAACTTTAATCACAGTTCCTCCTTCAAGGGTGTTTAAAATCTCTAAATTTTGGTCATAAACAGCAATTGAACTGTCATTACTTCCATCCTGAGATGTTGTAGGAATAATTACGACTGCATCGGAACTAGTTTGATCAGTTATCTGGCAGTTTTTGGAAGTGTCCTGTGCTGCAGAGGTGCTGCTGGTTACTGGGTTCGTGTTTTTTTCCATGTTTTTTTTTGTTTTTTAAGTGATAAAAAATGAAACATATAGGATGGGAGATAGTTAGACTTTATTCGTCGTGGAGAAAATATAAAAGAAGAATGCTCATCATAGCCTCTTTGTTAGTCTAATGGTATATATTTTTTTATGATAAAAAATTTCTGCAATGTTAGTATTAGATTTTCATATTTAGGCTACTGTTTTAAATATAAAAATTGATTTTTTTACATAAAAGATAATTTTAAACACAATTGTTAATAAAAATGTTTGTATTGAAAGTTGCTTTGTGTGAAAAGTATTATTGAAGTAGATCCAATTTTATAGTTAACTAACAGGGTAGTGTATCTAAATGTATGATGACTCTTTTCAGGGATAAAAAAGTATGCGTT
>CALLKE010000033.1 GCA_938008555.1 uncultured Pedobacter sp.
ATCTGTCTGTATGAAATTCAAAGGCAAAGTGGAACAACGCAAGAAGTTCTATTTATAGGGAATAGTGACGACCTTGGGCAAATGGTTAGATTAAGTTTCCTAGGAAGGTTTAGAGGAATAGCACCCATTAAATGGCATTTCATGGATTTGCATAGCACTGGGTTTGAAATAAAGGAGATTATATGACGCTGACTTCGGCACGATAACGTGATATGAGATTAGATCATTCAACAAATCAGTTAGGTATGGTATGAAGATTAGTTTTGGATGGAGAGTGATAGAATGTTTGGACAAGGATTGATGTATGCCGGTAGTTAATACTGTTTATTTTGATCCCGCCGTTGGCGGGACAGGTCTTACTGTTAGCGATGATGGTAATAATCTGACGGGACTGGATGCCGACGGCCATCGTGTACGCTTCGTGCCAGCCCTACAGAACCTTGTCTACATTGGAGCGTTCGTCAAGAAACGAGCTGTCGATGTAGATGCTGCTGTAGATGAAGTGATGGACGTACTAGATGATGCTATTGCTGCAAAGAACACCATTGAGCAATACGTAGACGATGCCCAAGCTATTGCTGACGATTCTGCTGCTTCAGCATTGCTGGCAGAGAAGTGGGCATCACAGATCACATTCCCTGTAGCAGACATACGATGGTCAGCTAGAGAGTACGCTAATCAAGCTAAATCCACTGCTGATAGCATGGTAAACAATATTGGCTTATCTCGCGTTGATGGTGGTGATGCAATGACTACAGTATTTGCAACCACGATAGACGGTGGTGGTGCAGCTTCTGTGTTCACTGGAGCTATCAACTGCGGCAACGCAATTTAAAGGAAGGATACACCGTAAATGGAAAGAATACAACTTAGACGCGATTCGGCATTAGGCTGGTCAACCAATAATCCAATTCTTGCAAGTGGTGAGATTGGTATTGAGCTGTCTCCAACTCCTGCGAAGATCGTATTGTTTAAGGTGGGGGATGGTATCACTGCATGGAATAGCCTGCCGTACCAGAATGAAGCATCCCAAGGTGCAACCCCAGGTGCAACTCTAGGCGCAAACACATTCACTGGGCAACAATATGCACCATCATTTGCTTCCCCACTATTCAAAGGGAAAGTGGCAAATCTCACAGTAGGACCAGGGGCACAATCCCTAAATTTGTCAACCCATGACTACTTCAATTTGCTCCTTAATGGGACTACTACCCTGACCCTGACAGGGGTTCCTTCACTGACTAACAGTGAATATTTTGGGTTTGTAGTGAAGGTTGGTCAAGGCGCTACACCATACTCCCTTACTTGGTTTAACAATATCACTTGGCTCACTACCGACGGTCTTGCCCCAAACGCCCCTGCTGCTAATAAGACAAGAGAATACGTGTTCACCACAGTGGATGGTACCAACTTTATTGGTAGAGCAGGGAGTGGTACATGAATCTAGCTAAGAAGTTACGGGCGGTAACAGTGGGGGATTCTGGTGGTTGCCCAGCCAATTCTGGTGGGTATGTTGGTGATGTTTTCAGTACCTACGTATACAAAGGGGTGACATCTTGAGAGTTGTAAGTAAACTACTTATGAGTATTCTGTCACAGTCTAGTGGAGGCAGTGGCATGCAGAACTGGACACGACGCAGTATGCCTACCGGGAATTGGTATGGTATTGCATACGGGAATGGTGCATTTGTTGCAGTAAACCCGTCTTATAACACAAGTGCCACAAGCAGCTACTAACATTTTCAGGAGATACGCATGTACATAAATACAGAGACACTTCAATATCCTGTATCAGAGAATTGGATCCGAAAAAACGCTCCAAATACCAGTTTTACAGAGGACTTTACACCTCCTGCCCCGTTTAAGGCAGTAAAAGCGACCATTAACAACTTAGATTTTAATCCTATCACTCAACGTATTGAGCAATCTTTTCCAGAAAACAGAGGTGGCGAGTGGTTTCAAACATGGAAGGTGGTTGATAAATATGCAACAAAAGAAGAAGCAGACAAGGCAATTTTAGATAATCTAAACGATACTAAAATCGCAAAGAACCTTGAGATTAACACAGAGCGCCTGAAAGCTAACAACTCTTGGTTTGTGTTTCTTGATTCTCGCATTGCCTGTGACCAGTTATCGAGAGAAGACATTCAAGGCGTAAACGGGCATGTATCAAACACTGGCAGTTTACCAGATAGTTGGCCTGGCGGATGGAAGCACATGGATAATGGGTATGTTCCTATTGTTAGTGTGGAAATGTGGAAAATGTTCTATGCAGCAATGGTGAATCAAGGGATGGCTAATTTCCAGAAAGCTCAAACTCTAAAGCAACGTGTGAGTGAAGCCACCACTGTGCAGGAAGTAGCTGCTATCAACTGGGAAGAATAATATGCGACTTATCTTTACAAACTCTAATATCATTGGTAGCAAGGTAATTCGGTGGAAAACAAATAGCAAATGGAGTCATGTCGGAGTAGTTGACAAGAAGCGTAACATTGTCTTCGAGGCTATCTGGCCAGACGGTGTTGTGCAAACCCCTTTGGAGAAGGTTAAGGCCCGATCAAGCGAATGGGAATTCCGAGAGCTTCCCGTAGAGGATTACAGCGCAGCTATTGCATATTTGATTGCACAGCTTGGTAAGCCATACGATACGTTTGGTGTGCTGGGTCTAGGCTTCAATCGTAATTGGCAAGACGACAAGAAGTGGTGGTGCAGTGAGTATACAGCTATGGCAGCCCTACAAGGGGGCTACAAGGGCTTCAATAATACGATGAGTACAATCACCCCACAAGACGTCTACAATGCAACAGTGGCTGCTTAAATAGCCTAGAAAGGGTGTCTGTGTTAGAAGGAGTGGATGCACAACAAGCTGCTATGACAGCGGGAGGAGTGGGAGGGACAATCATTGGGGTAGCCTTCTTCTTTCGCTCTATCTTCGCCAAGTGGATTGGGCTAGGGACAGCTATTGATAGCGAGAATGCTCGCAAAGAGATTGTAGAATTGTTACGAGAACAGATTGACGAGCTTGTTGATTTAAACAAAGAGCTGCGAGAAGAGAACAAGATTCTACGAGAAGAGCGTTTAGCCTCGCAAGAGGAAAACTCTCAATTGAAAATTATGGTGAGAACTCTAGAGACTAAGGTGGAATTTTTGCAGCAAAGTATTGACAAATTAAGAAAAGAAAGGTATAATAATGGGGCGAATTAAAGAGCCTTCAACACTTCCAGTTCCTATTGCACAGCCGTGGCTTATTGGCCTGTCTAGCTTCAGTATAGCCATATACCTAAGAGAGGCATCTACAGAGGGATATAATGTCCAATAATAGGTATAGTAAGGCATTTAATCTCTCTTTTGAGAATGTTATCGGTGTAGAAGGTGGTTATACACAAGACCCAAAGGACACTGGTAATTGGACAGGGGGAAGGAAAGGGGTTGGAAAACTAAATGGAACTAGGTATGGTATTTCTGCAGCGTCCT
>CALLKE010000034.1 GCA_938008555.1 uncultured Pedobacter sp.
TTTATATCAAAACCCCCAATGGTCTGGGACTGGACAGGCACGGACGGGAAACCGATAACATCAGTACATGGCAGATTTACACTGATCGTATGCAAGCGATCAACATGGCGGCCTGGTGTGGCTACATTGTAGGTGTTCTCTAAGGGTGAACACCTAGGAACTAAGTTAGCCTGGCAGGGTCAAACCTGCCTGTAGCCAAGAAAGCATATCCATGCTTTCCTGGGTACATGGCCTTTCCATGTATGTTGCACCTAGTCGGTGCTTTAATTGGAGTGTTTAAAATGTTTGCCACTGTGAACCCTATTGCCCATGCCGAAGGCAAAGCCCATGCGGAGCATATCCAGCAGCCCCAGCAACAAGATGTTGCGGATGCTGCTAACGTGCTGGTGGATCAGTTCGCTCAACCCGAGCGCACACAATCGCGCACCCGTGCAATTTGGACAATGGCAACGATGTTGACAGTGACAGAATTCCAGGATGCCATGACGCGTGCACTGGCACAGGCCGCAGAGCGCGACCGTCTGCCCATTGAAAAGGGCGGGCTCGGTTTCACCCCTGCGAGCACGGCCAAAGGGCGGGACAAGTATGGCCCGATGCAGAGCACCCTTGCCACTGTGGCTAGTCAATGCCGGCAGGTTTTCGGGGCATGTAAGATTGACCCCGAAAGCATTGTGAGTGCCACGCCTGATGGTGCCGTAGTCAACCCTGACTTGTTCCCGAATTGGTCCAAAGCCTATGAAAAGGCGCGTGCTTTCCTGACTGACAAGGGCATTGATTGGACCGGCAACCCAGTGTCGGAAGTGAAGGCCGCACGCAAAGCCAAAGCCAAGCGGGCCGATGATGCCGACGTGATGGCTGAAGTGATGGCGGCGCACCCGCAACAAGCGGGCGAATCCATGGCCGATTATATGGTGCGCATTGCCGATGATGTTGCCGCAGAATCCGACAAGCGCCACGCGCAGAAGATGGCCGACGCAGCGGCGAAGGAACTCACCCGGCTGATTAAGGTCTATGGGGATGACGTGGCCGACATTCTGGAAGCAATGGTGACCCGTCATAACATCATGGCCGATAGCGAGGATGCTCCTAAGTAATGGGGAGGACGGGCAGGCTTGTCCTGCCCTTCAAACACTGCTTTAAACCAAAGCATTGTTTAAAGGGTAATAAAGCATAACCACCGACACACTGCGTGGAGTGCGTGCGAAAGCTATTCCAGGTAGAGCACCTGTATATGCGTAGTAGACCATTGTTTATTATCCTTTACTTTCTAGGGTTTGCAGCATCCCTTTAAATGTCTTTAAACCGACAAGGAGAATGCACCATGATTATCATGCTTGATTGGTCTAACTATGGCCGCAAGTATACAACCGAAATTGTGTATGATGATGATATGCAAGCTGAGTTTCAGGCTGATTCTGTAATGTACTTGCAGCGCCTGGATGATGAAAACCACGGTCGTATTCGTGGTGATGCGCCCATCCTGCGGGATGTTCTTGTTCTTGAGTGATGTTTAAAGGATAGTTTAAATGCGAGTTCTCCAATCTACCCCCTCCATTGCAGCTTACAAGCGTGCCCTGCGTGCCAAGCTGGGTCTGCGTGGCAAGGCATTGGAGCGTGCCGCTCGTGTGGCCGCTAAGTATGGCAATGCCAATGCTGTGTTGCGTGCAGCGGCTGGTTTCCCTGTTTAAACAAGGAATTAAACATGGAACAATCTTTGTTTGATCAAATTCAAGCAACCCAACAGATGAAGGAACAGGGGTTGTATACTGAACAAGAATACTGGGATGTTTTGTTTGACATTCTTATGTCAGACAAGCATGCTGATTTTCTTGAGAATTTGACCACCATTGTTTAAAGGAGAGTTTAAATGAAGAAACAAACTTGGTGGGATGCGGTTTGTGATGCATCCAATCATGAGTGGAACCCAATGTTTGCTTTGAACGATAAGCAATGGGATTTTTATAGGGGCATGCTGGTGGCCGGCTGGCCGGCGTGTCACTCAGAAGTTGCCACATTCCATATGACAAATGAAGAACAAGTGATGTACATTTGTTTTATGGCGGCTTTTCACAACGAACTGTAAAGGAGAATTTAAAATGTCGTTTGATCGTTTGGCTTTGGCTCTTGCCAATGTGGAAATCTTCAAGATTTCTGAGATTGAACTGGTGCGTCTTATTCGTGGTGCTGTAAACAAGGATCAAGCCGACCTGAATAAGGTTACTCTTAGCACGGGGCTTGTGATTGCAAAGGCACTCAAGCTGGCCGAATGGCAGGGCTATTGTAAGGCAATGGATTTTGTGGCTAGTGGGGAGTGAGTCTATAGAGAGAAACCGTTGGGTTTCTCCACTATAGGTTTATTCAGGGTTTCAGCATCCCTTTAAATGCTGTGTTAAACCGCGCCACACTTGGCGCAACGTTGGAGAATGTAATGGCTAAAACTGTATCCCGTGTTACTTCGGTTTCTCGCAATGGCTCGGTGTCCGGTGCTGATCGTGCCGCCGCAGCATTGGACCGCAATACATGGCTGCAATGGCAGCCTAGCCGGGGGTTTCAATTGGGTGATGCCATTGTGGCCGCAGTATTGCGGCATCCCGGTGTGCATCCCATCACCAAGCGCGTTTCTCAAAACGTGCGTTAAACACTGCTTAAACGCGGGTATGGTGGAACTGGTATACACAGCAGACTTAAAATCTGCCGCTTAACAGCGTGCCGGTTCGACTCCGGCTACCCGCACCAAGCCGTTGGCTCACCAGAGTGGGTGCAAGTGAGCATCTTGCCCAGCATCAGCAACCCGGCTGAAGATTACCTGAAATGGTATGAAACGCTGTGAAGCGTACCGTGGAGTCTCCCATGCTGGGGAATAAATGGAGACCTAGCCCCCTCACCTTGCGACTGTAGCTCAGCGTATAGAGCAGCCCCCTTCTAAGGGGCAGGTCGTTGGTTAGAATCCAACCAGTCGCACCATTTAAATAGGATTTAAAATGTGGAAACAAATTATCGCAACATATGTTGCTCAGTGCTATGAAGCATTCGGTAACGAATGTATGCATATTCTCGAATCATTCTTTCTGGAGTATTAATGGTTGTGCATACTCACATTACAGATGATTATGGTAATTTAATCCGTGTGATTAAATACTATAGTTATAACGGTGTTTTAGTTCGTATGCAAACCATTAACGAATTTAGGAAATAGCCATGATGGATAATTTAACCAGTCAGCAACTCATTGACGAGCTTCAACGTAGGCTCTATGCAATTCCCGTTGAGAAACTCCGGGAATATTGTGATATGTTTGAGATTGAATATCTCAATAGAATGGCCGCAAATAGCGGCTATGTTGCCTTCTGCGAGACAGACGGCTATTCGTTTTAAGGAGAATTTAAATGGTTTATGCCATCCTAATTTATATTGCTTATGTATATGTCCTAATTGGACATGGGCTGAAAACAGAGTTTAGCGTTAATAAGGAACAGTAATGAAACTCTACACCGTGCTTGTATTATCTGGTCCCGATGATGGGACCATCTACCCATCTATTTGTTATAATGGAAAGCAACCCATTTTAACACAATACAAACATATTGCAGAGTTTGAGAGAAACAAACTAGCTGAATGGTGGCCGGCAGCAGAATATAAGGTAGGTGAAGTTAATGTTTAATCATTCAATTAAAGGGGGGCCAATGGACAAACCGCCCTACGTCAGGCCCACTAAGGTCTATCAATCCCTAGGCGCTGCGATCGCCGGAGCGGCTACCAAGCCAATTACCAGTATGAAATACACTGGGGAAGCAATGCTTGGTACTGCGACTATGCACAAGAGCAATGGTGTTCCTGTGTTTAGTAAAGAGAGTATTGTTGAAATCAACACCATGCGGAGAGGTTAATTATGATTATTCTTTGGGTTTTTATGTGCGGTTTTTTTGGTTATGGTTGCAGTAGTGCCGCCAAAGACTTGGGTATTCATTGGAGTATTGGCCTAATTATGGCGGCCGCTGTTCCGTTTGTTTTAACTGGTCATTTCTTTAAATGAGGTTTAAATGAAAGAAGTTTATTTAGTTAAATATCAGCATTATGGTGAAGATCAGTATTTCAACACGTTCGATTATTATCGTGCTGTTGATTATGCTGCCCAACATAAGGGTGTTATTTATAGGTGTAAGGAATGGCTCGCAATAGAAGACAGCAGCAAAACGTCACAGCCTTTGTGTACGACAGAAAAGGCACCTTGCTGTCAACCGGCCGCAATTCCTATGTGAAAACCCATCCAATCATGTATAAGGCGGGAAACGCCGTGAATAAGCCTAATAGCATTTACTTGCATGCTGAGGTTGCGGCTCTCGTCAAGATTAAGGATTGGACAAAAGCGTTTCGCATTGACGTTGTGCGTTACATGAAAGATGGAACAACAGGGAATGCAAAACCCTGCCCGATATGTTCACGGGTAATTGGACAAACAGGAATTAAACTGATTAACCATACCTGACTATGACAGTAACATTTAACACACAGTTAAACGGGGCTGTTCCTAAATTCTCTTTGGATGACGAAGCAGTAGTAACGACTGAGGAGAAAAGTGATACTCTTTATACAAAGTTTTTCGCTTCTCAGGAAACAAAAGCAAAGGCAAAGCAATATCCTGTATCACATTGGTGGGTCACTCGTGTGTATTACACCACCAGTGATAAGCCTCCTATTAAATGGGTGCCTGCTAATTATTCTTGTAATGGTACGTTACAAAATACGGCAGATGGTTTTGTAGAATGGATTAGTTTTCTAGGAAAGAGCAGTGACTTAACAGGATATAAAATCTCTACCATGTGCCTTGATATGCTTAATGGTACAGGTGAGTTGGTTAAAGAATTTTGTTTGGAGCATTTTCAACCAAAGGAAAAGATTTTCATTAACGGTCCAAAGAAGAAACCCTTCCCTGCTAAAGCAGCTAAACACTACCAAGTATGATTTTCACAACAATTACTAGCAGGAAGAGACCCACTCCCCCTGCACGCACACCACCACCAGTGGTGAACAACACAGCACTGCCTTACGTCACCAATCTAGCTATTTACAATGAGGCAAAGCGACGTAACAACATCATTAAACAACTAGTTAAAGAATTTAAATACAAGTCTGGTGATGTTGTTGAATGCAAGAATCCCCAGGATCAAGCTAAGTGGGGTAGTTGTACGATTATTAGTGTGCTCGATGATTATCAGCACATGGAAAAAGACCACAAGTGGCCGGCTAATGACAACCCAATGATTGTTACTGCCTCCTCAAATGTAGGAGAGATTTTTTATGCAACAACTAATTACTTCCAAGGTGGTGTAGATGAAGCGTAAAACCCTGGCCTATTCTCCTATGGGGAGAGGTGATGTAATCGCTCCCTTTGATGAAATCTTTAAAGACAAGTTTAATCCTGTTTCAAAGGGAAATCTAGAAGGAGCTGATGCACTAATCCTGTGGGGTGGTGAAGATATTCACCCCAGCTATTACAAAGAACCAGCACATCCACGCAATGAAACTCAAATTAAAGAACCTAGTTATCGGGATGTGGTGGAATGGGAGCTTATGCGTGAAGCTTATCGGCGCCATATTCCCATTATTGGTGTGTGTCGTGGCGCTCAGTTCCTTTGTGTATTTAGTGGTGGTAAGTTGATTCAAGATTGTAAGGGTCATTACAGTGGGCATGGAATCACCACGTACGATGGTCTATCAACACACGCAGCAGCCAACCATCACCAAATGATGAGCCCTAAAGAAGGCACCTATGATCTGCTAGCATGGGCAGAAACCCAGGTAGCAACAGACATGCGTGATGGATGGAGTCAACCAGCAACAGGAGAACTTATCGACAAGAAAATTGATCCTGAAGTACTATGGTTTCGTGATGTAAAAGGTCTTGCAATCCAGCCGCATCCTGAGTGGATGCCCAACACCAGTAAGTTTAATGAGTGGGTGCTAGCCCAAATCGAACATTTCTTTTTTCAATCAGTTAAGGTTTAAAGGAACTTAAAATGTCTGCTACCGCTAAAGTCCTCTGCAAGTGTGTACATGAAGTACAAGATTCTCTGTATGGAAAAGGTGTACGTGTTGCAAATGCAACTTTAAAGCAAGACGAAAAACAACGTGAAGTACGTTGCACTGTATGCAAAACCATCCACAAGGTAAACCACTCACAAGTAAAGCGTTAATATCATGCTTTAAAATTCAACACTAGTTATCATACAATCTGGGATATTAGGAACAAACGATCATGGAAACATCTACTGTAAAGTTTCGGCTGGGTAGCGACCCAGAATGCCTGTTGCAAACCAAAACAGGTAATCTAATTGCTGTATGTGGACTACTAAATGGGCATGATAAGTGGAACCCACTTCAAGTGGATGACATGCCACAAGGCTTCACGTTTCAAGAAGATAATGTTTGTATTGAGTTTGGTGTGCCTCCTGCCGCGAGTGCCTCCGAATTTGTAAAGAATATTAAACAAGTACAACAGAAATTTCTTGAGAAGTATAGTCACCTTAAGTTTAGTAAACTGTCTTGTGCAGTAATGCCAGATGATGCAATGAAGCATCCTGGTGCCCATATCTGGGGCTGTGAGCCAGACTTCAATGCGTGGAATGGGCATATGAATAAGAAGCCCAGTCCCCCTGTGCCTAATATGCGCAGTGCGGGTGGGCATGTGCATATTGAAACAACTTTAAACAAGCGCCATGTTATCCAGGCATGTGATTTGTTCCTAGGTGTGCCTTCTGTGCTAATGGACGAAGGTGAGATGCGCAAGCAACTATATGGCAAGGCAGGTTGCTTCCGTCCTAAGAGCTATGGTGTGGAATATCGCACCCTCAGCAACTTCTGGATTTTCAAGAAGAAGTACATTGAATGGGTGTGGCGTAACACTGAACGTGCTCTAAAGTTTGTTGAAACAATGGACCCCAAAGAAATGATGTTCCTTGGTAATGACATTCGACGAGATCGGAAGAGCACACGTCTGAACTCC
>CALLKE010000035.1 GCA_938008555.1 uncultured Pedobacter sp.
CGATCAGATCATTCTAGAGTTAAAAGATGCTGTGGTAATGCTGGATGAAGAAAACGCAAAGTTAAAAGATGCTATTGCCACAGGTCAGTTACCGGATGATATAGAGATTAGTAGTGCTGCTGAAATCATAGAGGATTTACGCAGGCAGGTTAAGACGTTAGAAGCCACTTTACACGCTACAACATCTTCCAGAGATCACCTCCTGAACAAGGTTAGAGATTTGGAAGGTCAGTGCAAATGGTATCAGTCTAAGCTCAAAAAAGTAGGATTTGCGCAATAATGTTTATCCTGCGTCCATATCAAGAAAGAAGTCTTAACGCGTTGCGCGAAGGCTTTAGAGATGGACACTCAAGCCAGATTTTGTACATGCCTACCGGCGCTGGAAAGTGCCTTGCTAAAGGCACACAAGTGATTATGTCTGATGGCACCAAGAAGAATGTAGAAGAAATACAAATATCAGATGAATTGCTTGGCGCTGATGGTCGAATTGTTGTTGTTAAAAGTGTGGTAGCTGGATATGACGATCTTTATCAAGTAACTCCTAAAAAAGGCAAGTCATATACAGTTAATAAAGATCATGTCCTAAGCCTGAAAATGACCAACTTTAAGCGCAAAATAATTTGCAATGGTGTTGGGTATTCATCTGGTGAGATAGCTAACGTTCCTATCCTAGAATACATAAACTCATCTAAAACATTCAAGCATTGCGCTAAAGCATGGTGGCCTGAACAGTCGCTAGATTTTTATAACAATACATTGGATCTACCTATCCCGCCATATATTTTGGGCGCATGGTTAGGGGATGGATCAGTGCATTCCCCATCACTCTGCGGTATCGACGAAGAAATAATATCGGCATGGAAAGATTACGCTGCAACCATTAATCACGGTATTTATGTTGATGTGCAGCCTAATAAATGCAATAGCTACCATATAACTAATGGTAACTGCGGAGGCAGGACAAAGAATAAATTTTCTGATTCCCTCAGATCGTTATCTCTCTATAAATGCAAATCAAAATTCATCCCCCACATTTATATAACTTCCTGTGTAAATAACAGGTTAGAGATATTGGCCGGATTGATAGACACAGATGGTTCTTTATCTAAAGGCTATTATGATGTTGTTCTTAAGAGTCAGACATTAGCAAATGATATTGCGTTTGTTGCGAGATCATTGGGATTCCAGTGCGTTGTTAAGGAATGTCTCAAAGAGGCGACAAATGGTTCTTCCGGCAAAAAGACATACTTCAGACTAACAATCTGCGGTGATATATCAAAAATCCCATGCAAAGTAAGTAGAAAAATAGCTGGCAAAAGGAATCAAAAGAAGTCAATTAATGTTTCTTCGATTTCTGTTCAATACGTTGGCAAAGGCTCTTACTATGGATTTGAACTGCACGGTGACTACAAATTATTCTTATTAAGTGACTTCCAGGTAACTCACAACACAGAAAGCGCAATATCTCTGTTATTGGCAACGGCTAATGCAGGAAACAGCGCCGCGATGGTATTAGATCGGCGCGTTTTGGTAGACCAGACTAGCGCAAGATTGGAAAAATATAACATTGAGCACGGCGTGTTAATGGCTGGACATTGGCGCTATAGGTCTTACGAAAAAATTCAAATATGCAGCACACAAACACTTGAAGCTCGCGGAGCATTCCCAGGATTAAAGCTACTCATCGTTGATGAGGCTCACACCATCAGAAAGTCGGTATCTGATTTTATTAAAAATTCCGGCGTTAAAACGATTGGATTAACTGCTTCTCCGTTCACTAAAGGATTGGGATCGATATACACCAACGTGATTAGTGAGATCACTACAAGAGACTTGGTTAACGAGGCTTCGTTAGTTCCATTGAAAGTTTTTATATCAAAAGAAATTGATATGACTGGCGCCAAAAAGGTTGCTGGTGAATGGTC
This sequence comes from uncultured Pedobacter sp., assembly GCA_938008555.1. Lineage (GTDB taxonomy): Bacteria > Bacteroidota > Bacteroidia > Sphingobacteriales > Sphingobacteriaceae > Daejeonella. Next base: position 1,926 of record CALLKE010000035.1, read on the forward strand.
TCAAAGTGAGGCAACTGAAAGAGGAATAAAAATAACCGGTGATGTTGTTTCGGAATGGGCAAAAAAAACTCATCAGATATTTGGTAAACCAGAAAAAACGATAGTGTTTTGTGCTGGCGTTGCCCATGGAGCTGATCTTCAAGACAAATTCGCACAGGCTGGATATAACTTTATTTCATTGAGTTACAAAGATGATGATGAATTTAAAGCTGAAGCAATAAAAGAATTTAGCAAGGAAGATAGCAGTATTCATGGACTTATTGCTACAGACATTCTTACAAAAGGCTTTGATGTTCCAGATGTAAAAATAGGGATATCAGCAAGGCCGTTTACTAAGTCATTTTCTTCACATGTGCAACAGATGGGCAGGGTAATGAGGGCGCATCCAGGCAAGGATTTTTCTTTATGGCTTTGTATTGCGAAGGGCAGCCGCGTTTTAACGGATGAAGGATTAATCCCCATTGACAAAGTAACCAAATCCCATAAAATATGGGATGGAGATAACTTTGTAAATCACGGTGGAGCAGTTTGCAATGGAATTCAAGAAGTCATCACATACCAAGGTCTTACGGCAACCGCAGGACACATTGTCCACACTACCGAAGGTTGGCGCACCTTTGGGGAGTGTGCCAACAAACAAATCAGAATCACACAGACCGGAGTTGGTCGGAATCCAATACGGATCGGTGCGGATATACGACGCACAAGTTTTTTGGCTGGGCGCAAGGCAAAGGAGGTTTATTCATGTTTTTTGCGAATGCGTGTCTTGTGGATATCGAAATTTGATTTCTTTATCAAATTTGCAGTCTGGAAAAACAAAAGGATGCAGGTCATGCAATCAGCCGGACCCAATTTATCCAATGTGGCTTTACAACAGAGTGCAGGCTATGAGAGCAAGGTGTTGTTCAAAATCATGCGATCAATATCAAGCTTACGGAGGACGGGGGATAGAGTTCAGATTTTCTGGGGTAAAGCAAGGGACTATGTGGATTATGGAAAATCTCGGTTTGCCGAAGTTTTCGTCTGTTGCGGAAAGATCGAGAATACAATTAGACAGAGTAAACCCAAATGGACATTACGAACCTGGGAATTTGCGCTGGCTATCGGTGGAATTGAATCAGCAAAACAAGCGTGGGAATCAAAGTGTAGCAAGGATGCACAAATTCAGGATAGATTACCCGGATATTTTATATTCAGACAGCACATTGAAGCGTTTCTTTTGGGCTGGCATGACAGCAGAACAAATAGTGGAAAGATACAGAAAGCCTTCAATAAAACCAAAAGGGAAGTATGGGACATACTCGATGCCGGACAAAACAATTGCTTCACTTGTGAGGGATTATTAGTACACAATTGTCACTCAGGCAACTATCTAAGGTTTTTAGGCGACTGGGATGATCTTTATCACAACGGCGTATCCGAACTAGATGATGGCAAGGAAAAGCCTAAGCCAGAGCCAACAGACAAAGAAAAAGAATCCGCAAAATGTCCTAAATGTTCTCATTTATGGCCACATAGAACTGATATATGCCCATGTTGCGGCTATGTTAAACAGAAAAATAATGATGTTATTGTTAAGTCTGGTGAGTTGGTCGAGGTTGGCGATACATTAAAAAAAGAAGCTGACTATAGACGGTCATTCTTCCACCAGTTACTAACATATCAAGACTCTAAACCGCACTATAAGCCTAGCTGGGCTAGAGTTAAGTATCGAGAAAAGTTTGGTGAATGGCCTAGATTTGCGGAAGGTAGAGAGCCATTAACCGGCGGCGTAAGCGATTGGATTAAATCTAGGTTCATTAAATTTGCCAATAGGAAATCTAAATGAACGATTTTATCCAATTTGCATCTAGCCATGGCCTTGTTATTGACACGTTATCATTCAGCCGTATTGTTAGATGCGCTACCGAATCCAAACCAAATAAAAAGAATGGTGCTTATTTTTATGCTGGCGATTTTGGATGGGTTCAAGATCACGCGGTTCATGAGTCACCAGTCATATGGTTTTCTGGATCAATAAAAGACCACGGACAAGCAAAGCAAAAGATTAAAGAAAGAACAGCTAAATACTATCAATATCGCGCAAGGATTAACTCTGAGGCGGCAAAAAAATCTCAGTGGATATTGAGCCAATGCGAACTTAACTTGCATCCTTATCTAGCCAAAAAAGGTTTTGCAGAAATGAGCGCTAATGTTTGGTACAAGGATGATGAAAGTATTTTAGTTATTCCAATGTACAAAGGCGATTCAGTTGTCGGTTGCCAAATGATTAATGCCGAAGGGAATAAAAAATTCCTTTACGGGCAATCTTCTCAAGATGCTTATTTCCAGATTGGTAATGGAAATAGCGTTTTTTTTGTTGAGGGCTATGCATCAGGCTTAAGCCTTCACGTCATTCTCCAATCTCTTAAGATCAATCACACCATTTACGTTACGTTTTCCGCATCTAATTTAGGGCGGTTTGCAAAGCGCATGGATGGATTTGTGGTAGCTGATAACGATCATTCAGGTGTTGGTGAAAAAGTGGCACTAGATAGCGGCAAACGCTTCTGGATGCCTCCTGTAATAGGTTTTGATATCAATGATTACCATGTCAAATTTGGCGTGTTTAAAGTAACTCAAGAAATAAAGAAATTAATTTACAGCAAGCCTTGAGGGCCGTACTCCACACGATAGTAAGCGCGGCACTCGGCGGCGTGGAATTATAGAGGAAACAAGTTGGAATCCCTGTTGTAGGGGGGGATCATGCAGCGACATGACGAGCAAGCGTAAAAAAGGTGATACCGGAGACGGTGGGGATTGGTTGGCCTCCATATAAGGCAGCTTGCGTTAGTTTTGACTTGGGGACAATTTGGGCAAATTACACCGTAGTTCGGTTAGGGATATCACCTTAACCCCTACATTAGCCAGGATTTTAACTAATGAAAAGTGAAGAAAAAATAAAAATTAGTAAGCAGTTTGTGGATGATTTTGAATTGCTAATGAAACATTACAAATGCACTAAAGCAGAGATTGAAGAGTTAAAAACAAGGATAAAGAGTAGCAATGATATTTATGAGCAAGTTAGAAAATCATTTTTTGAGATTGCGTTAAGGATTAGGTGCATTCAGTCATATGAGTAAAGAAAAGATATTTTTTAAAGTACAAAAAGGTTGCTTGATGCCTGCTGACAACTACGCAGAATCGCGTTTACGAGCACGTAAATATAGCTTGAATGATTTGGTATTAGTAAGCATGTCAAAGCTTCGTAATCCGCGTTTTAATCGATTGCTGCACAAGATTGGTGGATTGGTTGTTGAAAATA
>CALLKE010000036.1 GCA_938008555.1 uncultured Pedobacter sp.
GCTGGGAAGATTGATTTGAATGATTTTGAAGAAGTATGGCAATATGGAGCTAATCTCGGCGAACCCAATGCAGATCCTCTGCATATGCAGGATGGCGTAGCACCGCAGGCAGCTGTTAACGGCCTGAAAGAAGTTAATTTTAAATTCAGTGATAAGCGGGGCCGAGCTTTTATCCCAGATGGTGAGCCCAAAGGCTTTTTACAAAGCCATTCGATTGGGAATTATAAATGGATATTTAAAAGGGACGTAAAAGAACCAGGTTATGTTAAACCACGTAAATAAATGCTTAACCTTAGTATTGATAGGTTCTGTGGTGGCTTGTTACCAGGGTGAGCAAGAAAGTAAAGAACGAAATCAAAAAATTTTGCAACTCTCAAAGACCATTATTGGCAGGCAAGAATACGATAAACTTTATAAACAGGTGTCGGATAGTTTAGATCTATGGTGTTCAGCAAAGCTGCCAGCATACGAATCCGTTTGGTATTACAATTATCGCCTAGATAGTGTTCTATGCTTTAATTCCTCAAAAAACAGAATGGTCACAGGAATTCTAATTCAATGTAATAAATCTACATGTCAAATGGATGATGTAGAGTATCTCTATGGGGCTAAAATTAAAGGGCAGTGGTATTTTTTTAGGGGGGGGGGGACTATGGCTGTTCTTCGAGAAAATTATCAAAAAGATATTCACAGCCCCTTAAGTTTTGAAAAGCTACATGAACTAGCTATGGCAGAAATGTTCCGAGGCTACATCAAAAAAAATGCTGCTGGAGAATGGGAGATCAACGATGCTTTTTTCACTGCACATCTCGAAGGAGTGGGCTGGGGTGATTTTGATAATCAAAGCCACGAAGACACGGTTGCTTATGGAAAGCGTTTTACCAATAAAAAAGAGTATTACGAAAGTATTTACCTCAGATAGTGTATAATCATCCGAATAGACCATTTGTGATGGCGAAAATTGCATCTGCAAAAAAGCATAGGTTATGTTTACGTGCTGGGTATGGTTGACATTTTAAAAGGAAAAGTTCCTTTGGGTAGATTTTATATCATAGCTCCAGAGAATGCGGAGGCTGGTGAGATCAATCTGAATGATTTCGAAGAGGTGTGGCAG
>CALLKE010000037.1 GCA_938008555.1 uncultured Pedobacter sp.
GGTCTACCGATATAATCCGACACAATACTATACCGCTGGCCATTAATGAGCTTGGAAATGGGGGGGTAGCTGCCGTCTTCGTACACTCAGGAGGTTACGTTTTCGGTGGGTTCTTTTTCGCAGGAAGTCTCCCGAGTTAGGACAAAATGTTCTTTGCAAGGTCAATTAATTCTTCATCACTTTCCTTTTGTAAAAAGCCCTCTATAATTGGCTTTGATTGATATTTTTCGAATTGTTCTAGTGCTGTAAGAGCTGCGTACTTTAAATCAAAATCATCGAATTCAAGTATAAGCTGAAGCTTTGGTAGTAACTTATCAGAGGGAAAAACTGATGCTATCTGCGCACACCAATAACGCACACTATATTCTGGGTTGTGTAGAGCTATTTCTAAATGAGGCACTACTTCTTCTGGTGAAAATTGTGTGATCACATCTTCAACAAGCTGGTAAACCCCATGCCCATCTATATAACCAAAGGAATTTAGAAATAGTGGGACGCATCTAGCGTCCTTTTTACTTAAAAAGAATTTTCTAACCTCATCATATCTATCTATTAAATCCTGAGATAATTTATCATCAGCCGGCATTGGTTGATGTTGACGTAGGAAATCTAGCGCTTCGTTTGTTGTCATTATTTACAGCTTATTTTAGGTTTTTGAAATCCACCTTGCGCTTTATTTTGCGCTATTAACTCTTGTAATTGAGGATTAATTATGGAGCGATTGTAACCTGCATTTAAAAGTATTTTACGGACATCTTTTACATCAGCAGCTAAGTTATTACGTAATCCGACTACTGATTTATCTATAGGTACTTTGTAAGTTCTTGTGAATTCGTGAAGGCTTTTTTGCATGTTAATTGTCGTACCTTTTCCATGGGAAGTGTGGCTAAGTGCATTTTGTACCGCATGATGTGGGGTATGAGTTGTATTTAAACCAGATTTGATATTTGCACCTCTAACCTGATTATAAGTTCCCACAAATAAATCCTCGCCCGGACTTACAACTTGGGGACTTAGCCCTAGTATGTCTACCCAACTATTAGAATCGCCAACATACGCATACAAATTCAGCCCACCACTTAACCCAATCGGATCCTGAGATATATACACCCCACTGCCCGAATCATAATACCGAAACCGATTATAATACAAGCCGCCCAACTCCGCATCCTCATACTGCCCCATCTGCCTGAAAGGAATAAATTCCTTCTCACCTTTGAAGTCCTTCAACCGACCATAAATATCATAATCAGTCTCCCAAACAACTTCACCTTGGTCATCGAAACACCGAATAGGTCTGCCGATATAATCCGAAACAATGCTGTATCGCTGGCCGTTGAGTTGTATTTACTGTTGTAGTTTTTTAATAATTTCTTCGTATTCCTCTTTAGTGTATTCGTGTAAATCTGGATTTTTATCCAAATAATCTTGGAATATCTTTATCACATTACTTTTTAATGCTTCAGGTATTTCTGTAAATCTTTTATTTATTATTCTATGAAAGAAAAGAATAGACTTCTTTTTTGGAGCAATATTGGGAATCGATAAAATATATTCCCATTTGTATTCGTAGTGATTGAATTGGGGTACATCTGTAATGAATGTTATGAGACTATAAGCAACTTTTTTATTTTTTATGTTTTTTAATAAAAATCCATAGATATCGTCTGATATTATCAATCCATATCTAGTAAACATATTGTGGATATAAGAAATGATTCCTTCCAACACAATATGATTATTATTAAAAACATCACCAATGCGTAATAGTTCTTTGGGTAAATCAGGATCTGACAATGCGTCTTTTCTAAACCAAGCATTTTCGCCGCGGCTAATTTTGTCCATTTCTTTACATAAATATTCGACTTCTTTTTCCGTCTTCTCCTTCCAATGATATTGTAAATCATCGATTAGGCTTTTCATTTCTTTATAAATCAACTCCAAGTTTTTCATATTAACCACATTTTAATTTTGCATTTTTAACTTTCCCTGTTAGAGCCTTTTGCATTTTAGCTTCAATTTCTTCTGGAGAATAGAATGCTCTTCCTGGTTTAAGATTTCCAGGATCGTAAGAATGATAGTACAGATTGTCTTTTCTTAAATTATTTTGAAGCCCTTGTCCTTTAGCGTGATGTAAAGCTGAGCCTTCCAAATCTCTAGAAGGGATTCTTCCATCGACCTCGAGATATCTAAATGAATCAAAGTCTTTACCAACACTTCTCACATGATCCATCAGTCTTTGGGCAATTGGGTTTTTTGTAATACCGTGGTAAACAACTTTACCTTCTTTGAATAGTTGGTAATAAAAATCCAGCCCAAAAATATCGACCCAACTATTAGAGTCTTTAACATAAGAATAGAAGTTGAGCTCACCGCTTAATAACCCAATCGGATCCTGGCTGATATATATCCCACTCCCCGAATCATAATACCTAAACCGATTGTAATAGAGCCCACCCAACTCTACATCCTCATATTGCCCCATTTGCCTAAAAGGAATAAAACATCGATCAATTTCTTCCCATATCGGCCGGCCCCAGTCATCAATACCTTTATCTCGACCTTTTAAATTCTTGAGTCTACCATAGATATCATAATCAGTCTCCCAAACAACTTCACCAGTATCATCAAAACACTGCACCGGTCTACCGATATAATCCGACACAATACTATACCGCTGGCCATTAATGAGCTTGGCAATGGGGGGGTAGCTGCCGTCCTCATACACCCAGGTGGTGACGTTTTCGGTGGGTTCTTTTTCATACGAAATCTCACCCAGCTCGCTGGTTTGTAAAACCGGTCTTTGCTCGATGTCATAACTCCACTCATGCAAAAGCACATTGCCATCCCACAGGTAGCGGGTCATTTTCTTATGGGTGAACTTGGCTGTTCGTCTGCCTAGGGCGTCGTATTCGAAGTTGACCTTGGTGCCATTGGGTATGACGATACTTTTGAGCATCCCGTTGGCATTCCACAAGTAAGCGTAGCAACCGTGTGCCCAGCTGGTATGGGTGTCACTGTCTCGCTTAACGGGGCATTTCAATAACAGATTTCCTGAACTATTGTAATAATAATGCCATCTGGCGTCGTTGATGAGCCGGCCTCCACTTTCGTATTTGCGGTCGCTGCGATCGGCGGTTTCGTATAGGTTGCCTATCGCATCGGGTGTCTTGTGTTCTGCTTTACTCGAGTCAGGATTGGCATTCACCAATTGGTGTAAGGCATCATAGTTATATACTGCGCCTGCATATTTCCCAATCAGTGGATTAATGGCAAACTTCAACTGATTGGCCGCATTCCAGGTATACTCCCGCCGGTAGCATTCGCGGCCTAGGCCGGTTTTGACGATGTGGTCTTTGGGAAGCCCAGTTTTGTCGTATTCAAAGTGGCTTGTTACCCCGCCCGTAAAATTATAAGCCGTGGCTTGCCCGTGACAATTCCGAGCAATGTGGGCTTCCCAAAGCTGATCCTGCTGAGCAGCTTGGATATGGTTGAGCTGGCCCAATTCATTATAAGTCTGCGTAATGTCAGCTCCTAGGGTGCTGGTTATTTTTAGGCGTAATCCGTCTGCATCGTATTCCGAATTGATCACATTTTGCCCCTTGTCTCCATAGCCGCGGTCTTGCTTTTCGGCGATGATGCGGCCCTGTTCGTCTCTTTCTAGATAGGTGCGATTCTGCTCGTTGTGTGCGCTGATGAGCTGGCCCTCCTTGTTGTAGCTGTAGCTCTCCCAAGTGCCGTCAGCATAGTCGATATAACTGAGTTGCCCTTTGCCATTGTAGCGGTAGCGAATATTCATCCCGCCAGGGCCTTGCATATTGGTTACCTTACCGGCATTGCTACGTTGATAATGCTTGGTGATGCCATCAAAGCCCGTCTCCGAAATCACATGACCGGCTTGGTCACGGGTAAAAATGTACTCCTCAAGATGTTCGTTCTGTACGCGAGTTAATCGCTCCATGCGGTCGTACGTAAAATGAACGCGCTGGCTACGGCATTTCAGACCACCTGTCGCCGTATAGATATCCTCCCCTCTGACTATACGTTTCAGACTACCTAGTGGCGTATAGTCAAAAGTGGTGATGTCGCGATCCCGAGAGGATGAGCTGCAGTCGCGGTTTATCTTTGTGACCTCGTCATAGGCATTGTATGCAAACTTTTCTACGCCACCTTGTGGGGTACCTATAAGAACCACGCGTCCCAACTTGTCGTACTGGTAGCTACTGCGGGCACCTGCATGATCTTCCATGTGGGTTACTTCCCCAAGTGGATTGTAGTGCCAGTGAACTTGTTTGCCATTGCCCTTGAGTTCAGTTAGGTTGTGATGAATATCATAACTTAATTCAAGCAGATTATCCCCTTTTTTTATTGTGATAGGCAGGCCTTGTGGGTTATAGGTATACTCGGTGCTGCGTCTGTCAGAGTGAGTGATACTTCGTAGCTGGCGGGTGCCTTCGTGGTAGAAATATATTTCTTGCTTACCCCCAGGGCTGATGTTCATCATCAGGTTATCGTCATCATAATAGAGGAATTGCTGCATGGTTTGATCCGGGTAGGTGATACCCGTGATAAAGCCCTTTTCATTATAGTCATATCCGGTGATATCGCCATCCTCGTTCACCTCTCGGAACAATTCTCCGTGTGGTGTGTATTGCAAAATTTTGGACGCACCTAGTGGGTTTACGATGCGTGTAACTTGCTGTTTGTGATTGTAATAGTAAACAGACATGCCGCCATGTGCGTCGGTAATTCGGTTGTAACCCTTTTCGGGGAAGTAGGCTAACCGTCCCTCTTGCCATCCGCCATCACCCCAGGTGTGCACGCAGCGGTTTTGCTGATCGTATTCCCAGTAAAAGCTTTGGCCATTTCGATCAGTCTTCTTGATCATCCGATGGCCATCGTACTCCATTTTTGTGGATTTGTTTAGGGCGTCGGTAATGGTGATCATATTACCCTGGGAGTCGTATTGGTAGCTGACTTTTTCTTGCTTGAATCCATATATCACGAGCGTAGCACTGATTATATGGCCTTCGCGATCGGTTTCTATCTGAACTTTACGGCCGGCAGTATCGGTGATGTGATCAAGCGCCCCATGCTCGTAATTAAACTCAATCTGGGCAGCATCGCGCATGATGCGCGTAAGCTTATAGTACTTGGCGTTGAAGCGAGCAAAGTGATACATCAGGTCTTCTTCATGATGGTATACCTCGAAGCTTTCGTGATGGCGGGTGATGGTTACTTTTTCGGCGCGGAGATAAAAAGGTTCTCCTATGACTAATTCAGGGACAGCCGTTACCCGGCCATCGGCCATGCGTAAGCCCCAGGATTCATCTTCGGGGTAATACTGTATTTCGCGGTCGTATTGCCAGTGGCATCCGTGTCCTAATAGTCCTTTATAAGCCGAGTCAGAGTACCAGCTGCGTTTCCATTCCAAGGGAATAGCGCCGGGTAAAGTAAAGTCCATGCCATCATACACCACAGCCCCATTCACAAAGTTGACCGGTTCAAAACCCACATGGCATAGTGACCTGTTGAGCCATTTAGGGCCTAGTGCTCCTTTGAGCACTTTAGTAATGACTTTGGTGATCTTTTTGGCTACACCCAAAATTCCCAAGCTCACCGCTGCATTTTGGGCCATACCGACCCAGTCGGGGATATAAGGTCCCCCCACGTTTACCGGCGGGCCATTAGGAATGGGTAGAGAGTAAGAAGTAGGAGCAAAAAGTGTAGGTGTGACTTTCCAGGCTTTCTTTTTACCAGGCTGTAGGGATAAGGGTACACCTGCATCATTACAGGTCATGATCATGTATCCTTTGGGTGCCAGGCGCCTGCCATCAGCAAACACATTTTGGCTGCCAAAGAAATTGATTGACTCGTGGCCAATAATAGGTGTCATGAGCCAGGGAGGTGTAAATAGCGGGATGTGCATAAAGGTTATCAGGATACCAGGCGTATCCGATACGCCTCGAGGCACGCCATTGATATTTACAGTCGAACCAATGCCAGGGATGTAGGCAGTGATATCTAAAACCATCCCTATAAAAGGGTGAAAAGGATTATAGGGCGGTAAGGTGGTAAAATGGACATCCATACCGATGACCATGGTAAATTGATTGTTAACTGGTAGCATATAGATATAAGGGTGACTTGGTTTATATCAAGTCGGTATTCTTCAATAATATCACTGAGATTCAGAAACAATGAAATCAAAGGATAAAAAATTTCATATTCTCTGAATAGAGCTGGCGAAGATACTACAGCGCACGGAAATTATGCATGAAAAAATGTGAGTTAAGCATACTCTCTTATGCATCCTCCAGGGCAATCGCAATGTCCATCGTTTTTGAAAACAAAAAATGCTTTCAAAAACAGTCTTCAAACAAGAATACTTCTTTTTTCATGCGATTGCCATCGGTGTATACTCCTTTCAATGGAAAAAGATTAGGAATTAAACCCTGTATCATTGATTAATAAAGAGCCTCCTATATTTTTATCAACTTCATTTCATAGATCGGTTTTCCCTTTAAGGTGATTTTGCAGATGTATGTCCCTGAAGATAATTGTGTTGCCGAGAGATCGTGACGTAGGCTATTTAATGCCTGTGTACTGATTTGTTTGCCTGCCATGTCATAAATAGAAAGCGTGTATTCTGCCACTGTGCCGCTTAGTACGGAGAATTGTTCACTGACTGGATTTGGAAAAAGAACAAATTGCTGCTTGTCCAAATAAATGGCAGATGTGATAGCTGAGATAATACTATCTCCCTGAGTGGTTGTTAAAATGGCTCTATAGTACTGCACTCCCTGCCTAGGCTCTACATCAACAAAAGTATATCCTAGCGAATTAGTGACTACCGCTGATCCAATGGTGGCGTAGATATCGGGGCCGATTAATTTTTCACATCGAATTGTGCCACTTAACCCCATTGTAGAGCCCAGTTTAAGGGTAACTGTGATACCATTGCTCCCCACATTTGCTAATAAACTTTTGACATAGCAAGCGACACCTTGTTGTTGGGCATCTAGTGTGAAACCTTTAAGCCCGGTCAGATCTGCAACTCCATTGGCTTTTATGGCAAAGTAATTTGATTCAGTAATCGATTTTGGAATTTGTATCAAGGTATCTGTAGTACTGGTCAAGGCTTGCAAGATGTTATTTTTGACATTGTAGATCGTATATCCAGTGCTTTCAGTTTGTTTGGGCCAGTATAAAAGAAGTTCGTTTTCACAATTATAGCCCACATTAAAGTTTACGGGTCTAGAAATGGAAAAGGATTGACTAATGAAATCTTGGCCGTTGATAGTCATTTTGAGTAAGGCTTTTGTGAAGATGTCTGGAGTTTGCCATTTATAAAAACTGGAATTCCCCTGAATCGAAGGTGTGATTAGAGACCAGGTCGTCCCATCATCAAAGCTAACAGATAGTGATCCTGGATCATTAAAAGTGTTTTTATAGCGTAGATAATTGATATCTGCTGCAAAAAGTTGGTCATCTTTGGTAGGAAAATTCCATTCAAATGTATGAGCTATGGTAGATTGATAGCTAAAATGAAATTGCTGCGCTCTCTGTGTGACATGATTTCCATAAACATGGATCGTATAACTACCTGGTGTTGGGTTATCCAATGTCACCTGCTCCACGTTGTTTAAATGATCTTTTTGTCTAGCCGCATTTGCGGAGATGGCTTCAATGGATGGTGAGGAGTTTAGTACCCAAGGTAAAGTTTTGTTTCCTGACGAATCTTCAATCCAAAGATCCAGATCGTTTATTAAAGCTTGTGGTGAATTTAATGTGGCTGCTAGGTCGTTCCAAGCTAGAGATACCTTGAACTCTTTCACTGAGTCATTGATCTCGATGGGGTAGCTAAGATCCTGCCCATCTAAAATAATATCACTTTTGAAACGAGATTCATCAATGGTTTTCATTGCCTCGCAGGCATTGAGTTTTCCAAATCCACTACTGTAATCTACTTGTGGATTTCCTACATCATTGGCAGTATTAATGAGGATGCTTTTTAATAGGGCTGCTGACGGTGATTGATGAAATTTATCTTTAAACTTCTGTTTCAAGAGACATACTACTCCACTGGTTAAAGCTGCAGCTCCAGAGGTGCCATCTTCACCAGATGCTACTACTTCGGGTTTGATCCGGCCATCGTAGGCAGGGCCTTTTGAACTCAAATCCTGGACAATATCCTCTCGATCGATACCTCCAATAACGAGTGCATTTTTGGCTTGTTTAAACGTTCCGGTAAGATTGGCATGATTGCTTAAACCAGCATAAACTCCCAGTTGTGGTATGGTTGTCCCGATATTGCCTGCCGAAAAAACATGAACGAGGGTGTCAGTCTGATAAACTTGTTGATCATATTCACGGGCTTCAGCCCCATAATAATTTTCGATGTTAGTGCCATAGGAGTGATTCTGAACACTAATGTTGTTTGCACTCAAATTTGAGATATCGTCAGGCATCAAACGGCTAAAATCGGAACTGATTAGGGTTACTTCAGGAGCAGCTCCTAAGCCATTAATATAGCTGGTCCCATTGCCACCAATTAGTGTAGCCATTATAGTAGCGTGCTGAGAATATGTTGTCGACTGGGTGTTGGAATAGATACTCCTACCTAAAAGATCAAGATCATTACGATCAAACATGTTCTCTTTTATTGAGGCGATTATACCTGCTCCTCTTGTAGCTGGAAATAAGGAGTGCAAATTGGAGACTTGATTTGTGGAAAGATCCATGCTATTTATTGAAAATTCCTCTCGTGGCTTTCGTTTGATGTCGGCAAATTTCACCGCAGGAATTGCCAATAGTTGGGGTAGGTATTGAAGACGGGTTTGTATAGTGATGTATTGATTATCGGCGTCTAAAATAGTTCCATATTGTTTTAATTCAGTTGAAGATATTTCTGATGATGTATTTAAAATAAGTTGAATGTCTGATTTAGGGTGTTTCCACCAATAGGCCAGTAGGTTGTCACTGGCTTTGTATCCATCGTTAGCGGGTGTATGATAGATCATCGCGTCATTAATTGATGAGATGCCTGTGTTCGTGTTCGCTTGAATAACGTAGTGTTGGTTTGACAGCTGTCTAATGACCTTGAGGTCGGCTAATTTTTTTAGCTCGCTGGCGTCTTTAAGCTTGATCAGGTAATTGCCTGCTTGATGCTCATGTGTTTTGCTTGAGAGACGATTAAAAAAGACATCTTTTGTAACCCGCTTTTGTGGATAAATCGTCGTGGTGCAAATCAATAAAATTAATAAAATAAAATATTTAAACATTTTTTTTCTTTGAAAGAAAATTTTATATTGACAACGATTGATATACATATTTTTTCAATCTGATTCTACGCAATTAACAAAATTAATTAACCTAAAATCAAATTGATGATGAAAAAAGTCAGCTTTTGTCTAGTAGCTACTAGCGCGCTTATAATAACCATAATATCTTGTAAAAAAACTGAACAAAATGCCGAGAAGAGCCAGAAAATTTCTCAAGATGTGTTGGCTTCGATACGCAAGTTAGGATTTAGCACAGATAATGTGATCGTAAAAAAGGGGGGGTATCTTGTTGAAGGTGACATTTTGCTGACTAATGAAAATTTACAGCAACAAAGCCAAAGCCCTAATTTGCGAATTGCAGATGTTGAGCAGTATCGTACAACTAATTTGGTTAAAGTTCCAAGAACTATTACGGTGTCAGTGTCCAATTTAACCGATCCATACTCTCGGGCAGCTGATAGTGCTATCGCGCGGTATAATGCACTTAACTTGAAAATGAAATTTGAGCGTGTAGACTCTGGGGGTGATATTGATATTGTTGGTTTTGATGAAGAATCAGATGGTGGTTATATCACATTAGGATCTTCTGGATTTCCAACTACTGCTGGAGATCCATTTGCCCAAATTCAAATGAATACAAATCCTGATGCGTATGGTCCTAATCCCAATGTACTATATCTAGCTTCTGTATTGACACATGAGATGGGCCACTGTATAGGGTTTCGTCACACAGATTATATGAATCGGTCATACAGCTGTAGAGGGGCTAAAATTAATGAAGGCCAGGCAGATGTAGGCGCTGTAAGAATTCCTGGAACACCAAGCAAGCCAGATGCAGATTCATGGATGCTTTCTTGTTCAAATGGTGGTAATAGAAAGTTTAATCTAAATGATATTGTCGCGCTTAAATATTTATACAAAAAATAGGTTCATCTATAAATAGTTGCATGCATGATTAACTAAATGTTAGATAAAATTTTGTTTTAATATTACTATGTCAAAAGGAGGCTAGATGCCTCCTTTTGACATAACTAGTCAGATATTGTTTTTCGCTGGCTTACAAAAACATCGAAAAATGAAAGTATGCATTATGTTTTTTGATTAATTAATTTATTTGTTAATTTGCTTTTTGGTTAAATGTTTTAAACAATAAGTTTAATTTAAGTAAAATTTTATAAGATTTTTATGATAATGGGCTTGCAGATGGGTATTTAGAAGAGTATATATTCACGTGCATTTTGTTGTTTAATGCCATATTACGTGGTTTTAAAAGATTAGCCTAATGTCCAATGATGGATTTATAGATAGTATTTAAAAACATTGTTTATGAGGGTATATTCATGCACATTTATTTTGATGACTTTGTTGGGCTTATTATGTATAGGTCAGCAAGTTCAAGCCCAAATTAATCTTAATTACTCCCTGACAGGTACCGTCTCGAATTATCCTAACTTGGTTATTGGAGGTAATGCTATTCTCACTTCCGGAATTTCTGATACGGCAAACAATGGTTGGCTTCGTTTAGTTCCACAGGCTCTGAATTTAAGTGGATATGCATATGTTGATCAAGCGTTTCCAAGTAATGAGGGTGTAGTCGCAGAATTTGAATATAAGGTGTGGGGGTCTAGTTTTGGAAATCAGGCTGTACCTGCGGATGGTTTGTCTGTTTTTTTATACGATGGCTCAGTTACGAAAAGCACTTTTGCAGTTGGTGAAGCTGGTGGTGGATTAGGTTATGCCGCCGTAACAGGTAACACTGATGCTTTAAAAGGAGGATATATTGGAGTAGGTTTTGATGACTATGGTAACTATTCGAATAGTGGGTTCCTTAACGGGGGGCAAAATGGTCTAGTTCCGGAGGCAATTGCAGTTAGGGGAACTACTGGCCCATTGAGAGACCAGGCTTGGTATCTTGGGGGGACGGGGGCAAGTCTAACTAGTTCAACCAGTGCTACTGTCGATCCTCAACTACAAGGTAAAACGGTTGCTTATACAACATTAACATCCGCACGACCTACAGATGATGTATATTACAGAAAAGCACGTGTACTTCTTGTTCCAAATTCAACTAATACGGGGTTTTTAGTAACGGTACAACTTGCAATCACTCCTGGAGGGGTGTATTATACTGCTATTAACCAGCTCGCCACAACCAATTTACCGCCCACTACTCTAAAAATAGGTTTTGCAGCAAGTACTGGCGGTAGTCAGGCCAATCATGAAATCCGTAATCTAATAATAACTGCTCCAGTTAGTTATGCGATCACCAAAACAGTGAATAAAACAGTTGTTAGTTCCACTGATATGCTTACTTATACATTGCAAGTAAGTAATATAGGAACAGCTTCAACAAATGGAGCAGTAGCAACAATCACTGACCCTTTGCCAAGTGGTTTAACTCTGGTGGGTACTCCGACGTTTGTTACTACTTCAGGTGCCCCTACTAACTTTCAATATAATGGGTTAAGTAATGGTGCAATCAATATGTCTGTCAATTTACCTCCTAGCTCATCGGGGACGATTACTTATGGTGTCATCGTGAATGCGACAAATTCAACTATACTTTCTTTGACTAGTACTGCTCAGATTATCCCTCCTACAGGCTTTAGTGATACAAATTCGAGTGATGATAGTAGTACAACACAAGTATTGATTAAGCCCAACCTAACCAATTTGGGTACGACTATTTGTTCACAGGCCTCAACAGGAGTGGCTTTAACATCTAGTCCAAGTAGCCTGAGCTCTACATATAGCTGGACAGCAGCGTTGGGGAGTGGTTCCGTAACAGGGTTTTCAAATGGTTCTGGAGGAACAATCAATCAAGTTTTGACGAACACTGGAGCAAACACAGGAACCGTGATTTATACTGTAATACCGACAGCGAAAACCAATAATGTATTGGCTGACGGAACTGTGAGTGGAACCGTGAGTACGGCTGGAAATCCGACGCCTATCACTGTTACTGTGTCTGCTCCTGCACCCATCGTTTTTTCGTCGATTTCATCTTCCATTAATGGGGGAAGCAGTATAGTTTTAAGTACTAGCATTCCTTGTCCAATAGCAAGTAATCTGACCATTACGCTTAGCCCTTCTGGTAGTGCTATATCTGGTACAAACTACACGGGTTTGCCTACACAAGTCATTATTCCACAAGGAGCTAGTAGCATAAGTTTTACGATTAATGGCTTAAATAATAATGTGATAAATGGTATAAACACGCTATTTATACAAGGATCTGCTACGAATTATATTTCAGGAGGTACTACCGTTACAATAATGGATACCACAGGGAGCAGTGCATCGAATGATGTGATCAATATTGGATCTGGTACTGTTTCGGAGACCCTATCTAAAATACTAACGGTTAGCTTGACTGGTACAATCTATACGTATGGGCCACTGACAGTAACAATCGCATCGAATGTGGCTTTCCCAAGAAATTATACAGCGAATGATGGCCGTGGTGTACAGTCGATTAGTGGTAGTACCAGTTTTACTGTGGTGATCCCAGCGAACCAGCATTCGGTAAGTCTTACGATTCAGACGGCAAGCGATGGTAATGTGGGTAATAATGTATTTAATTTGACGGGTTCTGCGACTGGTTTTACTATTAATCCAGGAACTTTAACAGTGATCGACACCGATGTGACGGGTGGTTTGGGTGGCTCAGGTTCAACGACGTTGACGATTAGTTCAGGCACTGTAAGTGAAACCTTATCGAAGGTATTGACTGTGAGTTTACCCAGTACGATCAACGCAACTAATACTCCTCTAACAATAACGATCGTATCGAATGTAGCGTTCCCAAGAAATTACACGGCGAATGATGGTAGGGGTGCGCAGTCAATCAGCGGCAGTACTAACTTTACAGTTGTTTTGCCGGCGGGCCAACACTCGGTGAGTTTTACGATTCAGACGGCAAGT
>CALLKE010000038.1 GCA_938008555.1 uncultured Pedobacter sp.
ACGCATACTTTTTTATCCCTGAAAAGAGTCATCATACATTTAGATACACTACCAGATGAAGATATCTCCATTGCTTTATACAGATTTATATCAAATCCAATTGATTCCTTTTTTTAAAAAACTCAATGTCCTCTCCTCTTCTGTATTTGCCGCTGGTTGATAATTATAAACCCAATTCGCTTGTGGAGGTAAACTCATCAGAATAGATTCGATACGACCATTAGTCTCCAGTCCGAATTTTGTACCCGCATCATACACTAAATTAAACTCCACATACCGACTCCGACGCTGGTACTGCCATTGTTTTTGCAATTCCGTAAAAGGAGTGTTTCGGTTCCGGTTAATTAATTCAGTGTAAATGGGCAAAAAAGATTTACCAAGAATCTTTGAGAATTCGAAAATCTGCCCCCAAGACAGGTCAGCATTTTCGGATGTCAAGCGATCGTAAAATATTCCACCAATACCTCGTGTTTCTTCTCGGTGTTTGATATAAAAATAATCATCAGCCCAAGTTTTAAATTTGGTATAAAATGATGGATTAAACTGATCGCATACTTTTTTAAGATACTGATGAAAAAACCGAGCATCTTCGTCGATCACATAGTGTGGTGTTAAATCAATCCCACCACCGAACCAACGAACCTGCTCACTCATCTCAAAATAGCGAACATTCATATGAATAATTGGAATCCAAGGATGATTGGAATGAATCACAATCGAAATTCCTGTTGCAAAAAACTCATCTTCATCCACACCTAATGCTTTTTTGACTGACGCTGGAAGCTTTCCATGAACAGCCGAAAAATTGACTCCTCCTCTTTCAATTACATTTCCATTCTCCAATACCCTGGTTCTTCCACCACCTCCTCCATCACGCTTCCATTTTTCTTCGAAAAACTTCCCAACTCCATCCACTTGCTCAAGGCCATTGCAGATTTTGTCTTGTAATTCTTGATACCCGGTTACAATTTCTTCTTTACTAATCATGTTTCAAAAATGATATTTTTACTCGGAAAATAGCTCAAAAGCTAAGAGTCTATTTAAATTTTCAAACAGACTTTAGTGATCACTAACCTTATATAAGGTGGAATAGGTCTTCTCTTATTTCAAAACATATCCCATTTTTTAACAATGCCTAGCTAGACTTCACTTAAGTTATTGTTAGTGTACATCTTTTTACACTTCTATTTTTAATGTTTTTTTAATACATTTTGGCATAAATATGTAGTAGCCGTCTTATCGTCGGAAAAGTGTAAATGACACCCTCCATCAATTTTTCGCATCAGATCTTTACTTAATTTTTCTAATTCTAGATTTCTCATTTTGTTAATGTAATTTAATATTCAAATACTAATTTGCTGCTATATATAAGCATTAGCACAATATTACAACGTAAAAATTAATTATTCACATTGATTTCCAATATTATATTTATGCATTAGATTTATCGGTAGTGTATCTAAATGTATGATGACTCTTTTCAGGGATAAAAAAGTATGCGTTTTGATTTTTAAAAACCACCTTTAGTTGCTTGAAAAGCACAGTGTGTTTCGATATTTTCGATCATATTTTATCCAAATATTACCTATCATACATTTAGATACACTACCAGATTTATCAAAAATCCCATCACAGTATGTATAATCATTTTCACATCATACACACAAAACAAACTCTCCTGTTTCAAAACAATTATAATTTTAGCAGCAGTGCCATTCTAAAGAATCAACTGTGCTAGTTTTTAGGCCATAAGACTTTCGAGTGTAAAAGAGATTCGCAAGAGAGTAGGGAACTCTTTCATGCTAGTTGCAGCTCAGCCCTATCTTTCTTACATGAAGAAAAACATGATCATTTCAGTTTATCAAAAATCAGCACTGCTTCTCTAGCTGCTTTCACGTCGTGTACACGCAACAGGTTTGCACCTTTTAACAAAGCAATCATATTCGCAGCAGTTGTGCCATTCAAAGAATCGGCCGGATTAACCTCAAGTAATTTGTAGATCATCGATTTACGTGATATCCCCGCAAGAATTGGAACACCTAACATTTTGAATAAATCTAATTTGTTCAGAAGCTCATAATTCTGATCCAACGTTTTAGCAAACCCAAAACCCGGATCAATCACTAAGTCAACAACACCTAAGCTTTGAAGCTGGCTTATCTTTTCTAAAAAATAATTAGAAATCTCCGTGTACAAATTTTCATAATCGGTGTATTGAAACATCGTCTGTGGTGTCCCTTTCATGTGCATTAAGATGTACGGAACTTTCAAATGAGCAACGGTCGCAAACATATTTGAATCCAACTCACCACCAGAGATATCATTAATCATCGATGCACCCTCTTGAACTGCCACATTGGCAACAGATGATCTAAAAGTGTCTATCGAGATGAATGCCTTTGGAAATTCTTTGGCAATCGCTTGTACAACAGGAATTATTCGTTTCATTTCCTCTTCCTCCGAGACAAAATCAGCTCCTGGTCGGGATGAATAGGCCCCTAAGTCAATAATAGCAGCTCCATTTTCTAGCATTCTGGCACATTGTTTCAAAGCCTTATCTGTACTATTGTACTTCCCTCCGTCATAAAATGAATCAGGTGTTAAATTGAGTATCCCCATCACTTTTGGTGAGAAAAGATCCAACAAGTGTCCACCGATATTTAGTGTTAATTTTTGTCTAAAAAACGTACTTTTACTCTCCATGAGCGAACAAAATACCGATAAAATTACCACTCAAACAAACATCGTGACCAACGATACTTCCACAGAATACAACACTGTAATTAAGATTTGTAAAGAATTATTTCTAAAAAAAACAAAAGACTATGGTACTGCGTGGCGCATTCTCCGACTGTATTCCATCACGGATCAACTATTCATCAAGGCACAACGTATCCGGACATTAGAGGAAAAACAAGTTTCCAAAGTTGGTGAGGATATTACATCCGAATACATTGGTATTGTCAATTATTGTGTGATTGCCATGATGCAATTAGAGCTAGAAAATGATCCTCGAACAGATTTAAATTTCGATGAACTTAGTTTTCTTTTCGACCAAAAAATTGCAGAAACCAAAGAGCTCATGTTTGCAAAAAATCATGATTATGGAGAAGCTTGGCGTGATATGCGTATTAGCTCTTTAACAGATTTAATTCTAATGAAATTACTTCGCGTAAAACAAATTGAAGATCATGCCGGACAAACACTTGCTTCCGAAGGTGTAAAAGCCAACTATCAAGATATTTTAAATTATTCTGTATTTGCATTGATCAAGTTAGACGCCAAATAAGCACACCTATGCGCAAAAAGCTATTCTATTTCAGTCGAATTTTTGTTGGGCTTTTATTCATTTTTTCAGGCCTCATCAAAGCCAATGACCCACTCGGATTTGGATACAAACTACAAGAGTATTTCGAGGTATTCCATTGTACCTTTTTAGACGATTTTGCCGTTGCAATAGCGATTATATTATGTGCTCTGGAAATGATATTAGGCATTTTATTACTCTTTGGTTTTTGGGCAAATAAAATCTCCTGGGGCCTATTATTATTAATTCTATTCTTCACATTTCTCACTTTTTATTCCGCATTTTTTAAAGTAGTTACCTCTTGTGGATGTTTTGGAGATGCAATTCCGCTGAGTCCATGGGAATCATTCGGAAAAGATTTGATCTTATTATCGCTCATTCTTATCATTTTCACTAACCGTGTTCATCTAAAACCAGTTCTACGCTCCCCAAAAAATCAGAAAATCATTTTGGGCGTTAGCATTTTACTATCTTTTGGGTTTGGATTATACACCTATAATTATTTACCCATCATTGATTTTCTTCCCTATAAAGTCGGCAATAACATTCCTGAGTTAATGAAGCTGCCTTCAGGTGCACCAGTAGACATCTATGAGATTACTTACACTTTAAAAAATAAAAAAACAGGTGAGCGTAAAAAAATGACCGACGAAGAATATCTAAAAACAGAAATATGGAAAGATTCCAATTGGGATATTATCGGTGATCCTGAATCTAAATTGATCAAAAAAGGCTATGATATAAAAATAAGAGACTTAAAAATTACCGATTCACAGGATGTGGATTACACGTCAGAAATTATAGAACATCCTTATTATAATTTGGTTATTGTGGCTTATGATCTACAAAAAACAGATCTAGAAGCACTCCATAAACTAAATGCATTAACAATGGATGCCGCTGAAAATTATAATATCAGAACAGTCTTATTAACATCCAGCTCAGTAGAACAGGCCACGGCTTTTAGTAAGGCAAATAAACTTCTCATGCAAATTTTTTATGCAGATGCCGTTCCACTCAAAAGTATGGTTCGAACCAATCCAGGTATTTTATTACTTAAAGACGGAACTGTGATTAACAAGTGGCATTATCATACCATTCCTTCATATAATGAATTAGCAAAAACCTATTTCGATAAGCAATAACAACAAAATACCCCCCCCTTCATTATTTTTCACAAAAACTCGCCCTATCTAGTGATAGAGCGAGTTCAATATTTTCGATTAGAAAAAAAAATTTTAGACAGCTACTGCTTCTTCCGTTCTTGTTCTGCTTGGTCTACCATTTTTAAAAGCTTCACGAGGTTTTAATCCTAACAACTCAAACATCGCCATATCTTCATTAAAAGCCGGATTAGGTGTAGTCAGTAATTTATCACCAGCAAATATTGAATTAGCCCCAGCCATAAAACAAAATGCTTGGTCAACTAAACTCATTTCTGTACGCCCTGCCGACAAACGAACAACTGTTTTTGGCATAATAATACGCGCAGTAGCAATCATGCGAATCATATCCCAAATAGGTACTCGAGGCTGATCAGCCAAAGGCGTACCTTTCACTGGAACCAATGCATTAATTGGAACAGACTCTGGATGTTCTGGCATATTAGACAAAGTACGAAGCATTGAGATACGGTCTTCAACAGTTTCGCCGAGCCCTATAATTCCTCCACTACAAACAGTTACTTTCGCTTTACGCACATTTTCAATCGTTTTTAAACGATCATCATAGGTTCGAGTAGTAATAATTCGCTTATAATCGTCCTCAGAAGTATCTAGATTATGGTTGTAAGCATAAAGTCCAGCATCCGAAAGTCGCTGAGCTTGCGACTCGCTCAGCATACCAAGTGTACAACAAACCTCCATATCCAGCCCATTGACTGCTTTTACCATATCAATCACACGATCAAAATCCCGATTATCTCGAACTTCACGCCAAGCTGCACCCATACATAAGCGAGAGGCTCCCGCATCTTTTGCTTTTTTGGCAGCATTCGTTACCTGCTCTACCGACATTAAAGCTTGCACTGTCAAATCGGTATGATAACGAGCCGCTTGTGGACAGTATGAACAATCTTCTGGACAACCACCTGTTTTAATAGAAAGTAAACTACTTATTTGAACTTCTGAATAATCTTTGTTTTCACGATGTACAGTTGCCGCTCGGTATACCAAATCCAATAGAGGGCTGTGATATATCGTAGCTATCTCATCCTTTGTCCAATCGTTTCTAATTTCAATCATAAGTTATCGTGGTGCGCTTTAAAAAAGACGCTGTTAGTTTAAGTTAAATAGGGTTAAAACAAGGTGGCAAAAGTAGCAATCAAATAGATAAAATTTACAAGAGCTAAACTATTTTACGCTTCCGCAGATTCAACTCGCCAATGCAACTTTTTGATTCAAATAACGGAAGA
>CALLKE010000039.1 GCA_938008555.1 uncultured Pedobacter sp.
AATAACACACCATTGATTGATTTTAATAATATTCAAGATGTATAACATAGAAAGAGATTATGAGTACTTACCAACAAGGCTTCCCTGTCAATGCAGCAGGTGAAATTGTTATTGGCAGTGGAGCTGGAAATTCTACGGTAACTGGCACATTACCAGTAGACATGATGCCAATCGACCCAACTAACAACGGTATTAAATTTGCTAACGCAGCACAGATTGTACAAGACATCCTAGGTTTGTCAAAAACAATTCCTGCTGTTGGTACAGAATACGTTTTAAAGAGTAACCCATCAGCAGCGGAGTTTCAACAGCTACACGATTTGTTAGTAACGCTTGGGATGAAGGCTACCATCAAATTTCAGTTTGCAGACCAATGTACGTGGACTCAAGCAGTTACAATTGATGCTTCTTTTGTAGGAGTACACTTTAACTGGTCAACAATTGATACATCAACAATGGGAGCCGGTATCCCAATCACAGTTACAGGTAGTGTAACACCCCCTTACGGTCAATCACAGACAGTACTACAGTACTTAACATTGGTGGGTAGTGGTAGAGCTGGAACTATGACTGCTATGTTGTTTGCTGGGCCTAACACTACAGGCAATGGCCCTTCAAGGATTAAAGTACAAGGTATCACACTAAAGTATTTTAACACAGGTATCAAGTTTGGCCCCAACTCTTATTGTCAGAATTTTGAAGATATTGAGATTTATCAAGTCGGTACTGGCGTATATTTCCCAGATGGTCAAGGCGATTCGGGTGAACGTCCAACATTCAAATCAAGCCTAATCTTCCAGTGTGATACAGCAGTACGCGTAGACGGTAATCATGGTGTTTGGATGCATTTTGAAGGCTGCTCCTTTGATCATAATGGCAGACAATTTGATGTGAGAGGAAGTGCAAAAGTATGGGCCACGGATTGCCATATCGAAGCTAGTGACTACGCCATTGCCCCTATCATTATTACAGGAGATGGTAGCGTATTTAAGATGCAAGGTGGACAGTTTGTTGTAACTAACACAACTTCTAGAACAATGCCTTACATTGTAGATAATTCAGTTACAGGTGGAGGTGGGGCTTACTTCAATGACGTAAATCTATGGAAAGCATACACTGCAAATCGTTACTTTGCTACAGGCACTGGCAGAACTTATGTGAATGGGTTTACAACAATATCTACACATGACCAACCTATTCTGCTTAATTCTAACTTTAACGCATTAAAAGATGGAGGCTTTGAGGGGGTTATCGAAGATGATTTAATTTGTATTTATAAAGATACAGCAGGTATTACAAGTGCAGTAACAGGCACTAATATCACTTTATCTTATTCTGCAACATCACCCCGCACTGGTTCTAAATGTCTTAAAGTAACTAAAGTTGGTGCTGCAGCTACTAATGCTGGCTTCTATATTGCAATTCCTATTAGAAATGTAAAACAAAGAGGTTCATACAAAGGTTATTTTAAAACAAGTTCGACAGGCTCATTTACAATTAATCCAGTATATGCTCGTCTGCAGGTCGATGGTAATGGGGTACATATTAACAAGGGTACACAAGCATCTGAAGCCCAGCAAACTAAGTCAGACACATCAGGTTCTTGGTTAGTAGCAACCAGTTCATTACAGAATATTAGTACACCTCCTGAGTGGGCTACACACTACGCATTGTTTGTTGATCTAACAAATAAAGGCGCTGGCGATATCTACTTTGATGATCTTGAGTTTGCATTAATGTAACTATTGACAAAACAACATTAAATGTTATAGTCGTTTTATAGCCGGATTAGTTAAATGGTATAACGCTAGATTTGTAATCTTGAATTAATTGTTCGATTCAATTATTCGGCACCAGTTAGACGCCTCATTGGGGATAAAGTTTTCCTCCTTGTCGGTGGAGTGGAGAGAATGCAGAATTATGCTGCATTGGTATATGAGCATGGATAGTGTGGCTACATATACACCCTTATTAGAAGCCCTTGTATGAGAGTACAAGGGCTTTGTTGTTTATACTTATTGACAGATGCAATAGTTGTGGTAAACTATAATTTTATAGGAGATATCATGCCTGCATTTATAGATAAGACTGGAAATACTTACGGCAAATTAAAAGTTATTGGGTTGGCTAATTCCAAACGTGGAAGGGACTTACTCTGGGTTTGCCAATGTTCGTGCGGAAACGTTATTGAAACCACTGGTGGAAGACTGCAATCAGGTAATACAAAATCCTGTGGATGTAACAAGACAGAGGTATTGTTGAAAAGAAATACTAAACACTCTCTAAGCAAAACATCCGAGTATATGTCTTGGAAAGATATGAAGAAACGTTGTTACAATAAGGCTAATAAACGTTACCCTAATTACTCAGCAAAGGGTATCATTGTCTGTGATGAATGGAAGAATGACTTTTTGGCGTTCTTGAATTACATGGGTAATAAGCCAGATGACAGTAATTGTTGGACTATTGGTAGAATTGATAACAATAAATCATACGAGCCGGGGAACGTCCGTTGGGAACTATTAGAGCAACAAGCAAGAAACCATTCTAAACAAAGTAATAACACTTCAGGCATTACTGGAGTTATGTTTCGTGTTAAAATTATAAATGGCAGAGAATACTCATCTTGGGTAGCTGCTTGGAATGAGTTAGACGGGAAAAAGAAGACTAAAGAATTTAGTGTAAATAAGTTTGGTTTTGATGCTGCAAAACAAATGGCTGTAGATTATAGAAATAAGGCTATTGAAGATTTAAATAACAAGGGTGCGGGATATGAACCATCTCACGGAACAACGAAGGAAGGTTAAGGATGGAAGAACAAGAATCTAG
The DNA here is from genome assembly GCA_938008555.1 of uncultured Pedobacter sp. Lineage (GTDB taxonomy): Bacteria > Bacteroidota > Bacteroidia > Sphingobacteriales > Sphingobacteriaceae > Daejeonella. The sequence continues at coordinate 2,830 of CALLKE010000039.1, forward strand.
GAAGCTTGGGCCTTGTAGCCAAACACAACAAGACTTCCTACAAAATACAAGTAAGTTCTGTATTTACGGTGGTGGTAAACTCAGTGCCTCCACGTTAAAAACACTCATCTAAACAGGGAAATCCCATTGGGACAATCCTGTGCTAATATAAATGCGCAGAGACTAACGAGGCCACAGTCTATTGATTGGAAGGTAGTAGTGTAAGCATCAAGCGGTGCTGAAACGGTGAGGAAAGTGAAAGCTTTCAAGATATAGTCCGACACTTATAGTAATATAAGAGTGATTTAGCGAGTCACATAACAACCAAGGCTGGTAGTGGGAAGTCATATTTAGCACTTCTCTACTGTTTACAATTCAAGGATGACCCCTATTTTAGAGGGGTTTTCATTCGTCAATCAAGCACCCAGATTTTGCAAAGCGGGGGTCTTTGGCAGGAAGCCCTTGATTTATATGGCCCTTTTGGAATTAAAGCCAAACAGCATCCAAACCTAGTTATTACTTTTCCAAGCGGTGCTCAGATTCAGTTTAAAGTTTGTCAAACTGATGCGGATACAAAGAACTTCGACGGTGGACAATATTCATTCGTATGCTTCGACGAAGCTCAGTGGCATTCACAAAAACAAGTAAGTTACCTTGAATCTCGTATACGTTCTAAAGCAAAAGGCCCACACAGATTAGTATGTACTTGTAATCCACTAAGAGACAGTTTCTTACTTAAATTCGTAGAACACTATTTAGATAAAGATACAGGTATTCCAATTCCAGAGTTATCTGGAAAGGAAAGATATTACGCGCAATATAATGGCGATTATGTTTTTGGGGATACAGCAAAAGATATCACCGACAAGTATGGCCCAAATTGTAAGCCTCAAACATACACATTTATTTCAGCTACAATCTATTCTAATCCAGTAATGATTAAGCGTAATCCAGAATATCTAGACCGCCTAGAGAATTTGGATAGAGTAGAACGTGAGCGTCTACTACTTGGCAGTTGGTATGCAAGAGAAGCTAATTCATCTTACTTCCAGCGGCAATGGTGTGAAATTGTGCCATATGCCCCTGTTAATGTTGTAGCTCGTGTCAGAGCTTGGGACTTTGCAGCATCTGTGCCTTCTGAATCTAATAAAGACCCAGATTATACAGCAGGCATTAAACTGAGTCGAGACAAATTTGGTACTTATTATGTAGAAGATGCCTACAGATTTAGGAAGCTAACAGATGGCGTACTAAAGGAAGTTATTGATACTGCAAAACGTGATGGTATTGACGAATGCACAGTAGGCATCGTTAAAGATACTGGAGCCGGTGGAGCCGCCTCTAATATGTTCTTTGTTCGCCAATTAGCAGAGCATGGTATTGCAGCCAGAAGTACTAAGATGAGCGGACATAGTGGAAAGATTCAACGTTTCCTTCCATTCGCAGCAATGGCAGAAGCTGGGGCTGTAAAGATAGTAAGAGGGCCTTGGAATGATGAGTTCTTTAATGAATTAGAATCATTCACTGGTGGACGCTCAGGGCACGACGATCAGGTGGACGCAACAAGTGACGCATTCAACATGATAGCAAAATCAATCCAAATCCCAACATTTACTATCCCTAATTACACACAACAGTCAATTGTGTCTAAAATTAACTCTTGACAAAACATAATTAAGTTATATTATGTTCAAATAAAAGGATTATAACTAATGGCAACAGATTCAGCTTTACAGCCAGATTCTGACGCTATTGTACCACGACTTAAGTTAGCTGAAACAGGTATTACTGGATTACGTCATAGTAATAAACAGATTCTTGAAGAAGCTAATAGAGCATTCCAGTATCCACAGTTTATCAAAATTGTTAATGAGATGAAGACTGATGCAACTATTGCAGCCAATCTTCTAGCTTATCGTACATTAATTGGTAGAGTGGAATGGAGCGTAGAGCCGCCTATTGGTGCAACAGATGTTCAAAAATCTCGTGCTGAGTTTATCAGTTCATGTATGCAAGACATGGAGCACTCATGGAGCAGCTTCATTACAGAGATTACTAGCTACTTAGAATATGGTTTCTCGATTCAAGAGAAAGTATTCCGGCGTAGATTAAAAGCTAATGGCTCAAGATTTAATGATGGACTAGTTGGCTGGAAAAAATTAGCCCCACGTAGCCAAGGCACCATCAGTTCTTGGAATTTCTCAGAAGATGGCCGTGAGCTATTAAGTATTGACCAAGATTTATCTGGTATTACAAATAGTTCAAGATTCTTAATTGCCAATAATGGTAATTCTAAGATTACTATTCCTCGTAATAAGTTCATGTTATTTACTTGTGATAGCACACGAGAGAATCCAGAAGGGCGTAGCTTACTAAAGGGCGCGTTCGTAGCCTACAAGAAACTTAATCTTCTACAAGATCAGATGATGATTGGTGTAGCTCGTGACTTAGGTGGCTTGCCGAAATTTGGCATTCACCCGAAGTATCTGTCACCAGATGCAAGCCCAGAAGATAAAGCTGTAGCTGATAGTTTCCGTACAATTGGTGAGAATCTTACCACTGGTGCTCAAGGCTCAGTAGTAATGCCTTTGATGTATGATCCAGAGTCTAAACAGCCAGTTTTTACCATGGAGTTGTTGGAATCTAAAGGTGGTAAAGCCTATGATGTTCCGGCAATCTGTAAACAGCTACAAGATGATATTGCAGCAGCTATGTCTTGCTCTATCTTACGTCTAACAGGTAACAGCCCGGATAACTATTCAGTAGGTACTGGTAAAACTAACCTAATGGCATTACACCTAGCTTACCGTCTTAAAGAGATGGCTGACGTAATTAACAATGATTTAATTCCTCAGACATTTGCTCTCAATGGTTGGACTGATACAGAATTCCCTAAGATTACCTTTGGTGACTTCGACCGTC
>CALLKE010000040.1 GCA_938008555.1 uncultured Pedobacter sp.
GCCCACGTACTCTTACCACTACCCGGAACACCACGTACAAGAATTAGCATATCAACTCCAGCTCACAACAAGAAAGCATGTCTGGTATTTATCATTCCAGTAGCTATTCACTTTGTCAATATTCTTATTTGCACTCAAGCTTTGTTCTACAAGCTCACACACTTCAGGGTCTTCAATCTCAAACAAAGATTCTTTGCACCCAAGGCTATCACGTTTGTCAATATTATCATAGATAATAGTAAGCAACTTATCCCGTTCAATTAGTTGCACCATACGTTCAAATTGGTTCATTAGTAATCCTTTCTTTTGCAATGTTAAAATAGTTTTCATCTAGCTCAATGCCAATAAACTTACGGCCAAGATTTTTGCAGGCTACGCCAGTTGTCCCACTGCCCATTGTAAAGTCTAATACAGTTTCACCTTCATTAGTATAAGTTTTAATTAAGTATTCCATTAAGGCTACAGGTTTCTGAGTTGGGTGTACTTTACCTTTATTATTGGCGTTACTTTCTATAATAATTGTTTTAGGGTATTTCTCAGTGTATACCCTCTCGATACCATCATTATACTTAATAGATGCTGAATCTGAACTACTATATATCTTACCAGTACGGGATTTGTCCATTATTACCATCTGAGGGTAATAATTGCACTTACCCCCACCTTTAGAAAACACACTGATCACCTCGTGCTGCTTTAAAGGGGCAAATTTAGCTGTAGCAAACGCTCCTTGTTTGACCTTATCCCATATCCAATCATATTTATAACCTTTAATATTACTAATTCTCATAAAACTACTGAAAGGTTCTTGACCAAACAGTACAATAGCACCATTAGGTTTGATTACCCGCTTTAGTTGTTCCCACATCGGAGCTAGTGGAATAATACTGTCCCACTTACAAGCAGTAGTGCCAAGTCAGCCGTAGGGTGGATCGGCTAACACAAGGTCAATAGAGCCGTCTGGGATATACTTCATAACCTCAAGACAATCTCCATGAACCAACGTGTTAGGCAATACGCACCCTACGGGCTGTACCTCCTTCTCGTTAGTTATAGTAAACATTAAACAAAATACTCCTGTATATTAGATTTTAAAACATCCCACTCTTCTTGCCTCATATCGTTCTTACACCTGTTTTCAAACCATGACAGAAACTGCAAATTATCAAGAGAGTTTGTACCGCCTTTAGCCTTCGGTATTATATGGTCTATCGATGGTTTTTTATATTTCAACTTTCCACTATTAATCCAAACCGCATAAATGCTATTGAACTGTCTATCATTATAGAACCTCTCTATGTAGCTTTTATACCAGTCCGTTGAAACATCCCACCGACCTGAGCGATTTGTAATTACATCATTCAATAATTTTAACTTACTAAAATCTGAAAACTGCATTAACCATTCTACAGTGACTTCAAATCGTAAATGCGTGGCCATGTTGTTATAATTTCGTTCAACATCAGAATCAAATTTCCTCATACCCCGCAGGTTCTTTGGCTCTCTAGTTTGTATACCATTTTTCTTTAACGCCTTAGATACTACTTTATGGTTTGTATTAAATTCCTTAGCTATAGAACGCATTGTTCTGCCACACTGATATAGTTCAATTACCAACTCTTCATCCACCTAACCACCTCACTCAAATTACTACATATTTATTGCTAACATAAGACACCGTAAGGTGGATCAGCAAGAATCATATCTACACTCCCATCATGGATTTCCTTCATACGCTCTAGACAATCCCCTTGCATTAGCCATAGGCTATCAGTTTTGATATCAGACATTAGTTTTCTCCTTTGATTTAGTAATAGATTTCTTTACCATTTTAGTATCAAAATAATCAAGAGGTACTGAGTCATACTTGAAGATAGAAAATTTGTGATTATACTCTCCATTTTCCATCCCTACAACAACAAGATCAATAATATCTTCTAGCGTATAGCACATAGTGCCTTTCCCTACAATTTTACATTTAACAAACACATACTGCTCAGTATCCATGATAGCTCCTTAATA
>CALLKE010000041.1 GCA_938008555.1 uncultured Pedobacter sp.
ACGCCGATCAGGCTGATAACATCCGTTTGCATATTATCATAGTTCATCAATTGGTTGATTGTATTTTGCTGTGCTGGCGTGATATTAAACATGATATTACCCTTCAGTCAATTTAGTAACAGAAACCACTTTACCATTCCAGCGTTTTGCTGCAGATTCAGCAAAAACCTCAGCAGTAGAATCGTAAAGAGCCTCGACAACTTCTTTTACTCGCCATGCCATAGGGCAATCCTCATTATTCTCGATTACAACGACATATTGCTTTCTCATGATAGTCCTTTTGTTTGCGTTTTGTTATCTGATGAAATGAATTCTAAACCAAACGCCAAAGCTTGTAAACAACTATTTTGTGATTTGTGTCGATTATTCTGCAAATCGTTTTGCTTGCACATGCCTATATCGCCAGTGTATTTCTAAGGCATGGCTTAGGGTAACATGGCTTAAACATAGCAAAAAGCCCCTATAGCCGTTTATGTGGCAAATAGGGGCATGTGTATTTATACAGCTAATTGCAATTCATACTCTAGTGTGTAACCGCTCACGGAGTAAAATGCATCAGCGTTCGCCAACAGCTCTTGCAAAGAGTAATCGCCTGCTAGAATTGCGCGAACGTGCATATCAATATCGTTGTTCGGTATTTTGTTAGAGTTAAAAATTATTGCAGCAATTTGATTTGGCTTAGGAAAATCCATTTTTCAAACCTTTATAAACTTCAATCGCTTTATTAATATTACCATTGGCAAGGCGATGGGCTTTTAACATATCAGGGTTCCATGCCGACATCGGAGAGGCGAAGTCTACAATTTTATCAAATCGTTTTGCTTGTTCAATCCACAAACTATAAGTTTTCATTTTTAATCACTTTCATCACTAGAATAATTAGATTCTAGCCAGTCTTTACAATTCGCCTTGGAAAGGCTGGAAAAAATTACCTTTCCTGTGGCCTTTGACACTACTTGCCATAATGCGCAATTGCGGCGGATTGTATACATGTTTGATTCGCTCATTTGTGGCGCTCTTCGTAAGTCCAATCAGCATATGCGCGTGCTACTTCTTCAGCAGCATACCAAGCCAGAGCATTTGCAACGCTTGTGTCATGGTAGCGTTTACTCTTAAACAGCGTATTAATAATGTCTTGCTTTTCGCTTCCCTTAAGACAATTGAAGCCAAATACAAACATAATTATATCTTGACCATAATCATCGGCCATGTTTTCGGTCATTTCGACAATTAGGCGTTTGTTTGTATCATAAAATTTGCACGTATCTGAGTAGTAAATAAAACCGTGAAAACCAGCGTTAATACCGTGATTTGCAATGTTCAGTGCTTGTTCTTGAAAGGCATCCCAACCGCCGGTCTGGCGGATAACGGCTTTAATCAAAGCGTGATCGATATTAGAATACTGGCAGAATACTTTAATGGTCTTTTTCATGGCAATGCCCTATGTGAAGATGCTAAAACTCAAATTTGCTGACAATTATTTGGTTGTCAAGTAACCCACCTCTTCGACCTGTTATATCAAAAATAGCTATTTTTGAATTCAAATTATTACGCTGGCGATTAAGGTTTTTAGTAGCTTGTTTTTTATCAATCATGATTGAGCCAATCAAATATCCAATAATTATATTTTCGTTTTTGTACTCAATCCACCACAAATTACCCTTTTTGCTTGCATACCAGCCAGATCCATCAATAATAATTGGCAATTCAAAATCAATAAACTCCGGCGCTGGCTCATTGGGTGCGCCGCAATTATCAATGATCCATTGCTTATGATTTTCGCCACCAGATATAACGAAATGATTAGGGTTATATCCTAGTGGGCTATTACGCTTTACAGTAAAGCAATTAACTTTTTTAATTGTCATGTTTTAGCTCCAGATAATTTTAGAATACCAGTTAGCATTATACCCGCCTATTATAGCGGCTCAAATTTGATTATTCGCAAATAAACGCTAGTTTTTTTCCAGTGAAGTCGAAGCTAGATTCTTCTAGCCAGATGCCGTCAACACGTTGCACTAACATATATTTGTCGCCAATCGACAAATAGTCTAGTTTTTCTGTTTTTATCTTTTTTGCCAACTCTGACAAGTGATCCATTTTGTTACCTTTTGTTAGTTGTTCGCTGCTGATGTGGTTACTATAAGCGATTGGATAATATCCTGTCAAACATTATTTGCAAATAATCCTGAAATAATTGCATGTTTTCACCTTATATAATGTAGCACGAACCATGCCAGAACTATTTTAACCTGGTATTATCGATTCAAAAATACCGCTTGCCAGCCTGCTAGGGTTGTCCTATAATGGATACATGCTCTAAAACAATAAATAGGAGCTGACGAGGTTTTTCGCTTGTGCTAGTGTGGCAATAAGGGCACCGTGGGCGCTCGAAACGCAGCGAAAACTCGTCAATTGACCAACGGTCAGCTTATAAATGACCACGAGTCAGCTATCAGCTTCACCCTCTGGGGCGGAGAATTTAGCAAACTAAATTTTAAAAATTCCTGAAATTTTCCCAGACAAGACAAAGCCCTCAAGCATTTCTGCGAGAGGGCTATAATAATTTGTTACACAGCTTTATTAAATTATGGCTTCAATACTTCTTTAATATATTGTTTTAATGCAGTAGATTTATAAATCTTAGCTTTCCACCCATTTCCATTCTTTTTAATAACACGCTCGTTATCTAAATACTCATACTTACCACTACTAATAGATTCTTCGAGTGAATTACTAAGTGTATGGTATACATGCGCATTATATCTATTTAATATAATGCACCCTACTGCTTCTGTATCCCAAAAAGCATGAAATCCCATTTTAATGCAAGCTTTTTTAATTTCTCTAGTAGCTACTTTCAATGAGATTCCATACCATTCTGCATAATTTCTTACATCAATAGCCCAGCCGTGTATCAAATAATCTTCAATTTTATTGTCTTCATTCATCTCGTAGTTCCTCCAAATCAAATTCATATCCATAGTGTAGTGCTACAATAGCTTTACACAAGGCTTTCTTTACATTGTTGTCATAGTCCTTGAATGTAGCATAATTCAGCTTAGTTTCGTACAAGTTAATACGATGACCTGATATCACTTCAACAATAACACAATAGTTATCATATGAAACGTATGGCTTGTATTTGTCTAGTAGTGTACAGAATTGGTCAGCTACTTGTGTTGGTCTATACAGCTTATGTGTACCCTCTTCAAATACATTTGTAATAGAGTCACGAGCTGAGTTGTAGCTCTCTCCATAGATATAACACTCAGCAGCTCCAGCCTTAGCCAAACAATAGCATAGTTCTTCATCAGACATTTCATCAACATTTTTATGCACTTATTTCTCCTTTGTTACATATTATGTAGCAAATACTACACAATATTGCTGGGCTTGTAAAGCCGGTTTGTTTAGAGTTAAGCCAGATTTATACTGTATTTGTTACAGCAATTTATTATAATTTTGCATGAAATGCTGTCAAATAAATCTGGCCTAGGGCTTCAAATCTACAAAAAGTCTTTGAAATCAAGGGGTTATGGGTCTAGTACGAAATATAAGCCTTATTAATCAATGGCTTAGTACTCTGACTTGCAAATCTTAGAGTTATAGATTGGATTGAATTCAAGAATAAACTCTTTTTCCAGTCTAGTAGCTTGTTCATCAGTTTCTATTCCTCCAAGCAAAATTTCTGTGACAAGTGGATTGCCTTCACAAAAGAACAGCCTGTTCAATTGTACATTATGAGATCGCCCAGAATTAATATGTAGGTATCTCCTGCCAATCCCTTTTCCTATATAAACAATTTCATTGTCTTGTTTTGCACAATAAACATAGTACTTTTCAGAATTTACATTCAAGTAGTTCCATGAGTCATCTTTACGAACTTTATCGACAAGATCGCCACTTAAGATGCTTCCAGAAGATAAGCCAGTTGCGATTCTACCTGTATCTAACCACTTGATAGTAATCCCTACTGAATTAACTACTTCAACAATCTCTATCTTACCAAATCGCTTTGTATCAAATATTGCGCCAACTTTGAACAAATCATAAAAACGTTTTAGCTGTATCCTGCCAACAGATGGATCAGAGACTTTACCTGAATATGTTACCGCTCTATAAACGTCTGTTCTTATTGCTCCGGTATTGTCAAACACAATGTCCATCTTATAGCCGTTAATAGCAATAATAGTAGCCCAACCATGATTTTCAGTTTCAAATCTCTGGCCTACTACTGGAGATGGATTTCGTTTTGTCTTCGGTTTATACTCACTTCCTGAACCTCTTTTAGCCTGAATAATTTCATTCTTAGTCCAAGACAATTCACCTGTTGCTAAATTTTTAACCTGAACTTTCTTACTACCTACGTAGTTTACAATTTCAAATTCTTGTCCAGATTTATCAGTATATCTAAATCCATTATAATACTCTACATGCTTACCCATTATAATCTCCTACTAAAAGTATATTTTAACATACATATAGTAGGAGTCAACGTGTTTGGTAAAATATTATTTCTTCCCTGCAATAACATGTAACGGAATTGTTACAAACAACGCAGGCCAGAAAAACAACAAAGCAAACAAATGTAATACCCAGAAAATCCACATAATTTATTCCTCCAATTTAATTACTATAACTTGATGAACTGCTGCTATCGTAGCTACTAGAGCTATCATATGATGAGCTATAGCTAGAGCTGCTATCATCACTAGATAGCGTATAGTTAGGTTCAACAGAAACATAGCTATAAGGCTCTGTACGTGTTTCAGCTACCTGTGTAGCAACCTCGCCTACTTGTGAGCTTGTATGTGCCTCTACGTGGCAGGAATGGCTATTGTTATTCAACATAGAGTAGATAAGCACAGGTGTAATCAAATCTGGAGACTCACTACTGCTGTGTACCACTACCGGAGTAGGCGTAAACGCTGTAGGTGTAAAATAGCTGCTATTAGCCTTAGCTACTGGACGAGCTGGAGCTTTTACAGCAGGCATCTTAGGATACTGTTTTGGTTCTGGCAAACTAAATGTACTCTCAGTATTACGCTTTGGTGGCTTACTTAGCTCAGCAATCTTCTTAGTTTTCTTACCAAACAGTTTATTCCATAGGTCTTTAATTTTCATGTTATTCTTCCCACTCAACCATTACTGTAGTAATTAACCCATCCATTGAATTCTCAACAGCTTCTTGATATGTTTTATAAATATTACCACCTCCAGCCATTACATTATAAGTATGGCTACTGTAAATATTCATCCATCCTTGTTTCTTAGTTGGAGCCATGAATAGGTCTAGCTGCGATCCAGAACCAGTTTTGTAATATTTTCCATCTTCACTGCACAAGTATACTACATCTTCTACTTGGAAGATAACACGTTCATCAATATTTGCATCTTTAAAGTGTACAATTTTTACTACTTCTTGTCCCCCTAGTGTTACAACTTTCTCTCCAGCCAAAGCTTTTTCTAGGTTGAATGGCTTCAGTTTCATATTTTCTCCCTCCTTGATGATTTTCCATCTGTTAGTTTTAATTCCAGACTCTACTGACGGTACAGTGTACGTGCAACTTTTAACTTGATCATTATCTTCCCAACTTATTTCATACACTGTTGAATTTAGTTTATTTGCAAAGTATACAGGAAATTCTCCACCTACCACTTCAAACTTAAATTTATCTGGCAAATCCATTTATTCCTCCATGCTATTCAAAATTTCTTGCAACTGTTCTTTCGTGTATTCACCAGACAATTCTACTGTATTGTTATAGATGATGTCAAAGTCTTTTACTTTGATTTGTAGAAAATTATCTGTGTAGAAGTCGTCATAAGTTTCATTGCAGAAATCTTCACTAGCATATGTAATAACACCATCTTCGAGTATTAGCACAAGTCCATTACAATCTTCGTGGTAGTAGTTAGTAGAGCTATGAAATTCAATAACTTTATCCTTATCTTTTCCAAGCCAGTACACTTTCTTATCAAACAGCTTCTTCTGCGCCATTTCAAATACAGTAGCTACATCCATGTTCAGTTGCTCTGCAATTTTAGATACACGTACAAATTTCATTTAGTTCTCCTTAGTTAATTACTAGGACACCTTCAATTTCTGCATTATCGAACACTTTATGGAAAATGTCTAGCAAAATTTCTCGATTACCATTAGCTAAGCCTCCACCGATGAATGGAAATACAATACGTCTACAGGATTGTGTAGCGTCTGCAACTACTGTAAGTAAACCATTCTTCACAGCATTGTAGTCAACATATGTTTTAGCATTATCTCTACCAAACTCTTGTTGTGTAATCAAATTTACAATTACAATATCCTTAGACGTATCCCACCAAGCATTCCATTGTCCAATCTTCAACTTACCTAGCAACACTTCTTGTTTATATAGCTGGTAGGCTTTAGGCCATTTGTCTTTGACAATCTTAGCAACCCCACTTCCCATTACAGCTTGAGCATTACAGCCGTGAACAAATACATCTCCAGCTTTCAGTTCTTCAAACACATCACCCTGTTTAATTGTTAGCATTTGTTTTCTCTCCTTACGTTGAACATGAAACGGATTATGGAGTATGTTGAGCGGGTTGTCAAGAGGGAATTTTGTTTAATTCCATTTCCACTGCTTTTGCGACCAAAATTTCCATAAGCTCTTTAATAACACTATTACATTTCCCATAATGTTGATGAATTTTCCATCCATTTTCTGTTTTAATGTACCCGATAGTGCTGGTTTGGTCACTATTCTTACGAACAGAATATACTAAATATCCACCATTAGCCACGTTTGGGATATATGATGCAACACAATGCCTCATAAAATCTCCCTCTTCCTTGATACCTAGTGGACTATCTAACAATGTTGCTGAGTATTCACCTTGCTCATGATGGGAATAGATGTTATTCTCAGACAGCCAATTAAACCGTTCATTGCTGTATTGCTTCTCTCTAATTGCTTGCACATACTTATCATGCAACTTACTGATTTCTTCATATGGCATGTCATGCTTAAAGGTATAACCTAATTGTCCGGCCATTTGTTTTGTATCTCTAAATACAGTAACTATTTCAATAAATTCACTAGCACTAAGCGTAGACCATTTTCCTTTGAAATACTTTGTGTACCATTTACCAATTTCATACATAAGTTCTGGGCCATGATACTTAAGCATTTTAAGTTTTTGTAATACAGATGTCGGAAAGCCAGTCAATTCTTTCCAATAAGTAGCTTCAAATAACATCTTGTTACGATGCTCAGAGTTTTTGCATACCTTTTTCCATAGACCTTTACCAAATTCCTTCTTCAATGTTTGTGTATCTTTTCCAGAGAATACAACGAATGGTAGGATATTTGTATTACCATCTTCAATTACTTGGTTGATAACCTCCAGATTTTTAGTAACATCTTTAATCAGATTAGGAATAATGCCTTTCTTCTTATACCAAACACGACAATAGTTATTTACAACCTTATTTGGGATACGTCCAACAAAAGCTGTGTATTGTACTTTCATAAAGTGCTTATAAGTAGATACAAAGGATGTTTGAAACTCTTCACACATTGCTTTATTCTTTGCTAACCCATTTCGCTGAACATTCACGTAACTCCCTGTCACTTCACGAAAGAAGGTGTCTTTGGTAAGCAATGTATAACTCGTCAACTTGAGATTTCCACAAGTTACTGTGTTATTTTGTTTATCCCAGACAATCTCATATTTATACATATCTTCCTCCATGAGTTAATATGTTGTGCATAATAAATACTTTTCAGGTTGTTGTCAACAATTTAGACAAAAGAAAAGCCCCAAGGCTTTCACCAAGGGGCTTTATGCTTATTTAGAATTAGTTTGTAAATATTTGTTATAGCCTGTCTAGTGTTAGCTGTCAAATATTGATAAGCAACTAGCTAAAGAGACAGGCTATTGTCTTACCAAGGTGTAGTATCCCAACTACCTTTACCCATATTGCAATCACCACAGAGCACTTGTAAATTTGATTTATCTAGAGCTAATTCTGGATGTGTACGTCTAGGTTTGATATGGTCAACATTCATAATTGCACCTGTCGATTTATCTGCACCACAACATCTACATTTAGCACCTTGTTCTAGTAAGACTTCGTAGCGTAATGTCTTCCATTCCCATGTTTTCAAGAACTCTTTGCTTGACACATCTACTTCACCATTTTTCAATACTGTTTTCTTAGAATCTAGTGTTTTGTTATACTCTTGAGCTTTAACTTCTCTTACTTGCTGCATACTCTTCAGTATAGCAGGAGCATCTTTGAAAGTTGGATAAGGAAACTTATGCTCTAGCATCTTGAAATGCTTGGTAATTACATCGTAGAGCATTTTGTCAGTCAAGATTTTAATCTTCTTTTCGACATAACCAAGATGTTTTAGGTATCTTAGCAACTTCTTTTGCACGTTAGTCATCTTTGTTTTACGACAAGAGTCTGAAGTGTGGTTCTCAGTAAGTTGTTTCATCTTGGTTTGAGTACGGAGAGGAAGACCTAACGCAATACTCAGATTAACCATGTCCTTAACTTTAATATTTCCTAGCTTTGCTGCTATGTCAGGATAGTACTCTTTCACTACCTGATTAATTTGCTTCACTGATAACCAAGCATTAGTCTCAGTTGAATACCCTAATCGTTTAAATTCTTGGCTCAAATCATAATGAGCTAGATGTTCTACGGCCATAATCCCTCCTACTTTGTTGTATAACTTAGTAGTATAACTAAGTATATAATAATCAATCATCTAAGCAATAAAACTCAGTAGCCCCCTCAAACTCCCCCACAGCACTTGTAGGATAATCGAGTTTGAGAAGACCACTGAGCTTCAATCATCTGAAGTTTCTACCCAGTGAGTAACCCGAAAGATACG
>CALLKE010000042.1 GCA_938008555.1 uncultured Pedobacter sp.
AGCTATTTGATTTTGATACCACTCCTCATAGAGTAGTAAACTAAATACTATATTTGATTGTAAGCTACAATAGTTATCATATTCCTCAGGCTGCCTGTTTTCTTTTAATTTCTCCAATACAGAAATTGGAAAACCAATACTTAAAACTTCGTTTTCTATACTTTTTATATGCTTAATAGCTACTTTATAGTTTTTATCTTTTAGCAAAAATGCCCCTTCATTATACGCCTTATAAAAAACACCTTCTTTAAAAATAAATATTTTTGTTTTTTATGTCCAAATATTTATTTTTAAATCAATTTGATATTCGTCCTGAGTCACTTTGATTTTATAGTTTTTATATTAGGACTTACGCACTATCATTTATAGATTCTCTGTGGTAGCAGATGATTTTTATCGAGAATAAAGTCATCAATGAAGTCTTTGATGATTGGTCTAAATAATTTCTTCTGCCAACGATATACATTTTCAAAGATCCGCTCAAACTGGTTCTTTTGTATCTCGACGTAGGCCATCAAGGCTGCAAAAATATGATTCAAAATCAGTTTAGATCGTCTTACTTGAAACTTTTCAATATGACAAACCTGTTTAATCACTCGGTGATATTGTTCTATTTTCCAATGACTTGAATGTAATTCATGAAAACCCTCAAAGGACAATAAATCATCTTCATCTTGATGCACAATATAAAACCTCTGCTGTTCTTTTAACTGAGTCTTAAATAATTGTACAAAGCCAAAATCTTTGAGCCAGACCACTTGACCCTGATGGAAATCTGGCAATAAACGCAGTTGAAACCATTGTCCTTTTTCTGGGGAAACCTTACGGTTACTGTCGATACCAAACATAAATCGAATACCATATTTTCTTATGGTTTTTAGATTTGCAGTCGATGAATACCAACTATCACCTGTAATAAATTGAATCTTTGCACCCCAACTGAGTACTTCACTTAACATATCCATAAAGTAATCATTCTTGGTTTTACTTTCAGATTTGTCATAAATTCGGAAATTAATTGGAATATTTTGACCATTTTGATCTGTCGCATACAAGGTAATGAGATTAATACCCTTGACGGATCGGTGGTGTTTGCCTGACCAAAAATAGCTAACTAAGTCCATATGTTGACTATATGGTTTATCTAAAACAGTATCATCAATACTGACTATAAGTTTATTATTATCAATATGTTGAATTGCTTCTTGATATAGGTCGTGAGGTGTGTAGTCTTCACGCTCTAGAAAGCGATTTACACTATCATGCGAGATGTTATAAGTCTCGGCAAGTTGTGTGCAGCTAATAGAGTTCGGTTCTGTCATGAGAAAGCCCATATAAATGGGTAGAGTACAGGTTGCTGTAGAAGCATGTTTAATTCGTCTAATCACAGATACTTTATAAAGCATTTTAATACTTTTTTGAATCTGTCAATGCGTAAGTCCTATTATATTTCAAAGCAAAACATAGGTTTGATATAAAACAGCTCATTAGAAAACTTGCCATCAGAGCCATACGATAATAATCAATACTCAGGTCTGTTCCACCAGAAAATTTCTGAAATTGGTAATAGTTGCTTCCCATTAAAAATATAAGGCAAAGAAAACCCAAGCCGACTGAAAAGAAATCTGTATTTTTATCCTGATCTTGGTATAAAAACTTAGTGATGAGCATGCTTAAAGCAAGGAAAAGTGGGACTAGTACAATCGTGATGCTGATCAGTAAATTACTGAATAGCCATGATTGAATATCTGAATTATTTCTAAATTGGTAAATATTCGAAAATGGGAAAAATACCACTGGAAAGAAGTAGATGTAATGCAGTTTGAATAATTCTATATTTTTAAGTTTCAGCATTTTAACTGCCTTTTTTGAAATCAGTATGTTTACGCAAGGCTGAAAATATACGTTTTGCTGTTTCTTCACGTACTGATTTTGGGTCTCTTAAAATGCCAGCAATAAACAAGGTGAAAGCATCATAAGTTGGGAATGTGGAAAGGTCAGATATATCACTTACCCGACTTAAAACAGCACTATATTTGCTGATTTGGGCATCTGTTAAGTCACAGAACATATCTACTGTATTTGGGTCACGACCTTGTGTAGTAATGACTTTCGGCTTTGGTTTCTCCTTAACTGTAA
>CALLKE010000043.1 GCA_938008555.1 uncultured Pedobacter sp.
GCTCTTCCGATCTCTTTTTGCAAGAGAGTTAATATTTTATCCCTGAAATCTCCCTGAATAAGAATCTCTGCATCTTTAGAAGTTCCTCCAACACCGCATTTTTGTTTCAGGTTTTTGCCTAGTATATCTAAATCTGATGGAGTACCTACAAAACCTGTAATCAATGTGACAGCCTTCCCTCCTCTTTGTTTTCTGTCGAGTTGTACTCGCAGATTCTGTTGTTGAGGAGGTAAGGTATTTAGGGATTGTTCCTCATCAAAATTGTATTGAAAGGTAGGATCCGTCGAATACACAACCCCATTGGCTAATTTATTTTTTTTAGACATCGTTATAATTTATTTAAAAAAGGAACAATAAAGTTCCATACTTTTCACATGGCCACATATTCCCCTTTTCGGGCTTCACTATTGCATTTTGCTCTGTAACACAGGGCTTGCTGTGCTGCCTCTACATTTTCTTTTTTTCCTTCCCATAGTTCAAGGGCGGGTGCCTGAATAGCACGTGAAAATGAGAATGTAAGTACCCAAGGTATTTGGGCTTTGTATTTCATGTTCATTTTGTTAAGGTGGGCAGAGGCCAACTCGCTCGTTTGTCCTCCAGATAAAAATGCGATTCCAGGTACGATTGCTGGTACGCTTGCTAGAAAACATTTCACAGTAGCATCAGCAATTTCTTCGACACTATTTTGATGCGTGGAATGCTCACCTGGCAATACCATATTAGGTTTAAGCAGCATGCCTTCCAAATCAATTCGATATTGGTATAATTGATAGAATAACGTTTTCAATACTCTTTCTGTTACCTCAAAACATTTTGACAACGTATGTGTTCCTGCCATGAGCACCTCTGGCTCAATGATAGGCATCATTCCCATTTCTTGACATAGTGCTGCATAACGAGCTAATGCATGCATATTGGCTTTTATGCATTCTTCGGTGGGTATACCATCATTAATTGAGATAACTGCACGCCACTTAGCAAACCGAAGCCCCATTCCCTCATACTCGGTAAGTCTGTCACGTAATCCATCGAGCCCATCTGTTATTTTTTCATCTGGGAAACCAGCCAAATCACTGGTGCCCATATCTACTTTTATTCCTGGAATAATACCTGCAGCTTTTAATAATTCGATAAAAGAGCTCCCATCGCTTGCTTGCTGCCGGATCGTTTCATCATATAAAATAGCTCCACTTATATAAGCACCTAATTGGGGTGTAGTTACAATGAGCTCGCGATAAGCTTGTCTTGCTTCTGCTGTTTGTGGAATACCGAGCTTAGCAAATCGCTTATTACAGGTAGGTATACTTTCGTCCATGGCAAGCAATCCTTTATTACCAGCTAGTAATGCTTTTGCTACATCGGTTAGTTGATGTTGTTTTGAATTTGTGTGTTTCATCTGTAAGCGTTAAAAACAAAAATTATTTCGATTGTTTCAATGAGGTAATGATGCGCTCGATTCTAAACTATCATATGTGATTATCTTAAAAACACGCAACAAACCTACATCAAAACTAGATGCTATTTAAAATCGAATACAAACTCTCATGCAAACAGGTATTCAATGCGATTATTGGCAATGAATATAATTAAACTATTGATTAATATTTTTTCTAATTTTAAAAAACATATTCAGCATTTTAATTGAATATAAAGCACTCAAAAAAACTGCCTAAGATTCATTTCATTTATCCTGTTCTCAACCTATCTATCAATGAATATTGAAAAAAAATGTATTGATACGATTCGTTGTTTGGCCATCGATGCTGTGGAGAACGCAAACTCAGGCCACCCAGGTGCCCCCATGGCATTGGCCCCCGCTGCTTTTACTTTATGGATGAGGCATCTGCGCTATAATCCACTTCACCCTAATTGGTTTAACCGCGATCGTTTCATACTCTCTAATGGGCATGCGTCTATGCTACAATATGCCATGTTACATTTAACAGGGTATGCACTTTCAATAAACGATATTAAGCAGTTCAGACAATTGAATAGTATCACTGCTGGTCACCCTGAGCATGAACTTACTCCCGGTGTGGAAACAACCACTGGACCACTTGGACAAGGATTCATGACCGCCGTAGGAATGGCTATTGCAGAAGCTCATCTTGCTTCTATATTTAATCGAGATGGTTTCAATATAGTAGATCATTATACCTACGTTTTTTGTAGCGATGGCGATTTAATGGAGGGTGCTTCTCATGAGGCTGCTTCTATTGCTGGGCATTTTGGACTAGGAAAACTAATCTATCTCTATGATGATAATCATATTACTATTGAAGGAAGCACTGATTTAACCTATTCAGATAATGTAGCCAAGCGATTTGAAGCCTATCACTGGCATGTGCAAGATGTGGGTGAAGCAGCAAATGACATTGATGTAATATCTGATGCATTCCAAAAAGCAAAAGACGTACTCGATAAACCCTCGATCATTATTTTAAGAACGCATATTGGCTACGGTTCTCCTAACAAACAGGATACATCTGGTGTACATGGATCGCCACTAGGCGAGGAAGAAATTGCACTCACAAAGAAATTTTATGACTGGCCAGATAAAAAGTTTTTCGTACCCAACGATGTGAAAACATACATGCACCGTGCTATTGACAAAGGTAAAGCATATGAAAAGGACTGGGATACAACCCTTAGCCACTTTAGGAAAAAGTATCCTGATTTAGCCACCCAATTTAACCAATACTTAAAACAAGAACTACCTCTTGATTGGGATCAAAATATTCCTGTTTATAAATCAACTGATGGCGATAAAGCAACTAGATCAGTTTCATTAGATGTGATCAATGCGATATCACTCAAATTGCCTTGGCTAGTAGGGGGAAGTGCTGATCTAGGCGATTCTACTCAAACGCTGATCAAAACCTCGGGTTATTTTGGGAAAAATGATTACACCAATCGTAATATAGATTGGGGCATTCGAGAGCATCTCATGTGCGCCGCACTATCAGGCTTAGCTTTGCACGGGGGTGTGCGTGCCTTTTCATCAACCTATTTTTGTTTCACCGATTATGCCAAGCCAGCTATCCGAATAGCTGCTATCATGAAGCTACCAGTCATTTATGTCATGACTCATGACTCGATCGGACTTGGTGAGGATGGTACAACTCATCAACCGATCAAACAGCTCGCTACTTTTAGAGCATTACCCAATATGGTTGTTATTCGTCCTGCGGATGCTAACGAGACCACACATGCATGGCGCATCGCTATCAAAAGAAAAGAGGGACCAACGATGCTCGTACTCTCACGTCAAAAATTACCCATTTTTGACCGCAACCAAGTGGCACCTGCAAAAGGTGTTGCTAGAGGCGCATATATCTTATCCAAAGAACAAGGAGACATACCCAAAGCCATCTTAATAGCTACGGGATCAGAAGTCCAGCTCATCTTGAAAGCACAAGAATCATTATCGAAAATTGGAATTGATGTACGCGTAATCAGTATGCCAAGCTGGGAATTATTCAGGCAGCAACCTAAATCCTATCAGGATCAGATCTTGCCATTATCAGTTACCCTGCGGCTAACAGTAGAGGCAGCAGCTCCAATTGGATGGCATGAATGGCTTGGTAAAGAAGGAGAAGTCATTGGAATGACAACCTTTGGTACCAGTGCGCCTGCGAACGATTTATTTAAACATTATGGATTTACAGTAGCCAATATTGTAGATAAAATAAAAAACAAATTATCTCATCAATCGTGAAAGTCATTATAGGATCTGATCATGCTGGTTTTACTTATAAAACATTGCTTGTAACTGAATTGCAGCAAAAAGGGTATGATGTACTAGATATGGGTACTCATCACGTTAATACCAATGATGATTATCCTGATTGTGCTTCGAATGTTGCTTCTGCTATTCAAAAAGATCAAGGGGTGAGAGGCATTTTGATTTGTGGCAGTGCTGTTGGTGTCAGCATAGTTGCGAATAAGTTTAAGGGTATTCGAGCAGGTGTTTGTCACGACACCTATTCAGCCCATCAATGTGTGGAGCATGATGATGTAAACATCCTATGCATGGGTGAACGAGTGATCGGAATTGAGCTGGCAAAAGAGATTGTATTTGCTTTTTTGGGTGCAACCTTTAACAATGCGCCACGCTATCAGCGAAGGTTAGAGAAGATAACCGCCATCGAAAATAAAATAGGGAAAGCACATGAGTAACCCGACCAACATACAGTCTTTTAAAATAAAGACACTTTTTCTAGACATTAGCGGTGTTCTGTTGAACAATGGATGGGACACCTCCTCAAGAGCTGAAGCGATCAAGAAATTCGGGTTAGATAAAGGTGAAGTCAAAAATCGTCACAAAACTGTTTTCAATACCTATGAAATAGGTCGAATCACTTTAGATGAATATACCGACTCGGTATTTTTTTATCGGAACATTAGCTTTTCTAAAAATGATTTTAAAGCCTTTATGTTTCAACAATCACAGGCTTTAGATGGATGCATTGGTTTTTTCAAAACGCTCAAGCAACAACACCAACTAAAAGTAGTTGCCCTGAGTAATGAGGTTCGCGAGCTAAACGAATATCGTATCAAACAGTTCAAGCTAGATGAGTTGTTTGATGCCTACATATCTTCTTGCTATGCACACCTGTGTAAACCAAATAAAGAAATGTTGTACATGGCATGTGACATTTCACACACAGCACCTAAGCACGCTTCATATATCGATGACACAGCGACCTTGATAGAAATAGGAGCATCTATAGGTTTGCAGACACTACATTTTCAAGATTTAGAAGAAACAAAAAAGCTGATCAAAACATGCATATTCTATAAATAGGGTAACAGAATCTTGTGCGCTAACATTTGTCTATCCATATTAAAAATATTCTTTCTACTCGTACCTAAATGTAAAGAGAATGAATACACCACAGTATGATTATGGAATGATTGGCTTAGGCACCATGGGATGCAACTTGGCTTACAACATGTGCGATCATGGATACCGTGTCGCCGGATTCGACAAAGACGCCGCCAAAATTCATGCACTAGAGGATCATGCAGGTGGCCGTCAGGTATTAGGCGCTCATCAGTTAAGTGATTTCTTCAAAGCATTAAAATCTCCCAAAGTAGTGATGATGCTCGTGCCTGCAGGTGCTCCAGTAGATGCTGTGATTACTGAGTTAAAACCTTTTTTGTCAAAAAATGATCTCGTTATTGACTGTGGCAACTCTCATTTTACAGATACTGATAGACGAATTGACCAACTAGCTAAAGAAGATATTCATTTCATGGGTATAGGTATTTCTGGCGGAGAAGATGGTGCCCGACATGGTCCAAGCATCATGCCAGGTGGAACAAAAGAAGCTTATGAACGTGTGGAACCTATGCTTAATGATATCTCTGCAAAAGTAAATGACAAATCTTGTGTCGCCTGGCTTGGCCCAAAATCGGCAGGACATTATGTAAAAATGGTTCATAACGGCATCGAGTATGCACTCATGCAATCCATTGCGGAGATATACCATATCCTCAAGAGATGCCTTCACATGAGTAATGACGAATTGCATACCATCTTTCTAGGGTGGAATGAGGGTCGCTTAAAATCGTATCTCGTCGAAATTACTGCTGACATTTTTACTCAAACAGATGATCTAAGCAACAAAGAGCTCATTGATATGATCCTCGATACCTCGAAACAAAATGGTACCGGACAATGGACTTCACAAAATGCCATGGATCTATACGTGCCTATTCCAAGTATTGATGCCGCTGTTTCGATGCGTAACCTCTCCTCATTAAAAGAAGAGCGACTTGCGGCCCAGAAACATCTAGGAATGCACCTGGTTTCACTAGATGGCAATCATCATAAACTAATCGATTGGCTGGAACATGCCCTCTATTTTTCGATGATCACCACCTACTCCCAAGGCATGTCACTTTTACAAAAAGCATCCAAAGAATACCAATATCATTTAAACCTTGATACCGTAGCTAGTGTATGGCGTGGGGGATGTATTATCCGGTCAGCCTTATTGGAAGATATTTTTTCTGCTTACTCCAATGAGCCTACATTACCGAATCTTATGCTCAACAAAAAACTTACTCTCCAGCTTGAGGCTTGTCAACTTGGCCTCAGAATGGCTATCAAAAGAGGAATTGAAACAGATACACCCATCCCTGTGCTAATGGCATCGTTAGCCTATTACGATGGTTATAAAAGTGGCTTGCTACCCGCTAACCTCATTCAGGCACAACGTGATTATTTTGGCGCCCATACCTATGAGCGCACCGATCGCAGCGGCACTTTTCATACACACTGGAATCAAAAAACAAAGTGATGGAATTAAAAACTAAAATTGCACCTACCGTTCTGGTTATTTTTGGTGCCGCGGGAGACCTTACCTGGCGAAAACTAATGCCTGCCATCTATAACCTCTATTTAGATCAGTGGCTACCCGAACACTTTGCCATATTGGGTGTAGCACATGATCAGATAACCAATGCGAGCTTTCAAGAACGAATACATGAAGGCATTAATAAGTTCTCAC
This sequence comes from uncultured Pedobacter sp., assembly GCA_938008555.1. Lineage (GTDB taxonomy): Bacteria > Bacteroidota > Bacteroidia > Sphingobacteriales > Sphingobacteriaceae > Daejeonella. The sequence goes on from CALLKE010000043.1 coordinate 6,519, forward strand.
GTACTGGAAAAGCAAAAAAAGCAGCTTGGGCTACGTTCAAAAAATACATTAGCTATAAAGAGGGAGATTTTTCTAGTCCACAAACTTATACAGCTATAAAAGCACAAATAGATACACTAGAGAAGGACTGGCAGAAACCTGTGAATCGTATATTTTATATGGCTGTTCCCCCTTCTTTTTTCGAGGAGATTGCAACTAAAATAGGAGAAGGTGGATTATCTCAAAACAAAGAACTAAGTCGCATCGTGGTAGAAAAACCCTTTGGACATGATCTTAAGAGTGCGCAACGTTTAAACACATTGCTACACACGTTATTTGACGAATCGCAGATCTATCGAATTGACCATTATCTAGGGAAAGAAACTGTACAAAACATTCTTGCATTTCGTTTTGCAAATGCCATGTTTGAGCCACTCTGGAATCGTAATTATATCGACCATGTACAAATAACGATGTCAGAACAATTGGGAGTGGAAACCCGAGGAAATTATTACGAAACGGCGGGAGCCCTTCGCGACATCATACAAAATCATTTGCTGCAGCTCATGTGCCTGATCGCAATGGAATCACCTATTTCTTTTGAAGCAGATGAAATTCGGAACAAAAAAGTAGATGTATTAAATGCATTGAGAAAATTTAATCCAGAAGATATACACACGCATGCAGTCAGGGGTCAATATCGCGCAGGGTGGATAACAGGCAAAAAAGTGATAGGATACAGACAAGAACCCGATGTACATCGAGCATCCAATATTGAAACCTTTGCAGCTGTTAAATTCTACATCGACAACTGGCGCTGGCAGGGAGTACCTTTTTACATACGCACAGGAAAGCGTATGAATGAAACCATCTCAGTGATCACCATCCAATTCAGGCCAGTACCACATCACTCATTCCCTATTGAAACAACCGAGAACTGGCAACCTAACCGACTTATCCTGAATATACAACCTCATATGGGAATACGTTTGCGATTCCAGGCCAAACAACCGGGACTTAAAATGCTCCTCAACCCTGTAGACATGCTTTTTAGCTATAATGATGCTTACTCAAGTGGCGTCCCAGAAGCCTATGAAACATTATTACTAGATGTTTTCCAAGGAGATGCTACCCTGTTTATGCGTTCAGATCAGGTAGAAATAGCGTGGACTGTGTTAATGCCCATCATAAATGCATGGGCTGCCAACTCTTCACCTAATTTTCCTAACTACGATGCAGGATCACAGGGACCCGAAGATGCAGAGGCTTTAATAGCCCAAGATGGACATAATTGGATCGTAATGCCATTTGAAAAAAATAACATTGGACCCCAAAAATAAAATACAAGTTTTTCAAACTGATGCTGAGCTAACAGAAGTAGCCTGCCAATTGATAATAGAGATTGCTCAAAAAGCTATTCATACAAGAGGCAAATTTATCATTGCGCTCTCTGGGGGGCATAGCCCCCAGAAACTATATGCTGCTTTTTCAACTTTACCATTTCGCGATCAAATACCTTGGGATAAAACCTTCATATTTTGGGGAGATGAGCGCTGTGTACCAACCAATGATGAACGTAATAATGCATATATGGCACAATCGTTATTGCTTGCTCATGTTGCTATTCCATCATCCAATATATACCCCATTCCTGTGGAACTTTCACCCGCTGAAGCTGCCATGGAGTATGAAAAAACAATCCAAAAATTCTTTCAAGATGAAACCCCTCATTATGATATTATTCTCTTAGGGCTCGGTGAAAATGGACACACTGCTTCTATTTTTCCATATACCGATGTCATTTCTGAAAATACACGGCTGATAAAAGAAATATACGTGGCCGAGCAAAATATGTTTCGCATTACCATGACTGCGAATTTGATTAATCAAGCTCACCACATTGTATTCTTAGTAACAGGTAAAAACAAAGCCAAAGTTTTAAATCAAGTACTTGATGGTCCTTATCAGCCCAGTAAGTATCCTGCTCAATTAATCAAGCCTATATACGGTCGTTTATACTGGTTTATTGATACCGAAGCAGCGGCATTATTACCTGGCTAACTATTTTTCTAAATAGACAGCCTTTAAGCTAAAGCCCCCATTCAAACACCCGGATCATCATTGACCATATCACATACATGCTCAAACAGGGCTCTCGTCTCGGCTATGATCTTGTACTTCAAAAGCACACACTAAAAGACAATGAATCCAACTAGTCATTTATCAAAATCAAATATTTATAATAAATTTTATTAAATTAAAGTTTAAAAAATATTATTCAAGTATAAAAAATGCACAATTTTTGTTACATTTATCCTGCAACCTTATAATTTTTCGGATACTCTTCAAGGGTTTAAATACTATATGTTCATGACGACAAGTCCTTCTTTTAAAGAAAAATCTGCGATATCTGAAACGCTTGGAAATATACTCAAGCTACTAGCATCTTATCACCATGATGTTCCTCATCTAGCTCAAGGGGGTTTATTTGACATTTCTAATCATTGTGGGTCACCCCTTTAGAGGAAATGCTACGCCCACGGACGGCTTATAGATAAACTGAAGGTTTCTATTTAAAGGGAATTGGGTTGTGTAGTTCATTCATGGAGAATAGGAGATATTTCTAGCAAACATTTCCTATATGTAGATCATTTGTCTAAAGTTTTGAAACAAGCATGCAGAAATAGCATTATCATCTATTCACTATTTCTTAATCTAGAAATGAACGTTTATTATGAAGTCAATAGTCAATACCCCGTGGAAGTTAGTATCAGAAATAAAAGCCTACTTCCGCAGAGGCGATCTCATCAAAAGACATCATATCCAAGAAGAGCCACTCAGAGCCGAGCTATTTAGTTCTGATCAAATGGATCAACATGGTAAAAAGCTTGCCCAAATACATCAAATAAGTGACAAACCCATAAAGGGGCACCTACTTAGCAGATTATCTGACAATGAAAAAGAATTAAATTCTGTACGTAGGCTTATTGTAGAAGCAATTAAAAACAACAGTGTTATCACACCTGCAGGAGAATGGCTTATCGATAATTTTTATTTGATAGAAGAGCAAATCCGCACAGCTAAAAAACATCTACCTAAAGAATATGATCGGGCTTTACCTCAACTAAAAGGATCAACAGGTGTAACACGTGTTTATGATATCGCACTGCAAATTATATCCCACAGCGACGGGCAAGTCGATCTAGAACACCTCGGTACATTTGTAAAATCATATCAATCTATTTCACCTCTTAAAATAGGCGAACTCTGGGCCATACCCACCATGCTTCGCCTTGCCTTGATCGAAAATATCCGACGAATTGCAGCACAAATTGCCGCTGACAGAATTAACAAAAATCTGGCTGATTATTGGACTAAGCAGCTGATGGATATCTCTGAGCATGACCCCAAAAATCTGATACTCGTTACGGGTGATATGGCAAGGTCGAATCCGCCTATGACCAGTGCTTTTGTATCTGAAATGTTTCGCCAATTACTTGGAAAAGGATCCGCCCTCGCATTGTCTCTTACATGGATTGAGCAAAAATTGAATGAAGATGGAGTCACAAGTAACGAACTGATCAATACTGAAATACAAACACAAGCAGCGAATCAATTATCGATTAGTAACAGTATTGGCAGCCTTCGTTTGCTTAATTCAATCGACTGGAAGAGTTTCGTTGAAGAACACAGTATTATTGAACAGATACTTCGTCAAGACCATAATGGAATTTACTCAAGAATGGATTTTGCAACCCGAGATCGGTACCGTCATGCGGTGGAACATCTCTCAAAAAAATCAGGAATTCCAGAAAATCAAATAGCTAAAATAACTATTCAGCTAGCTAGCCAAAACATACATTCCAGTCAACCAAATCTTCAGAAATCACATGTTGGTTACTATCTAATAGGTAAAGGACTATCTAAAACAAAAAAAGCAGCCAACATACACTCTTCTATTGTTGATTCATTCTGGGGAATATTAAAGAAGAGCCGCCTTTTGGCCTATTTAGGTTTTACTTTTCTGATCACAATAGCCATTAGTGCAAGCTTTTTATTAAAAGCATATCATGATACAACAAATAATCAATTACTTGTATTGGTTAGTATTCTTGCCATACTTGCCTCAAGCCAATGTGCAATCACAATTGTTAATTTCTTCTCAACACTACTTGTGAAGCCACATTTATTGCCAAGTATGGATTTCTCAAATAAAATCCCTGACGATTGCAGCACCTTGGTTGTAATTCCAGCGATGTTAGCAAATCCCAAATCCATAAAGGAGCTGATAAAAGCGTTAGAAGTGCGATTTCTAGCAAACAGAAATCAAAACTTATACTTTGGTTTATTAACTGATTTTACAGATGCTCCAGAACAAACACTTGCAGAAGATCATATTCTTTTACAACTAGCACAAAAAAGAATCGAAAAACTTAAAAAAAGATATGAGCAAGAACAAAAGCGGAGTATCTTTTTCCTCTTTCATCGTCCACGCCGATGGAATGCGAGCGAAAAAACATGGATGGGCTATGAAAGAAAACGCGGGAAGTTATGTGAGCTCAATGGATTGTTACGTGGAGGTTCAAAACATTGTTTTTCGTCGATCATCGGTGATATTTCTGCTCTAAAACAAGTAAAATATATTATCACACTTGACTCAGACACTCAATTACCACATGGAGCAGCCTGGAAAATGATTGCAACAATGGCTCATCCCCTTAATCATCCCATATATAGCCGAAAAAAGAAGCGTATTACCGAGGGATATGGCATTCTGCAACCACGTGTGACCGTTACACTACCTGGCTCCAATAGCTCATTCTATAGCCTTATTTATGGCAACGAGCCCGGTATAGATCCATACACACGTACTACTTCTGATGTTTATCAAGATTTATTTGGCGAGGGTTCTTTTATTGGAAAGGGAATATATGAGATCGACACGTTCGAAAAAACGCTAAAAGACCAATTCCCCGAAAATCGAATTCTTAGCCACGATTTACTAGAAGGTTGTTACTTAAGATCAGGACTACTCAGCAATATTGAATTATTTGAAAAATATCCAATGACCTATCGCTCGGATATGAAACGACGTACCCGTTGGGTTCGAGGTGATTGGCAAATATTTTTTTGGTTTTTGCCCTATATTCTGGATGCCAATGGACATCTACAAAAAAACCATTTATCTATTTTATCACGCTGGAAAATATTTGATAATATCCGCCGTAGCTTAATTCCGATAGCATTAACATCACTGATCATTTTAGGTTGGACAGCACTACATGCCACCTTGTTTTGGACAGTTTCTATATCGTTAGTAATTGTCTTACCCATTTTTGTAACACTCATTTGGGATGCATTTAACAAACCTGAGGACCTATTTCTATCTCATCACATCAACATTATATTACGCACAGGTGTTCATATCATTGAGCGGACTTTATTTTCGTTGATATGTATTCCCTATGAAGCAATGTCAAATCTCATTGCAATTGTCCGTACAATTTGGCGCATGCTCGTTTCCCATACACATCTGCTGGAATGGGAATCTTCTGACAATGAAAAATATTCCAATAAAAACAACCTTTTTGCATCATATTCACTCATGTGGATATCACCATTTCTCACATTTTCCATCCTGGCTTATTTGATTACTTATAGTCCAGCTAAATTAATTATTGCAGGCCCTATTTTATCCCTTTGGGCATTGGCTCCCTATATCACATGGTTCACGAATCGATCACCAACAAAACCAAAAGCACTTTTAAATGATAAACAAACTAGGTTTCTTTTTAAAGTATCACGTAAAACTTGGGGATTTTTTGAACGTTTTGTAGGGCCAGAAGACAATTGGTTGCCCCCCGACAATTTTCAACATCATCCAACTCCGGTGATTGCCCATCATACCTCTCCTACGAATATAGGTTTGTCACTTCTTGCCAATCTTACAGCTCATGACTTTGGTTACATATCTACAGACCAGTTTCTCGAACGCACCTCTAACACAATCAATACACTAAAAAGGCTAGAAAGATATCGTGGCCATTTATACAACTGGTATCACACACAATCGTTACAACCATTACCCCCAAAATACATTTCTACCGTGGATAGTGGGAATTTTGCAGCTCATCTGCTCACGTTACGTCAGGGTATTTTTGAGCTTGCACATCAAGCAGTTGCAAATCCTAAAGTATTTGATGGTTTAGCCGATACCTTACAAGTACTTAAAGAGTCGATGAATCAAGAAAACAATAGCACTCTTCTCGAATTTACAACAGCCTTAAAAGCAGAACAGAAAATCAAACCACATACACTAGACACCATATACAGTGGACTCATTCGCCTACAAACAAGCTATGAGGCAGCTATTAAAACCTTGCATATAAAGGCTGATAGTATGGCAGAATGGTGGAAAGTCATTTTATCACAGCAAATAAAACAAGCAATAGATGATCTTCAAATTATATCGCCATGGCTCTCACTACCGGCTGCTTCACACAAGTTTCTATCTATTATTCAGATTGACCATCACATCAACTTAGGCCATCTATTTAAAAAGATCGAGGACATAATCCCTCAGTTGAATGCAATCGAAGATAAAGACCATACTGCCGAAGAAAATGAATGGCTTCAAGCATTTCAAACTTCTCTTATTCAATCACACAAGTGTGCCAAAGAGCGACTAACATCTATTGAAACACTAAGCATGGAGTGCATGAATTTGGCTGATATGGAATGGGAATTTCTCTATAATAGATCCAAGCATTTATTAACCATAGGCTACAAAGTAGATGATCATATTTGTGACCCCGGCTATTATGATCTACTTGCGTCGGAAGCCAGGCTATGCACCTTCGTGGCTATTGCCCAAGGGAAATTACCTGAAGAAAGCTGGTTCGCACTTGGCCGACTACTGACCAATATAGGAGGAGATCCAATCCTGCTTTCTTGGGGTGGATCCATGTTTGAATATCTGATGCCACTTCTGGTCATGCCAACCTATGAAAATACATTACTCGATCAGACGTACAAAACAGCCGTCAAAAGACAGATTGAATATGGAGAACAGCGAAATACACCTTGGGGGGTTTCTGAATCGGGATATAATATGGTAGACGCTAGTTCTAATTACCAATATCAAGCATTTGGTGTGCCTGGCCTAGGGCTAAAAAGAAGCTTGGAAGACGATCTAGTGATTGCACCCTATGCAACTGCTCTGTCTCTCATGATTGATCCCGAAGCATCCTATCAAAACTTAGAATTATTATCGGAGAGTGGCTTTGAAGGAGAATATGGTTTTTATGAAGCGATAGATTATACAGCATCTCGACTATCCCGAAAACAAACGAGAGTGATTATACAATCGTTTATGGCTCACCACCAAGGGATGAGTTTACTCTCATTGGGATATTTGCTACTGGGTCAGCTTATGCAGCGACGATTTGAAGCAGAGCCCCAATTTCAAGCAAGTCTGTTGCTACTTCAGGAACATATTCCAAAAACATCTGCATTCTTTGCACATACCACACCGATAGCTGACTTCAGTCACCCAACGAATGAAACAGAGGTACGGACAATCAATACACCAGATACACTGATACCTCAAATACACCTATTATCAAATGGCAAATATCATGCAATGCTTACCAACGCAGGTGGAGGATATAGCCTTTGGAAAAACATGGCCGTTACACGCTGGCGTGAAGATCTCACATGCGATAACTGGGGCACATTCTGTTATGTTCGAGATCTTGATAGCGGCGAATATTGGTCCAACACCTACCAACCTACATGCAAAAAAGGGAGCAATTACGAAGCAACTTTCTCTCAGGGACGTGTCGATTTTCACAACTCCAATCACGACATCGATACCCATACAGAAATTGTCATATCTCCAGAAGATGATATTGAGATACGGCGAATACATCTCACGAATAGATCCGCTACTCGTAGAACGATCGATCTTACAAGTTATGCAGAAGTAGTACTTGCTCCCCCAGCTTCGGATGCGATGCAACCTTCATTTAGCAATCTATTTGTTCAAACAGAAGTGATTCCGCTTCAACACACGATTATCTGTTCCCGTAGACCACGTGCTAATGATCAGGAAACGCCTTGGATGTTGCACTCCATCATTACACATGGATCAATAAAAACAGAAATATCTTATGAAACTGATCGGATGGAATTTATTGGGCATGGAAATACAGTTGCCAATCCAGAAGCGATGAATCATGAGGGTCCACTTTCGGGTAAACAAGGCTCTGTTCTAGATCCAATCATTTCAATACGCTGTAAGTTCGTTTTAGACCCTTCAGAAAGCATCATTGTAGACTTCATTACCGGAGCTGGAGATACACGAGAAGTATGTGAAAAACTAATCAAGAAATATCAAGATAAACATCATAAAAACCGAGTTTTTGAATTAGCGTGGACACATAGCCAGGTTATCCTCAGACAAATAAATGCCACAAATGCCGATGAACAATTATTTGGACGCCTTGCTAGTTCCATTATTTTCACAAATCCTGCTTTACGCACAGATCCTTCCACTATTATTAAAAACCATAAAAAACAATCAGACTTATGGGGCTATTCTGTTTCAGGAGATCTCCCAATTGTTCTTGCACAAATAGCTGATCACAACAACATTTCATTAATAAAACAACTCATACAAGCCCACACGTACTGGCATCTTAAGGGACTTGTCTCAGATTTAATTATTTGGAACGAAGACAATGGAGGTTATCGACAAGATTTACACAATCGAATACAAGCACTTATCCCCAATGAACTATTGGACCGTCAGGGAGGTATTTTTGTACGATCTGCTGATCAAATCTCAGATGAAGACCGCATACTTTTCCAAACTGTTGCTCGCGTTCATATTTCTGACGCAAATGGAACATTAGCTGACCATGTCAATCGCAAAGCATATGCAAAATCACTTATTCCATACTTATCACCTCTTTCTTGTTATGTCCCAGAAGCGATCAATAACACCTCTCAGGAGGAAACACTTTCCACAAATGGACTAGGATATTTCTCCCCAGACGGAAGTGAGTACATCATCACTACAAATGCCAAGAATAGAACACCTGTACCTTGGGCCAATGTAATAGCAAATCCGAATTTCGGAACAATAATCACAGAAAGTGGTCACTCCTATACATGGACTGAGAATGCCCACGAAATGCGACTTACCCCGTGGAATAATGATTTAGTAAGTGACTCAACAGGCGAAGTTTTTTATTTACGCGATGAAGAAGTGGGCGACTTCTGGTCTGTTACACCACTTCCCAGAGGGGGCGAATCACCTTACACAACAAAGCATGGATTTGGGTATAGTATTTTTGAACACAACGAAAGTGGCATTTACTCAACGATGACCACATTTGTGGACCTTGAACAACCCGTCAAGTTTACTATACTAAAGATCCATAATCGCACAGGTAAAGCACGTCGTCTTTCTGCCACTGGTTATATAGAATGGGTATTAGGAGATCTAAAACCTAAAACTGCCATGCATATCATCACAGAGATTGATCCCAATACAGGTGCATTTTTTGCAAAGAATCCATACAATACCGAGTTCGGTAATCGGGTTGCATTTTTTGACACAGATGAGGTTGTCAAAACGAGTACCGGAGACCGGACTGAATTTATTGGTCGTAATGGTTCTTTACAAAACCCAGATGCGATGTATCGCTTAAAACTCTCAGGTAAAGTAGGTGTTGCTTTAGACCCATGCGCCGCCATGCAAGTATATTTTGAGCTTGCTGATGGCGAAGAACGTGAACTCGTTTTCAGATTGGGAACAGGAAAAGATATGAGTCATGCGTATGATGTTATTTACCAATCGAGAGGACTCAACATGGCGAATGAAGCACTTGAGAAAGTCAAAAACTATTGGAATCATACTACTCATGCTTTACAAATTGAAACTCCCGATAGTTCAATTAACATGTTAGCCAATGGCTGGCTTACCTACCAAACGTTATCTAGTCGATTATGGGGGCGTTCTGGATATTATCAATCAGGGGGTGCTTTTGGCTTCAGAGACCAACTACAAGATGTCATATCATTACTTCATACTGAGCCAGCACTGGCTCGCAAACAAATTCTACTTTCTGCGGCACATCAATTCCAACAAGGTGATGTGCAACACTGGTGGCATCCACCAATTGGACGTGGTGTAAGAACTCGCATATCAGACGACTTCCTTTGGCTTCCTTTTACAACCTATCAATATATTATGCATACGGGTGACATTCAGATTCTAGATGAATCAGCTTGTTTCTTGGAAGGACGTTTACTGAATCCTAAAGAAGAATCTTATTATGAGCTTCCAGCTCAATCCAAAGAATCGGCAACATTGTATGATCACTGCGTCAAAGCCATCGAGCATGGGTTAAATTTTGGAGAACATGGATTGCCACTCATCGGTACGGGAGACTGGAATGATGGCATGGATCGAGTAGGACATCATGGCAAGGGAGAAAGCGTTTGGCTCGGTTTCTTTCTGTACGATATTCTCATCAAGTTTATCCAAATAGCCAACATGCATAACGATCCTGCTTTTGCAGTTCGCTGTAAAAAGTATGCAAGCAAGTTAAGTGCAAGTCTTGAAGAACATGGCTGGGATGGCAAATGGTACCGAAGAGCCTATTTTGATGACGGTACTCCCCTTGGATCCTCAAGTGGTACCGAATGCCAAATTGATTCTATTTCTCAAAGCTGGTCCGTACTATCGGGAGCTGGCAAACCAGAACACTCACTGCTAGCCATGAAATCAGCAGAAAATCGATTAGTAAAAAAAGATGCTGGCATCATACAACTCTTAGATCCGCCTTTTGATAAAGCAGATATAGACCCAGGATACATCAAAGGCTATGTTCCAGGAGTACGCGAAAACGGTGGGCAATACACACATGCAGCGATCTGGATGATCATGGCCTTTGCCAAATTAGGTGACAGTCGTCGCACCTGGGAATTATTACAAATGATAAACCCACTGAACCATGGCAAAACGAAGGAAGATATAGCAATCTATAAAGTGGAACCCTATGTGATGGCAGCTGATGTGTATGCACTTCCTCCACATACAGGCCGCGGTGGGTGGACCTGGTATACTGGATCTGCGAGCTGGATGTATCAACTTATTATAGAGTCTTTTCTTGGCCTACGAAGAGAGGCAGATAAATTGAGGTTTGATCCATGTATCCCTGCCGAATGGAAATCATTTAAGGTGCATTACAGATACTATAATACCATGTACCATATCACCGTTCAGCAAAAAAAAGGCACTGGCGAAACAACTTTATCCATGGATGGTCACGCACAGAAAAAAGACGTCATTCCTTTAACAAACGATGAAATTGAGCATCATATTCAAGTCACATTATTTAGAAAGCAAGCCAAATCTTAATCGCGATTAAAAGAGTAAGCTACCAATACAATGCTTAGTGGACTTTACATGCTAAAAGATCAATAAATAACATGCAACGAACATGGCTTCACTACAATTTGAAGATCCTCTTCCATCCATTCTGGTTCACCATCTAAATGAACAATCCCAGCCTTCTCTCTATGTATTTCAATTTCTTTTCCTTTTATAACCTCTATATACTTTGATTGATGTACGGTCTTATTAACCAAATGAAAACCCACCATGGGCAGATAATATAAAGGGAAACGCCTTATAATACATACGTCCAGCAAACCATCTTTCACAGATGCCAATGGGGCGATATAGGTATTATTTCCATACTGAGAAGAATTCGCAATACTAATGATAAAAGCTTCCCGATGAAGCACCTTACCATCAATTTCAATTGTATAGTGTTGTGGTTGATAACTGATAACCTCAGACAGTACCGTGTGCATATACCCTCTCAAGCCCCTTGTTTTGTTCCGTGCAAAACAAGCACTCACATGTGCATCAAAGCCAACCCCAGCTATACCAAAAAAGTGATGCTTATTAAAAACACCTGAATCAATACGATCTACCCTTAAGTCATTCAATCGCTGAATTGCTTTCTTCTCATTGATAGGAATATCTAATGTTCTAGCCAACCCATTCCCTGATCCCACTGGAATAATTCCCATTATTTGATCACTATCCACTAGGACAGATGCAACCTCATTAATAGTTCCATCCCCACCCACAGCAACCACAAAATCCACACCCATGTTTATTGCTTGCTCAGCAAGCTCACGAGCATGATTTACTCTTTCTGTAAATACAAAATCAGGATTGAATTTTTTTGAATCCAAGTGCTGAATGATCTTATCCGGAAAATGGCGTTTATCCTTGCCGCCCGAAATGGGATTGATGATAAAAAGAATATTTTTCAATTGAGATCTATACAATGTTAAACGGGGCGAAGTTAAGCTAATAGAAAATATCCTCCATTGGTTTGTGCTGTAAAGATGGGGCAGCAAATACACTTTAATTCATCAAAATGTCATTTTAAAGATGTCATCCTACATCCAAAGAGCTGAACCTTTCAATTTTTCGCGCTTCTAGAAATATATGCTAGCTTTGTTTCTGCAAAAAGAGGTGGACTGATTTGCGTTGATTGCAACCACGTAAAAAAAAATGCTAAAACACGATTGATTGTATCTAATCATCATCCTAGTCACCATCATTTTGCTTGCGTTTATTTATTTAAATAATTAACTAAATCAAGTTTTATGCCTTATTTATTCACTTCAGAGTCTGTATCAGAAGGTCATCCAGATAAGATAGCAGACCAAATATCAGATGCATTAATTGATAATTTTTTGGCATGGGATGCCGATTCAAAGGTAGCTTGCGAAACACTTGTTACAACAGGGCAAGTTGTTCTGGCCGGTGAAGTTCGGTCAACTACATACCTCGATGTTCAAAAAATAGCACGTGATGTCATTAAAAAAATTGGGTACACCAAATCAGAATATATGTTTGAAGCAAACTCCTGTGGTGTCATTTCTGCCATTCATGAGCAATCAGCCGATATTAACCAGGGTGTCGACCGTGTAAAAAAACAAGACCAAGGCGCAGGAGATCAAGGCATGATGTTTGGTTATGCCACCAATGAAACAGAAAACTATATGCCACTAGCTTTGGACTTGGCACACAAAATATTACTTGAACTAGCTGTACTACGTCGCGAGAACAAGGAAATCACCTATCTACGCCCAGATGCAAAATCACAAGTAACGATTGAGTACGATGACAATCATAAACCAATTCGTATTGATTCTATTGTGGTTTCTACTCAACATGATGAATTTGCTAGCGAATCAGCCATGCAGAAAAAAATAAAAGAAGATATTATTTCGGTTCTAATTCCTCGCGTTAAAAAGCAGCTAAAACCCGAGCTAAAAGCACTTTTCACCGATAGTATTAAATATCATATCAATCCTACCGGCAAGTTTGTTATTGGAGGACCACACGGCGATACCGGATTAACTGGCCGTAAAATTATTGTAGATACATATGGTGGAAAAGGAGCACATGGCGGGGGAGCATTCTCAGGTAAAGATCCATCAAAAGTAGATCGATCTGCGGCCTATGCCACACGTCATATTGCAAAAAATATGGTTGCTGCAGGCATCTGTGATGAGATTCTTGTTCAGGTTTCTTACGCCATTGGAGTAAAAGATCCGATGGGCATTTATGTAAACACTTACGGTACCGCCAATGTGGATCTTTCTGATGGAGAGATTGCCAATAAAATTATAGAACTATTTGACATGACCCCATATGGCATCGAAACACGTTTAAAGTTGCGTAATCCAATTTATTCTGAAACAGCAGCATACGGGCACATGGGACGCGAAAGCAAAGTAGTAGCCAAGGAGTTTACAAATGGCAATGGCCAGACTAAAAAACTAGAAGTAGAATTATTCACCTGGGAGAAATTAGATTTTGTAGAGCCGATTAAACACGCTTTTAACATTTATAAAACTTCTCAATCGGGTACTCTAGTTAATTCCTAAATAAATTAATGCTGGATGAAACACCTCTCATCCAGCATTATTATTCCCAGCATATAGCAGCATTGGCTTAGCTATTTTTATTGTACACTCACAGTCAAACCTTCTTGCTGAAGTATTTTTCGATAAACTTCGACCTCTGTATAAGAACCTTCTAGAATAATACACTTTCCGTTATTGTGAACAGTCCATGCAATCTTTTGGGCCTGTTGCTCCGTATAATCCAAATATTTTATCAAACAATGGATAACATGGTCAAAGGTATTTGTGTCGTCATTCCATAAAATAAGGTAATGCGATTGTTTGAGCCCCGCCATCATTTCCTCGAATGTCAGTACCTCTTCTTTTACCTGTGTTTCCATAAAAATAATACTCGTTCTACGACCTAATATCTTCCAATGTACTACGGAATGTCATCACAATGTTACTAAACATAGCCTTATCTTAATAAAAAGATCAATCCTTCAACGTGGAGAGGGATGAGGGTACCTATTTGTTTCAAACAAAGTGGCATCTTTCTTCTCGATAGCCTTAAATGCTTTATCACGGTAGCCAAAATCTGGTAATTGATCTGTTACAGCTACAATCGTGACATAATAAAAAACCAATAAACCACCGAACACATAAAAACATATATATTTTATTCTATTTATAAATAAAACACCCTGAAAAAACCAGCATAAATAAATAGCAGATAACGGAAAAATGCAAAGTATAGCATGTGCTCCTGGCCTCACTGTAGAAAACAGATACATACTACTTAATAAGATAATGATTACCGCGTTTAAAATTAGCAATCGCTTGTATGCTATAACATGATTGCGCCACTTCCACCAAAAAGGAAGAACTAACTGAAATACAAAAATCAAAATGCCCCCAATCTGTAATACTACATAGGCTACAGCCCCAACTCGATACGACTCGGCCCATAAACGCATCCAACGATAATCACCACTAAAAGAGTTCATCTCATAGCCACAAGATGTTACAAAGTAATATATAAGAGCACCTATGTCTGTAATATTTCGAATACTAAAACTCAGCCCACTACTACTATGTGCTTCTTGAAGCAGCACACCTACTCCATAGTGGTATAAAGTAGGCAATAGCGATACTGCACCCACTATCAACCCCAAGATAGTACTCAGATACAAAGGAATAATTTCTGCAAAACTTTGTCTTTTTAGAAAAGTATAAACCATAGCACTTCCCCATAAGATCAATAAAAAAGCCCATGAAGCATGTAACTGAAAGACAGCTGATACCCCCAATCCAATCCAGAAATAACACCAGCGAGCACCAATATATCGTTTAGGGAATATTTTAAAAATCTCGATCAGCGATAACATAAAAGGAATAGCAAAAAACAAAACATAAGCAGGATTAAGAATTTTCATTCCTGTGTGTATTGTAAATGGAGCTAAAGCTATTGCTCCATATATAAGCCATCGTGGTAAATCTGGGAATAACTTAGATATGTACCATGACAAATAAATCATCGCAGGACATAGCATCATAAATAAAAATAGATAGGGCGAAAATGGATGAGCCCATACAAACAAAGGCAAACCAATAAGTAGCCCCTGCATTCCTCCAGCAAGAGAACTCGAGAAGTACGTAATATCTGGGCCCCAATAGGGATAAACATGATCTGTAAAAAATCTTAATCCCAATATATAAACATGGGATTCATCCCCGTTACCTAGCCAAGCATAGTTTTTGAGATAACCCATGTACATATACCACAACCTACCCGAATAAAGCAAGAAAACAAAAGCAAGAAAGCAGGTTTTTTTTTGTTTCTCAGTGAGTGTAAAATTCATAAAATCTTTAGAACTATATAGTTAATTTAAGAAGAGCAATAATCTGCTCTTCGGAGAGTTTTCCCTGCTCACCACTTTGCATATTTCTCAATGTGAGCAGGCCTGACTGCATCTCATCACTGCCGATCAAAATAACATAGGAAATATGCTTATCATTTGCATAAACCATTTGCTTTTTAAGTTTAGCTGACGAAGGATAAATTTCTGCTGCAATACCATTTGCACGCAATTTTTGAAGTAGAGGAAGTGCATATGCTTCTGCCTGACTATCAAAATTGCTAATCAAAACCTTAGTTCCTTGCGTTGTTGTTTCAGGAAATAAATCGAGCTCTTCCAGCACATCATAAATACGATCGGCACCAAAAGAAATACCGACTCCAGTTAAATCTTTGAGACCAAACATTCCGGTTAAATCATCATAACGTCCACCCCCACCAATACTCCCCATAGCAACCTCATTCGTTTTGACCTCAAAGATAGCCCCTGTGTAATAATTAAGCCCGCGCGCAAGCGTAATATCAAATTCAATTATTGCCTTCTGCAATTGCCAATGATCGAGATATGCAAATAGCTGTTCTACCTCCTCAATACCTTTTAATCCAATAACAGACCTGGACAGAATAGTGCTTAAACTTTCTAGTTTTTCACGATTAGTGCCTTGTAGTAAAATAACTGGCTTAAGTTGATCAATATCTGATTCACTAAAACCACGTTCTATCAACTCCTTACAAACTCCATCCAATCCAATTTTATCTAGTTTGTCAATGGCAACAGTCATGTCAACAATCAACTCAGGCTTGCCAATGATCTCGGCGATACCAGACAATATTTTACGATTATTGATTTTGATACTAAAATCTCTCAATCCTAGTTTGCTCAGTACTTCATCATAAATCAATACAAACTCAGCTTCATTCAACAAACTAGGAGAGCCTACCACATCAGCATCGCATTGATAAAATTCGCGATAACGCCCTTTCTGAGGACGATCAGCCCGCCATACAGGCTGAATCTGGAATCTTTTGAATGGGAAAGACAGTTCATTCTGATGCATCACCACATAGCGCGCAAATGGAACTGTTAGATCATAACGAAGTGCCTTTTCACTAATTTCAGCGGTAATCAATTGCGAGTTTCTGTTTTGCAATTTTTCACCATCAGCTTTGGCTAAAAAATCGCCCGAGTTTAGAATTTTAAAAATGAGCTTATCTCCTTCATCGCCATACTTCCCTGTTAGCGTAGAAAGATTTTCCATAGTTGGTGTTCGAATTTCCTGATAACCAAACTTCCTAAAGACAGATTTAATTGTATCAAAAATATAGTTGCGCTTCACCATTTCAATTGGTGAAAAATCTCGCGTTCCTTTCGGGATCGCAGGTTTAATCGTAGCCATGCAGCGAAGGTACTAAAATCCCAATATTTCAGCTTCTGATGTCTTTAATCAGCGAGCGGCACGCTTGATCAATCATGTGATATACGGGCTCAAATAATGAATCGTCATAATAGGGATCTGGGACATTGGTATCCTTTACCAGCAATGAAACTCGTTTTTTATCTTCTTCATCACGAGCAAGCGATAGAATAGCCGCAAAATTATCTTTGTCCATTGCATAAATGTGCTCATAGTGAGCAAAGTCATTTTGGCTGAACTGCCTACTACGTTGCGCTGAAATATCGATTCCATATTTTTTTGCTACAGCTATCGAGCGTTTATCAGGAGCAGATCCCTTGTGGATACTGCTTGTACCTGCAGAGTCAACCTCCCAGTCAAGCTCCTCTTCTCTGATCAATTGTTCCATAATACCATGCGCAATTGGCGAGCGACAAATATTGCCCAAGCAAACCATTAATATCTTCATCAGCCCTAACTCGCAAATATCTGATTTAACAAGGCTGCTAAACGGACTCCCCCCTTCAAAAGCTGCTGATTAACTGTAGCGATATGATCATAATTGTATCTAAAGCCCAATTTATCTCCCTGTTTTACACTCGCATAAACTGCATTTGAAACTTGATAAGAGTCAAACAGCCAATTACTAAGATCTCCTTCAGTCCAAGATGCACGTTGAGCTTCCGTCGTAGTATCAATTGCTTTGACGTATTCCGTATAACTTAGTTGTTGGAAATTAATGAGCTCGAAGTCCCAAACCTCATGTAGGTTGCTTGGTCTATCCAACCACGCAACTTGGATATCACTACCACCTTTGTCAGATTGATTACCAGCATGTAAAGGCTGATGAATATCTCCCATCAAATGAACTAGCATACGCAAGTACAATCGTTTTTTATCAACCACTAAATCTTTGTTTTTTAGTTGTTTTACCAGAAGATTAATCTTGGTGTATGCATTTGTACTTGTATCCTTCTTTAATACCTCCTGGAGTTGTGAGTAGGAATATCCCCGATCAAGATTGATATAATGCCAATTATGAAGGTATCTAAAAGTTGATTCTGGTCTAACAAAATCTGCCCAAGTGCTAGCTATAGCCAACGTTTCAGTTCCTAGGATTTTTTTTATTTCTAGGCGGGTGTTAGCCTTCAAATAAGTATCGGCGATTTCACCTACTACCCGATGTCCAATTGCTCCCCATGCCATGCTTTGCAAAGGCAAGTAAAACAAAAATGCAATTGCTGCTAAATTTCTTAAATGTTTGGTTTTCATATATCTTCTAATTGATAGGTTTAGGAATGCAGGTTATTCTTTGTTTTAGTTTTAATGAAAATGGCACATGCTGTGACAAATCCTGAAAAGAAAGAGTGTCACCCTTGTGCTTCTTTATCACAAAAGCTTTCACGTATTGTCCAATATGATAGCAACCCGATATTTTTTGCTTAAAGTTCGATTTAGTAAATGTGCCATTCAGAGACAATGTGTCCTTATTTACTGAATAGATTCCCTTCACATACTCTGTCCAGTGTCCATTATTAAAGCAGTTGCCGGGGTATGTGTTAACCCTTGTGTGAGTATCAAATGTCAGATAGAATGAATCACAGGTAAATTTGAACGTATGTAGGGTATATTCCAACAATTGATCTTGATAAATTGCCTGCTCTTCCACCCAAATACCCTGCAAATCATTTGAGCCCCTACCCTGAATATTTGGATTAAATTTACACGAAATCAATATGAAAATAATGAGCAGGAAAATAGAAAAAAAAATCCGCATATACACCTTGTCCTGAAATAAATGAGCTTTCATTTGGTGCCCATCAACAAAAAACACTCTTTTAATTAACGTCTTTCTTATCATACTCCTCAAGTTATGAGGCAAAGATAATGAACGCATAAAGCTCATCATCATTCAAAAACAATTGAATTCGTTTAAAAGTCAGAGCCTTCAACTAACAAAATCTTTTATAACAACTTAGTTCACTCCTTACGGTTTTTCATAAATTTGCAAAATCAAACACCATTTTTATCATGGCACCCATGATCAAATCTGATACATTTCGTTTTCTCAATGAACTAGCCGAGAATAACAACCGCGAATGGTTTCAAGCACACAAGCAACAGCACGATGAGGCTCGTGAAAATGTAATCACTTTTGTCGCTCAACTTATTAGTGGTTTATCTAAAATTGATGTTACTATCCCCGCTGATCTTGATCCTAAAGATTGTGTGATGCGCATTTATCGTGATATCCGCTTCAGCAAGGATAAAACTCCCTATAAAACCAATTTCGGAATTGGAATTTCTCCGAATGGCAAAAATTTCGAAGGACCAGGATATTATCTCCACATCCACCCCAAACAATCGTTTGTAGCAGGTGGATGCTGGATGCCAGAACCTAATGTATTAAAGGCTATACGACAAGAGATAGATTATAATGGGTCTGGCTTTCACTCCGTCATTGATCGTCCTTCATTTAAAAATTACTATGGCAACTTAGACACAGAGCTTAAACTAAAAACAGCCCCCAAAGGCTATCCTACAGATCATCCAGATATCGACTATCTTCAATTGAAGAGTTTTACTGTCAGCCATGAGCTAACACAACATGATCTAACAAAAACAGATGCCACAAAAGGAATTATAGCTGGATTTGCTGAATTGTATCCATTTATCACATTTTTACGTAATGCAATCGCATAATTGAAACTAAAAAAACATGAAATATTTACTCCAATTAAGCACCATCGCATTTTTAATGAGCTCCTTAAACTCATGCGTGGTTTTATCATCGAAAAAATACCATTCACTCATATCCCAATGCGATTCCCTTTCGGATGGATGGAATAATGCTCGAGCCAAAATCGAATCCCTAGAGGGACAAATCACCCAATTGAGAGCAGACACGAGTCGACTTAATAAACGTATTGCAGAACTCCAGGCTAAAACAGAAGAACTGAATACGAATTATACTTCTTTGAGAGCCAACAGCTCTTCCGAAATAAATAAGCTGGCTGAAAACTTAAAAAAACGCGAAACGCGCTTAAAAGAAGTAGAAGAAGCTTTGCGCAAACGCGATGAAGCAACTAATGCACTTAAAAATAAATTGCAGGATGCTTTGCTAGGCTTTCAACAGAGCGGTTTATCCGTCGACATTAGAGATGGCAAAGTATATGTTTCTCTAACAGATAAGCTTTTATTCGATACTGGAAGTATTATTATTGACGACAAAGGAAAGCAGGCCTTACAACAGCTAGCCAATGTATTAAAAAGTCAACCTGAGATCAATATTTCTGTCGAGGGACATACCGACAATCAGCGCGTAGCAAACCTGGGACAAATAAAAGACAATTGGGACTTAAGTGTATTACGTGCTACTTCAGTGGTACGTTATCTCACAGAAGTTGAGAAGATAGAAAACACCCGAATTACAGCAACAGGCAAAGGTGAGTTTCAACCTATTGCCAGTGGCTCAACCCCTGAAATAAGAAGTCGCAATAGACGGATAGAAATTGTTCTATCACCCAAACTAGATGAATTGTATAATTTGATTAAATAAAAAAGAATCCCCTCTAATAACATAGAGGAGATTCTTTTTTAGAACGGATTATGAATATCCTTTAGCAGAGGTAAAGCCTTATCCTTTTCAGACAAAACAAGTTCGCTATCAGCAAAGCCCCAATCAATTTTCAAATCGGGATCATTCCATGCAACACCAATTTCAGCGTTCTTATCATAGAAATTAGTCACCTTATACGTAAAAATAGTATGATCAGTGAGCGTAACAAAACCATGCAAAAACCCAGAAGGTATCCAAAATAAGTGATGATTATCTCCGCTCAGCTCAACTCGCACATGCTGCCCATAAGTAGGGGAATGTTTGCGAATGTCTACCGCTATATCCAAAACCTTTCCCTGTATCACACGCACAAGTTTACCTTGTGCAGAGGGTTCTTTTTGTGCATGCAGGCCGCGTAATGTTCCCTTGTGCGAAAGCGATTGATTGTCTTGAACAAAATCAGCTTGAATGCCTGCTTGTGCAAAAAGTTTTTGATTATAGCTTTCGTAAAAATAGCCCCGCTCATCCGCCCATAGCTTGGGCTTAATGACGTATAAATCTTTAATGGAGGTCTCTATGAAATTCATACTCACAAATTAATAGACTCCATCACAGTGCGATATTTTACAAGCTTATCAGCAAAACGAGTAGTGGTATCAGCACGTAATGCAGGCGCAAACTTAGCTTGGTACTCCTCATACTTCTCCATTGTTTCCGCAATAAATTGTACACAGTACGTTACACCCTCATTAGGCGAATCCAGTACTTTTAAAACACGATTAGAAACGAAACATCCCGTATCCATCATATCCTGAAGATGCTTTGTTCGCATCCAATTTAACCAGTCCGAATGAATCTCTTCATCCAAAATGCAAGTAACATTGTAAAGTATCATGTGCGCAAAGGTAGTTTTTCGATATGATGAAACTCGATCACCTATCATATTTTATCACCGCGAAGGCTACGAAATCGTTTACGAGCTTCAATGATATATAAGCTACCCGGAAAATCAGTGATGATCTTTTGATATAATTCTTTTGCCTTATCTGATTGACTCAACTTAGTTTCATACATATCGGCCATCATGAAGGTAGCATCATCCGCCCAAAGACCTGTAGGATAATCTGTCACAATTTTTTGCAACTGAGCAATGGCTTCTGAATAATCATTTTTAGCTATATAGATTTTAGCCTTTGCCATTAGAATATCGTCTGCTAGTGAGTTTTTGGGATAAAGTATATTAATACTATCCAACACAACCAATGCTTGCTCGGACAAATTCTTGAAAATCAACAAATCAGCATACGCATATTTTTTCAGGGCACTTGTGTCAGATTCGTTTTGCAAATTATCAGACATCAGCAGACTCAAGTTCAGTGCATCATTAGCCATCAACTGCGAAGTAGCCCCTTTCAGCACATCAAGTTGAATTTTTGCCCATGCAAAATCACCTCGATAATAAGCCAACTTTGCATTTCTAGCTTTCGCTTCCTGCCCTAAAAATTCGTTTGGAAACTGTTTCTCAACCTGACCGTATAGCAATGCTGCATCCCAAATCTCATCTGCAACAACATACACATCACCCAGCTCTAATTTGATTTGACCAATAGCAGATAATGTCAATCCTGGGGTATTGAGCAAACCCTCCAGTGCTATTTTCGCTTCATTTGGTTTATGTAAATAGTATGCCTGCAATTTAGCAAGCTGCCTGGTGGCAAAAGCAGTCTCCGAACTTTTACCAAGTTCTTGCAATAATGCTTGATAATCCTTTTCCAGTACAAGTAAGTCAGCCGTTGAGTACATGCCAGTGGTGGCTAGTTTTGTTTTTATATCCAGCAAATCAATCTTCGATTGAATATAAAACTTAGCGCTGGGCCCTTTCAATACCAAATAATTTAGTGCTTCAATTGCTTGATCATATGCGCCGTTGTCTACTAATAATTTTGATAAATCATACACCCGATCACCTTGCTCATTCAAACGCTTGTCTAAAGCCAATGTTTGCTTTAAAGCCATCGCAAAATCTTTTTGTTGAACAAACTGCCAGGTTAGCAATTCAGTAAAAACGACATTTTGAGGATCTTTTTGCAAACGTTTTAAAAGTGTCGTTTTTAACGCATCATAGTCCTGCTTATCTTCAAATACACTGGCAAGCGTACTTTCCGTCTGCTCCAGAATAGCAGGATTTATCGCAAGTGCATTCAAATATTCCTGCGTGAGCATTCCTTTTTCTTTACGAAAACGATACAGATCGATGAGATCAGACGAGAATGCGTTTTCATTTTTCAGCAAATCGCGTCCCTCCAAAAAAGTTTTGATAGCATATTCATACGCACCTACTTTATAGAAAGCAGAAGCTAAACTCTTAATAGCAAATTCATTTTTAGGAAGCTGCTTAATTAGTTTGGTATACCATTCCGAAACTTTAGTAGGCTCACCTTGTTCTTCATACACCCTTCCTAAATCGACCGCATAGATATTATTCGTTGGATTATTTTTGAATTGACGTTTGGCCAGCTGCTCAGCAGCAGCATATTTTTTTGTACGCAACAAACACGTAAAATACGGGTCGTAAAAAACTGGATCTTTTGTTTTATTAAACAGCTTTTGATAAAGTGCTAGTGCTTTATCTACATCACCCGATTGATAATATTGTGCCGCCAGTGCTTCATCGCTCACAAGCTGCCCCTTAGCAACGATTGAAAACAGAAAAACACTAACCAATAAGAATAAATTTCGCATACACGCATTGTTTAAGTAAATCAACAATCCTATTTTGGGCGTGCCCCTTTGGGTCGGGCTATTCGCTACAAGTCCTCGTTCCGTTACACTTCACTATGGGCTTTCCGCTACTATCCCTCACGCGAAATCCTCCCACATCAAAGCAATAAATGCAGCTAAATTTCTACACTAATTTTTAAAAGTAAAAAGGGGCAAAAATTTCATTGCCCCGTATTCATTTATTTATGCATTCACTGTTTTGACTTTTCGTAACTCTTCAGCCATCGCCTCGCCTATTTCAGCCGGAGATTCAACAACCCGAATGCCACATTCAGCCATAATTTTCATTTTTGCAGCAGCAGTATCCTCAGCACCGCCAACAATAGCTCCGGCATGGCCCATTCTACGCCCGGCGGGGGCTGTTTGACCAGCAATAAAACCAACCACAGGTTTAGTCCCATGTTGTTTAATCCAACGAGCAGCCTCAGCTTCCATTCCTCCGCCAATCTCACCAATCATGATAATGCCATGTGTCTCGGGATCGTTCATCAACAACTCAACAGCATCTTTAGTAGGCGTGCCTATAATTGGATCTCCACCAATACCAATGGCAGTAGTAATTCCTAAACCTGCTTTTACTACCTGATCCACGGCCTCATACGTTAAAGTGCCCGATTTGGATACTACACCTACATGACCTTTTTTAAAAATAAAACCTGGCATGATCCCAATTTTAGCTTCATCAGTGGTAATGATACCAGGACAGTTCGGCCCAATCAATCGACAATCACGACCTGAGATATACTCCTTCACTTGAATCATATCTTTTGTTGGAATACCTTCTGTGATGCAAACAATCACTTTAATTCCTGCTTCCGCAGCTTCCATAATGGCATCAGCAGCAAAAGCTGGAGGTACAAAAATGATAGAAACATTGGCTCCGGCTTGATCAACCGCTTCTTTAACAGTATTAAATACAGGTCGATCCAAATGCTTTTGCCCACCTTTTCCTGGAGTAACACCTCCTACTACATGCGTACCATACTCGATCATTTGTGATGCATGGTAAGTACCTTCATTACCCGTAAAACCTTGAACTATAACTTTTGAATCTTTATTGACAAGTACACTCATTTGATGCTATTTTTTTGTAAGCAAAGCTAGTATAATCAGTATGAATGTCAAACAAGCATTCAAAACCTCAAATCAAACACTTCATTTTTTTGCGGATTCGTTTCACACAACTCCTTGATAATCAAATTTAAACTCATTACCTTTGCGCTCCCTACTTATTGGGGATTAAAAAATCATTTAAACACTAAAAGGAAGAAATGCCTACTATTCAACAATTAGTTAGAAAAGGTAGAGTAGCTCTGGAAGACAAGAGTAAGTCTCCAGCGTTGGACAGCTGTCCACAGCGAAGAGGAGTGTGTACACGTGTATACACCACTACCCCTAAAAAACCAAACTCAGCGATGCGTAAAGTTGCCCGTGTGCGCTTAACCAATGGAAAAGAAGTGAATGCATACATCCCTGGAGAAGGGCACAACTTGCAAGAGCACTCCATCGTATTGATTCGTGGCGGTCGTGTTAAAGATTTACCAGGTGTGCGTTACCATATTATTCGTGGCGCATTAGATACTTCTGGCGTTACTGGACGTAACCAACGTCGTTCTAAGTACGGAACCAAAAAACCAAAACCAGGACAGGCAGCAGCTACCAAAGGAGCTCCTGCAAAAGGGAAAAAGAAATAATTAAACGGAGGAAAGCAACATGAGAAAGTCAAAACCAAAAAAGAGAATCATCCTGCCTGACCCAAAGTTTAACGACACCATGGTCACTAGATTTGTAAATAATATGATGTATGATGGTAAAAAATCTATCGCATACACCATATTCTACGATGCTGTTGAATTAGTAGAGAAAAAAACTACAGAGAGTGGTTTAGATGCTTGGAAAAAAGCATTGAACAACGTAATGCCTTCTGTAGAGGTTAAATCCCGTCGTGTAGGAGGAGCCAACTTTCAAGTTCCAACCGAAGTTCGTCCAGAACGCAAAATTGCTCTGGGAATGAAGTGGTTAATCAACTACGCACGTAAACGTGGCGAAAAGACCATGATGGAAAAATTAGCTGGAGAAATCATTTCTGCTTCAAAAGGGGAAGGTGCCGCAGTAAAAAAGAAAGAAGATACTCACAAAATGGCTGAAGCCAATAAAGCATTCTCTCACTTCAGGTTCTAATCAGGAATAATTAAAAATGTCAAGAGATTTAAAATACACAAGAAATATTGGAATTGCTGCTCACATTGATGCGGGTAAAACTACCACCACAGAGCGTATTCTTTATTACTCAGGTGTTAGCCACAAAATTGGTGAAGTACATGAAGGTGCCGCCACGATGGATTGGATGGCACAAGAGCAAGAACGAGGCATCACCATTACTTCTGCTGCTACTACTGTTAATTGGAAATACAGAAATCACACTTATCATATTAACATCATTGATACACCAGGACACGTAGATTTTACCGTTGAGGTGAATCGCTCATTGCGTGTATTGGATGGTTTAGTGTTTTTGTTTTCAGCTGTTGATGGTGTTGAGCCTCAATCGGAAACCAACTGGCGACTAGCAAACAATTACAATGTTGCCCGTATTGGTTTTGTTAATAAAATGGACCGTTCAGGAGCAGATTTCTTAAAAGTTGTTAAACAGGTCAAAGATATGTTAGGTAGCAATGCTGTTCCATTGCAATTACCTATTGGCGCTGAAGACAATTTCAAAGGAGTAGTTGATCTAATCAACTTCCGCGGTATTGTTTGGAACGAGCACGATAAAGGAATGACCTTTACTGAAGTGCCTATTCCCGATGATATGCTTGCAGAAGCAACTGAGTGGAGAGAAAAACTATTGGAATCTGTAGCTGAGTATGATGAGTCTTTAATGGAGAAATTCTTCGAAGCTCCCGAAACCATCACCGAGCGTGAAGTACTAGACGCTTTACGTCAAGCGGTTTTAGATGCAAAAATTGTCCCAATGGTTTGTGGTTCATCTTTCAAAAACAAAGGTGTGCAAACCATGCTTGATTACGTGATGGAGCTATTGCCTTCACCGCTAGATCAAGAAGGTATCGTGGGTACAAATCCAAATACAGGTGAAGAAGTTCTTCGTAAACCAGATATAAAAGAACCATTTGCTGCATTGGCATTTAAGATTGCAACTGATCCTTTCGTTGGTCGCTTATGCTTTATCCGCGTGTATTCAGGTAATTTGGAAGCGGGTTCTTATGTGTATAACATGCGATCTGAGAATAAAGAACGTATTTCTCGTATCTTCCAGATGCATGCAAATAAGCAAAACCCAATTCCAAATGTAGGAGCAGGTGATATTGCTGCAGTAGTTGGATTTAAGGATATCAAAACTGGGGATACATTATGTGATGAGAAACATCCGATCGTATTAGAATCCATGAATTTCCCTGATCCTGTAATTGGTCTAGCTATTGAGCCTAAAACACAGGCAGATGTAGATAAACTAGGGATGGCATTAGGGAAGTTAGCCGAAGAAGATCCTACTTTCCGCGTCAATACAGATGAAGAAACAGGTCAAACTGTTATCTCAGGTATGGGCGAGCTTCACTTAGATATCATCATGGATCGTTTGAAACGTGAGTTTAAAGTAGAAGTGAATCAAGGAGCTCCTCAAGTTGCTTACAAAGAAGCTATCACTGGAACAATACAACACCGCGAGACTTACAAAAAACAAACGGGTGGACGTGGTAAATTTGCCGACATCCAGATTGTTATTTCTCCAGTGGATGAAGGTAAATCAGGCCTACAATTTGTTAATGAAATTGTGGGAGGTGCAATTCCTCGCGAATTTATTCCTTCAGTTGAAAAGGGCTTTGCAGCAGCCATGGCTAATGGTGTGCTAGCAGGATATCCTATTCAAGATATGAAAGTGCGTTTGATTGATGGATCATTCCATGCAGTCGATTCAGACTCTTTATCTTTCGAAATTTGTGCACGCTCTGCCTTCCGTGAAGCTTTACCAAAAGCAAGACCTATTTTAATGGAACCAATCATGAAGGTAGAAATATTGACTCCTGAGGAAAACATGGGTGACGTAATTGGAGACATGAACCGTCGTCGTGGACAACTTCAAGGAATGGATACACGTGCTGGATCACAAGTGATTAAGGCACAAGTTCCACTATCGGAAATGTTTGGCTACGTAACTCAACTACGTACTATCACATCTGGTAGAGCTACTTCGACCATGGAGTTTGATCACTATGAAGAAGCCCCTAGAAATGTACAAGAAGAAGTAATAGCTAAAGTAAAAGGTAAAAAAGCGCAAAACGCATAAAAATTAAAAGCTCCTCAATTTTACAGAGGAGCTTTAAGCCTTGATATTAAAAAATCAATATTCACCACACTGCTATAATAAATAGCTCTTATAGTAGTAGTAAAACAGACAAAAATGAGCCAACGAATCCGAATTAAATTAAAATCATACGATCACAACTTAGTAGATAAATCTGCCGAAAAAATCGTAAGAACAGTAAAACCTACAGGAGCTTTAGTAAGTGGACCAATTCCATTTCCGACAGATAAAAAAATATTCACTGTATTACGCTCACCACACGTAAATAAAAAAGCACGTGAGCAATTCCAATTGTGTGGGCACAAACGCTTACTAGATATCTGGAGCTCAAATTCAAAAACTGTAGATGCATTGATGAAACTAGAACTTCCTAGTGGTGTTGAAGTAGAAATTAAAGTGTAAATAATTATGCAAGAGTTGTTTCTAAAATAAGGGAAGGGCATATTTCTCAATATATTGAGAAATATGCCCTTCCCTTATT
>CALLKE010000044.1 GCA_938008555.1 uncultured Pedobacter sp.
AACCCAGCTCACGTATCTTTTTAAATGGCGAACAGCCATACCCTTGGTAGCTTCTCCACCACCAGGATAAGATGAGCCGACATCGAGGTGCCGAACTCCACCGTCGATATGAACTCTCAGGTGGAACTAGCCTGTTATCCCCGTGGTAGCTTCTATCCGTTAATCTTCCACCGCATCTAATGCGAGTGGTCGGTTCACTAGGACCCGCTTTCGCGTCTGCTCGACATGTCCGTCTCACAGTCAAGCCAGCTTATGCCCTTACACTATCGGCACGGTTTCCATTCGCGCCTAGCTGACCTTAATGTACCCCTCCGTTACTCTTTAGGAGGCAACCGCCCCAGTTAAACTCCCCACCAGATACTGTCTGCGTACGTTTTTTCCGTACACGTTAGCTTTTGCAAATGTGAAGATGGCTATTTCACTGTCGAGTAGATATCAGCCGAAACCGATAACATCAAACCTCTCACCACTATACTACGCAACACACCAACAAAAGCAATATCAAGCTAGAGTAAAGCTCACGGGGTCTTTTCGTCTATCTGCAGGTAGGGGGCATCTTCACCCCCACTGTATTTTCACCGAGCTACTCCCCGAGACAGTTCCCCACTCGTTACGCCATTCGTGCACGTCTGAACTTACCAGACAAGGAATTTCGCTACCTTAGGACCGTTATAGTTACGGCCGACATTGACGGGGGCTTATACCAGCCAGCATTGCTACCACCAGTATTTGACCTTCCCGCATTGGTCAGGCGTCACCCTGTATACATCCTCTTACGAGTTCGCACAGAGCTGTGTTTTTGATAAACAGTCGGCAGGGACACTTTCGCTGCGCCCTCCATCACTTTACTTTCAAATTTAAAAGCAAAGCTTTGGAATGATTCAGAGAATCGTGTGTGTATTTATAAACATATACACATGTTTGTCTCGTTAGAAATTAATCTAACATTTTTCAATTCTCTAGAACCCTCACACTTTGTTTTAAAAGCAAAGTGATGGAGGGAGGTCTTATCGCTAACTTACGACCGCTTTTTTGCCTAGTTCCTTGGGGAGAAATCACTCGTTCGCCTTGGTCTACTCGACCTGACTACCTGTGTCGGTTTGCGGTACGGGCTAATAAAAACTTAAGCACATCTATTAATGCATAAGGATGCACTAATAGATATGTTCTGTATTCACAGAATGTAGAACCTTTTCTCGGCAGCGCGCTCTCGTACTTTCGTCTGTATTGCTACAGCTTTCACGTATATGCTCGCGGTATTCTGATACGGATTTGCCTATATCAGCCACTCACATACCCGACCCCAATCCAATAAGGGGCGTACGGTACAGCACTGCGTCAGTCCATCACATTTTTACTAGGTTATGGAATATTAACCATATGTCCATCGGTTCCGGCGTTAGCCATCACCTTAGGCCCGACTAACCCTGCGTTGATCAACGTTGCGCAGGAATCCTTAGTCTTTCGGCGGGAAGGGCTCTCACCTTCCTTGCGGTTACTTGTGCAAGCATTCGTACTTCCACACGCTCCAGTATGGGTCACCCCTTTACCTTCAACGCAGAGTGGAACACTCTCCTACCGCTTGCGTGTTTAATAGAGAACCCAAGATTTATTTTTTAATTTTGTTCTTGGATCAAGGTCCGAGGATGGGTGTCAGAACCGCATAGACGTCAATGTCTTGCGACTGAGCCTTGCCGGCTGCCGAACGCGCGTTCACTGCTTGTACTTTGCAGCTACGATTTGTCCGACTGTAGGCTCATTGAATTAGGCCTTTACGTTCCGACACCCACCTCTTTCCATCTTTGAGAACTATTTGTCCTCTATTAAACACACAAGCCCTCAGTTTCGGTGATATGCTTTAGTCCCGATCATTTGTGGCGCAGAGTCTCTCGATGAGTGATCTGTTACGATTTCTTTCAATGATGGCTGCTTCTAAGCCAACATCCTCATTGTCAATGAAACTCC
>CALLKE010000045.1 GCA_938008555.1 uncultured Pedobacter sp.
ATCTTTTCTTCCGTTATTTGAATCAAAAAGTTGCATTGGCGAGTTGAATCTGCGGCTGCTTTAAAACGAGGTAAAATTTCTATTTTTGCTCCAAAAAAATTTTTGATGCAAAAAAAAATATTGCTCGACGGTCAAAAATTTCAAATCACCATCACGCGTCTTTGTTATCAGTTGATTGAGAATCATGATGATTTTTCGAATTCTGTTATCATTGGAATACAACCAAGGGGTATTCTTTTAGCCAAACGCATCAAAGGGGAATTAGGCAAAATACTAGCAGAGGTTAATATTCAATATGGGAACTTGGATGTCACATTCTTCAGAGATGACTTTCGCAGAAAAAAAAGTATTCATTTACCCAATAGCACCAAGATTGACTTCACAATTGAGGATAAAAGAGTAATACTAATAGATGACGTACTTTGGACAGGTAGAACAATTCGAGCTGCCCTAGATGCTATTCTTGTTTTTGGAAGACCCCAAACAGTAGAGCTGCTTACTTTGATAGATCGCCGCTATTCGCGCCACCTACCGATAAAAGCCAATTATGTAGGGATTCATGTGGATACTATCAATTCACAAAAAGTAATTGTCCATTGGCAAGAAACCGACTCCACAGATCAGGTAATTCTACTCTCTGAAAAGTCCGATTCCAAGATCACATCTACTCATTTTCACAACAGAATACCCCAGCAGCCGACAGATTAAGAACATGGTAGACAAAGCACAACAACTTAGTACCAAACATCTTCTAGGAATTAAATATCTCACAAAAGGAGATATCGAACTGATTTTAAAAACTGCAGACACATTCAAAGAAGTTCTTAATCGCCCGATCAAGAAAATTCCATCTTTGCGAGACATCACTATTGCTAACCTATTTTTTGAAAATTCAACCCGAACCAAATTATCTTTCGAATTAGCAGAAAAACGTTTATCAGCGGATATCATCAACCTAACCTCATCAGCATCTTCTGTAAGCAAAGGAGAAACACTAATTGATACCGTAAACAATATTTTAGCCATGCGAGTAGATATGATTGTTGTGCGTCACCCATATGCTGGTGCAGGTGTTTTTTTGAGCAAACAAACCAAAGCACAAATTATAAATGCAGGAGATGGGGCCCATGAGCATCCTACGCAAGCTTTGTTAGATGCATTTTCTATTCATCAAAAATATGGCGGGGTTCAAGGGAAAAAAATAGCCATCATTGGCGACATTCTGCACTCAAGAGTAGCCCTCTCCAATATTTTATGTCTTCAAAAGCTGGGGGCGGAAGTAATGGTATGTGGTCCAACAACACTCATACCCAAATATATTTCTAGTCTCGGTGTAAAAATAGAACACCATTTGCAAACCGCCTTAAAATGGTGTGATGTGGCCAATATGTTGCGAATCCAACTCGAACGCCAAGATATCAGATATTTTCCCTCCTTACGTGAGTATACCATGATGTACGGGCTAAACAAACAAATCCTAGATTCCCTAGACAAGGAAATCACTGTAATGCACCCTGGTCCAATAAATAGAGGTGTCGAAATAACAAGTGATGTAGCAGATAGCAACCACTCCATTATCCTCCAACAGGTAGAAAATGGAGTAGCTATCCGCATGGCTGTGTTATATTTACTTGCCAATCAACAGCACTAAAACCTTATTTTCTCTAGTGCGGCAAGTATCTCTGGTTTTATTATAAATTAGTACAATTTTTTTGACATTTATGATCGCACGCAATAAACTCATTATCACATATTTATTTTCATTTTACACAATTGGAACTGCTCTGGCACAACAAACTGTTTGGTTTGATACTAATCAGTATTACAAAACAGGGCTTGAGTTACTAGATAAACAAAAATATGTAGCTGCAGCCGAACAGTTCTCTTATGTACAAAGACTACACAGTAACACCATATCCATACCCGTAGATAGTGAAGACATTCGTTTGTTGCGAGAAAATGCTCAATATTACGAAGCAGTATGCGCATTAATGCTTGACAATCAAAATGCAGAAAGCTTATTTCTTCAGTTCATTAAAGAGCACCCGTATAATATCAATACACCGATGGCTTATTATCAAATCGGATCCTCGTACTTTGATAAAAAAAACTATCAAAAAGCAATCCTATGGTTCAACAAAACCAAGCTAAGAAACTTATCTGATCGAGAGGGTGTAGCTTATCGTTTCAAACTCGCTTATTCTTATTTCGAAACTCAAGATTACACACATGCAAAACCTTTATTTGCAAAACTTAAAGACGAAACAAACAGCTACAATAAACAATCCATTTATTATTACGGTTTTATTAGCTATTTACATGCTGACTATAGAACTGCATTAAGCGAGTTCGGCAGATTAAAAAACACCAGTAATTATCGAGATATCTACCCTTATTATATTTCAGCTCTTAGCTTACTAGATAAACAGTATGATAATGCGATCAGCTATGCAACTCCTATCCTAGATAATAATAACCCACCATTTGAAGCCGAACTATCCCGAATCGTAGGAGCTGCTTACTTTGCAAAGTCTGATTATAGAAATGCAACAATCTATTATCAAAGGTTTCAAAATAAAGATCAAGGAGCAACTCAAAGCAGTCAAGACAGTTACCAAATGGGGTATTCATACTATAGATTGAATCAATATTCACGAGCTATTGATGAGCTAGAGAAACTAGAAGTCGTTGATTCCTATTTTCAACACGGAATGATTACACTAGGCGAATCTTTTTTAAAAACGGGGAATAAACAAGCTGCACGAAATGCTTTTTTTAAAGCCTCTAAAATCAGTTTTGATGCAGATCTACAACAAGAAGGATTGTTTAACTACGCAAAGTTATCGTATGAATTAGAATTCCATCAAGTGGCATTGGATGCTGCCCAGGAGTACATTAAAACCTATCCTAATTCAAAACGAGCGAATGAAGTAAAAACCCTATTGGGCGAAATACTACTGACCACCAAGAACTATAAAGAAGCAATTGACATCTTAGAGAGTATTCCCAATAAGAATGAAGATGCTAAAGAAGCCTATCAAAAAGTAACCTATTACAGGGGCTTAGAGTTTTATAATGAGCGTGCTTTCCCAAATGCCATATCTTCTTTTTTAAGATCTAATAATTATATAATAGATCCACAAATCGAGGCACTTTCTACCTATTGGATGGCAGAAGCTATGTATGAGGTCCGTAAATTTGGCGAATCAGTCGAAAAATTCGAATATTTTTTAACACTGCCGGCTGCAAGAAATACAGAAGTATATAACTATGCGAATTATGCATTAGCATATGCCTCATTTGAAAATGACAATTATAAGAAAGCATCCACCTACTTTCTCAACTTTTTGCGTGGTAATGAGAAAGATGAGAACACCATCAGTGATGCTACGCTACGGTTAGCAGATTCTTATTTTGCTTTAAAAGATTATGAAAATGCACTGAGATACTATAACAAGATTATTGCAAACCATACTGCAAGTGTAGATTACGCGCTCTTTCAACGAGGCATGATCGAAGGGCTGCAAAATAAAAATGATCTTAAGATAGCTACTCATCAATCCCTATTACAACAATTCCCGAACTCCAATTACGCTGATGATGCTGGCTTTGAAATAGCCTATACCTACTTTGTAAAGGGTGACCTGCAACAATCCAAGGACAAATTGAATGCATTCATTGATAAATATCCCAGAAGCAGTTATGTTCCTCGTGCTTTGGTTACCATTGGATTGGTACAGTATGATCAGAATCAAGATGCAGCTGCTCTAGAAAGTTTTAAACGCGTAGTCAAAGAGTATTCTACTACAGATGAAGCTAAACAAGCTCTTGAATCAATCAAAAATATTTATTTAGACAAATCCGATGCAGATGGCTTCTTAGCATATGCCAATTCGACCAATATTGGTAATCTTAGCACTTCCGAGCAGGATAATATTACTTTCCAAGCAGCTAATAACCGTTTTGTAAAAGGTGATTATCAAGGAACCTTTGAGGCAATCAACGCGTACTTTGATAAGTTTCCCAAACCAATTCAGGAAAAATATGCCAGATTCATTCGGGCCGAAAGCTTGGTCAAATTAAATCGTCCAGATGAGGCAATACCCGATTATGAATTCATCTTAAACGACTGGACCAGCGAATTTACAGAACGCGCGCTGATCAGCATTTCTAAAATATATTTGTCACAAAAAAAGTACAACGAAGCAATTGTCTACTTAAAGAAACTAGAACTTACTACAGAATATAAAGCAAATTACGGCTTTGCTATCAACTATTTGATGGAAGCATACGCTAACATGCAAATACCCGACGAAACACTGAGATATGTAGATCTCGTTAAGGAGTCAGAAAAATCCTCAGAAGAAGAAAAATGCAGAGCCAATTTATTTGCAGGTAAAGCTCATCTGCTCAAAGCAGATACCACAATGGCTCTCAAAGAATTCACCTATGTAGTCAGTAAAACACAAACGCTGACAGCAGCGGAAGCGAAATATAATATTGCTAATCTCCAGTATCTGAAAAAAGATTATAAAGCTTCCCAAAAAACAGCATTCGAATTGATTAATAAAATGCCTTCTTACGACTACTGGGTAGCTAAAAGCTTCATTTTATTAGCCGATAATTATGTAGCACTAAAAGACGATTTTCAAGCAAAAAGCACGCTTCAAAGTATACTCGATAACTATAGTAATAAAAATGACGATATCATCGCCACAGCTAAAGAAAAGTTTGATAAACTGAAAAAATAAATAAGCAAATGACTTTATCCATCTTAAAATATAATCTAACAATAGGCTTATTAATATCTACCCACATTTTATTCGCCCAGGTTAAAAAAAACGAGCAACCACCTGTTGAAAAAAACAACAAGAAAAAGGAACAAGTAAAAGGAGTGATTAGTGAAGAAGTTGACGTAGTAAGACCCTACAAGCCCATTTTAGCAGATGCTGTGAAAATTCGTAGAAACCCTGATCTAACGAATAATCCAACTTTTAGGCCCGTACTACTTTACTCGATTCTAGACAAGAAATTAGAGCTCGACTCCAATATTCCTAAACTACATACACAAAAATTAGTTGATAAAAAAGAAATAGCTTCCAATAATAATTATTTAAAACTTGCCGGCGGAAATTTCAACACAAGTCTTGGTCAGTTGTATATAAATAATGGAAACGACGAAGCGCTCCGGATTGGCTTATTCGTCAAACATCTCGCACAACAGGGGAATATTGACAAACAACAGTTCTCACATCAAAAAATGTCAGCATTTGGCCATAGCATTGGTACTCGGGCTACTTTATCTGGACAACTAAATTTCGATAGAAAGCAAACCTATTTTTATGGTTTCGACCCTGCAATAGCCACTGCTGGTATTAATCCTCCCCAACAACGATTTAATGTCATAAAAGCAAAAGGAGAACTATTTAATAATTATGCGGAAAGCAATCGATTCAGCTATAAGATAAATGGAAATGGATACTTGTTCAATAATCTTTTTGATGCAAAGGAAAACAATGTTGTCTTTTCAGCATCACTCAATCAGGTGGTCAATCGATTTAGTTTTGGTATAGATGCTTCAATCGATTTAACAAACTCAAAAGACTTAGCCTATTCCATTAACAATGATATTTTTAAATCAAACCCACATGTGCAGCTCCAGGCAAGCAATTTTATTTTAAACATTGGGATTAATATTGTACAAGAATATGGCAGCGGAAGTCGTATGAGTATACTGCCTGCAGTATCGGTCGTTTTGCCTATTGCCTCTACTTACGCAAGCTTATTTGCTGGAGTACACGGAGATGTAATCAAAAACAATTTGAATGATCTTACATCCGAAAATCCTTATTTAAATCAAAACGCTGCCATCACAAATACTACAGAAAGAATCAATATCTACGCCGGGATTAAGGGAAATACAGGACATGTCTTAGGATTCAAAGCAACTGCATCTTACAAAGAAGTAGAAAACATGCAGCTTTTTCAGAATAACCCCCTCCAAATAAATCGCTTTGACGTCATTTATGATCCGGGCAAAAGTACCATATTAGCGCTGGAGGGAGAATTAGAAATCAAAGCGTCAGACGTTTTTAGCCTACTAGGAAGGGCTCAAGCCAATAGCTATAAAATGGCAACAGAAAAAGAAGCTTGGTTCAAACCTACTCTATGTCTAGGGTCAACGGTTAAAGCGAAAATAAGCAGGAAATTATCCTTAGATGCTGAAGTTGCTTTTAATGGCGAAACAAATGCCAAAGTAATCAATCCAATTACTTCGCAACAAAGTAGTGTTACAATAAATAGCTATACAGATATCAGCGCTGGTGCAGAATACCAGATTATCAAAAATGCAAGACTATACGTTCGCGCAAATAATCTATTAGGGACATCGTATGAACAATACTTATACTATCCTAAACTCGGTTTTGGCATTTTTGGCGGACTTAATTTTTCATTCTAAGCCTGAACTTTCTATTTAGTTTTTATTT
This sequence comes from uncultured Pedobacter sp., assembly GCA_938008555.1. Classification (GTDB taxonomy): domain Bacteria; phylum Bacteroidota; class Bacteroidia; order Sphingobacteriales; family Sphingobacteriaceae; genus Daejeonella. The sequence continues at coordinate 6,489 of CALLKE010000045.1, forward strand.
TTTGTAGGTTTTCAAGAACTGCCCCACTGAGCTATTGGGATTAATAAGTACCAAATGAGTGAGAAAAAGCAAGCTAAATCACGCAAATCCAAATCCAAATTCTGACAATTAAAAATTAACTTTGCCCGCATGGATATTGCTCTTTATATAGCCGAGCTATTGCATCAATATAATGAAGTAAACATTGCAGGTCTTGGTACATTCTTCAAAGAACGAGTCAATGGTTTCTATGATGAAACAAACCATATATTTGTTCCTCCAACACGCAATTTAGCTTTCAAATTAGAGCATCATGAAAGTTTGATATTAGCCAACTATTGCTGTGCCCAAAGAAATATCTCTCAAACAACCGCCATTTATTTTATCGAAAAGTTTGTTAAATCTGTTTGGGCAGAACTCGACGCCTCTGGATATGTCGATCTGAAGGCTTTAGGTATCTTAAAGAAAACAGATGCTGGCTATGTTCTCGAAGCAAAAAAAGAAAACGATGAGTATACGTATTATGGACTAAAACCAATCTCTGAAAACAGTATAAATCATCACTCACAACTTATAGATGAACCAACTCCTAATACATATGCCCCCATTGAAGCTGACATCAGCCAATACGCACAACAAGGAGATATTGCAAGACAAATAGCACAACAAGGAGATATTGCAAGACAAATAGCACAACAAGAGACGGTACCACATCATACTATTGTACCAATTGAGCCAGAGGAACAACATACTCAACAACCCAAACAAGAACAAAGCGTTGCAAAAGAAATACTTCAACCAGAAGCTATCACTCCACAACCATTTAGCGCACCCCTCGAACAAACTAAAGACCCATCACTCGTTATTGATGAACAAGATACTCCATCCGAGGAAAAGAGAATGCCACTAACTGAAACTATTCTTGCGTTTATCTCGCTGCTTCTCTTGGTTGTTATTGGCATTTATTATTTTTATCCAAATATGTATGAGCATTTTGTCAAACTATTTCCACACAAACAACAAATACAAAACCCCACATCCCCAAAAGCAGAGCTTTTAGCAGACTCAACAATAAAGGTTAGTCATATCGATACCTTACAAGAAAGAGAAGCTAATCTAACGAAGCAACATGATACGGTTAAAACGAATGGGACAAATACACAGGCTCTTGCCAAAGACTCAACACATTTTGAAATTATTGTTGCCACCTTCGCAAAACAGTCAGAAGCAGAAAATTACGTTAGCCATTTGAAGCAAAAAGGAGTTATAGTTAAAATTCTAGACCATGCACCCGGTTCTCGTGCACGCGTAAGCTACGCCTCATTTACCAATAGACAAATCGCTGAAACTGAATTAATACAAATACAGAAAGACGTAAATCCGGATGCATGGATTGCTATCATTAACCCTAAAAAACCTTAAATCAGCATGATTTTACTTCAAACCGATACGCTTACACCCGCTATCACACCCATTGTGCCGGCGGACACGACAACTGCTATTACGCACAATATCCAACAAGTACATGAGCTGCGATTTCTAGACTTGTTAGAAAAAGGTGGTTGGGTGATGATACCCCTCCTTATTTTGGCATTCTTAGGCTTAATCATCTTTATTGAACGATATCTAACGATTCGAAAGGCAGGGCAAAATGAATCAAGTCTGATGAAACAAGTTAAACAGAACATTATTTCAGGTAAACTTGACTCAGCCACTGCCATTTGTAAAAACAGCAATACTCCCCTAGCAAGAATGCTACAAAAAGGCCTTTTACGTATTGGTAGACCTATTAAAGACATCGAAGGAGCAATAGAAAATATCGGTAAACTGGAAGTATCAAAACTCGAAAAAAACATCAGTATACTCGGTATCATTGCTGGTATTGCACCTATGCTCGGTTTTGTTGGAACGATTGCCGGCGTAATCAAAATATTTTACGGCATATCCACCAGCAATAATATCAGCATGGGAGTAATTGCGGGTGGATTGTATGAAAAAATGATTACATCTGCAACAGGCCTAATCGTTGGTATCGTATCCTATATATGTTATCATATATTAAATATCATGGTTGATCGAGTAATTTTGAAAATGGAAACAGATGCCATCGAATTTATTGACTTACTAGAAGAACCTGGACAATGAATCTAAGGAGAAGAAGAAGACCCAATGCAGAAGTACAGACCTCTGCCATGAATGACATCATGTTTTTCCTGTTCCTGTTCTTTCTCATTGCATCCACCATCACCAATCCAAATGTGGTGAAGCTTTTGCTCCCACGATCAGACTCAGGTCAGTCCATTTCCAAGCGAACAATCACCGTTTCGATCAACAAAAATCTAGAATATTTTATCGAGAAGAAGCCCGTACTAGTTGATGAACTCGAAAGTAAACTCAAAACCTACCAAGTAAATGAACAAGAGTTAACCATCGTTCTTTACGTAGATCGAACAGTAGCAATAGAAGATGTGGTTAAAGTATTAGATGTGGCAAATAGATTAAAAATAAAATTGGTTTTGGCTACGGAACCTAAAACAGATCAATAAGCATTGTTGAACTATATGCACTATCAGGAAGAGGATAACAATTACCCAAAAGCCATTTTAATTTCATCACTTATTGTAGTGCTATTTTTGCTAGCTAGCTATTACATCGTGATTCGAGAACCTTTCAAGCAGGAGGATATTGGCGTTGGTGGTATTATTGTCAACTATGGCACTACTGATCAGGGAATGGGTGCTAATAATATGAGTGTGGAAGAGCCCTCCATTGATCCTAACGCTAACCAAACTTTGCCCGACAAAGTAATTGAAAACACCAGTCCTATCAAAAATCCATCGGCTGAAACTAGTGCAAAAGACATTGTTACTCAAAACAATGAAGAAGCCCCCAGCGTGATTAAAAAAAATAGTAAAAATCCTAACGCAGTTTCTACCAATAAAAGCGCAAAAGAAAACAAACCTATCCTAAACCCAAATGCATTATACAAAGGCTCAAAAAATAATGGCCATACACAAGGTGATGGAACCGAAAATACTCCAGGGAATCAAGGTAGTAGGTTTGGCGATCCTCTTTCTGCAAACTATGGAGAGGGCGGATCAGGGGCAGGAAATGTTAGTTTATCATTAATCAATCGTCGATTTACTAGCACTCCCAAGATTAATGATCAGGGACAAAGCGCTGGCAAAATTGTTGTTGAAATCCGAGTGGATAAAACAGGTGAAATTGTTTTTGCTCGCGCAGGAGCCAAAGGAACAACACTATCAGATCTACAGCTCTGGAAAAAATGTGAAACGGCCGTTTTAGGAGCGAAATTAAATCAATTAGATTCGGCACCCGATATTCAATTAGGTACCGTAACATTCAATTTTAAAGTAAAATAATATCGTTTATAATTCACTGAATATGAAAAATTCAAATCTAAACGCGTTTGATGTTGATGCAATAAGTATCACTGAAATGAAAAACAAAAATGGCGGTTGTCATGCTGATAAACAACTTCGCTATTTATTAAAAGAGCTATACCAGGCATCTATCGATGAAACTAGACAAATGGAGGTGCCCAACATCATGCAACGATTTGACAAGCTATTCGATGAGATTTGCACAAACGAAAAATTATAGTTTGTTAACACGATGAATTACACTGAGACAATCGAATATCTTTATTCCAAACTGCCTATGTTTACTCGTATCGGCAGTAAAGCCTATAAAGCTGACCTAAGTAATACGATTGCATTTTGTAAAAAAATCCAAAACCCTCAGCATCAATTCAAAAGCATACATGTGGGTGGCACCAATGGAAAAGGTTCCACATCACACATGCTAGCTGCTATCCTACAAACAGCTGGCTATAAAACAGGTTTGTATACCTCACCTCACCTACGTGATTTCAGGGAACGTATTCGAATAAATGGGGAAATGATTGCTGAAGAAAGCGTGATTGATTTTGTTAACCAGCATCAATTGGATATCGAAACAATCAAGCCATCCTTTTTCGAAACAACTGTAGCTATGGCATTTAAACATTTTGCTTCAGAACAAGTAGATATTGCCGTGATCGAAGTTGGTTTAGGTGGCCGCTTAGATTCCACCAACATTATTCATCCATTACTTTCCATTATTACCAACATTGGTCTCGATCATACCAATATTTTGGGTGATACCTTAGATCAAATTGCTACTGAAAAAGCCGGTATCATTAAACCTGATACACCTGTAATTATAGGTAAAAACCAGCAGGAGATAGCTGATATTTTTATCAAAAAAGCCGAACAAACCAATTCAAAAATTATGTTCGCAAATGACACATACCAAGCGAAGCAGGCTTCCCCCTCTTTTGGAGAGAATCGAAGTGAACCTACTGACCTGCTTAATATTGAGTACAATAAGCTGCATTCATCTATCAAAGACACGATCCAATTAGACCTTAAAGGATCCTATCAACTCAAAAATATAGTTACCGTCCTAACAGCCATTGACGAGCTTCGAGATCAAGATTTTGACATTACCAATGAACACATCCACTCTGCACTAAAACAGGTTACTAAACTCACTGGGTTAATGGGGCGCTGGCAAACCTTAAGTACTCATCCACAAATTATCTGTGATACAGGACATAATGAGGATGGAATTTCTGAAGTCGTCAAGAATATCAGATTAACTCCACATCATAAACTTCACATGGTTTTTGGAATGGTGAAGGATAAAGATAGTAGCACCGTTTTAAAGCTTTTGCCAAGTGACGCTCAGTATTACTTCTGTCAGCCCGATTTACCTAGAGCTAAACCTGTAGAAGAACTTGCTTTAGAAGCCAAACGATCAGGTCTTCATGGAGAAGCTTTTGATACAGTAAACCAAGCATTACAAGCGGCAAAATCTCGAGCTGAAGCTCGAGATTTGATTTTTGTAGGGGGCAGCACCTTCGTAGTTTCAGAGGTAATTTGAAGACCCAAATCAAATTAAACTGCAGGCTCTTGCTGACTTAAGCAGTGAAAGCTACCTAAACCCCAAATAATATCCGTTGAATCAATACCTATAACCTCCCGACTAAAGAAACTTTTGGCAATAATATCCAGTGCAATATCATCTTGAGCACAACGATAGGTTGGAACAATTACATGCTTGTTACTAATATAAAAATTAGCGTATGAAGCTGGTAAACGTGCCCCATCATAAATAACGGGATCAGGCATTGGAAGTTCAATTACATTTAATTGCTTACCATTCAGCAAACGCATTTTACTCAATGATTTTAAATTTTTCTGAAGCAAGTCATAATTTTCATCATGAACCTTGGTTTCGACTACACTTAATACCGTACCCTCATTAACAAAACGAATCGTATCATCAATATGTCCATCCGTATCATCACCAATAATTCCCTCATCAACCCACAAAATCTGATCTATTCCATAATATTCAGAAAGATAATGTTCGATCTGCTTCTGATTCAAGTGTGGGTTCCTATTCTTATTTAGTAGACAGCAAGTAGAAGTTAGTACAGTACCTGCTCCATTAAACTCTACAGAACCACCTTCCATTACAATACCGGGGTGAAAAACAGGAAGTCTAAAACTCTTCCCAATCAAGGTTGGAATTACATCATCTAGGTCAAAAGGAGGATATTTCCCCCCCCATGCATTATAGGCCCAATCAACTATTACTTTTTTGGGACTTCCTTTTGAGTTAATCAAAAATGCAGGACCATGATCCCTGCACCAAGCATCATTCGTGGGATGTAGAAAAAACTCTACCTGACTCATATTGACCTTGGCACTTTCCAAGTGCTGTATCGCTGATAATTTCATTTGCTCATCACCAACATTGATTCGAACTTTTTCACTTTGTGCTAATACTTTCACAAAGTGACTATATGCTGGATATATAGTAGCTATTTTTCCTGGCCAGCTTTCTTCTTTATGCGGCCAGCTCAGCCAAGTTGCTTCATGCAGCTCAAATTCTGCTGGAAAATGATAACCTAATTGTTTTGGTGTGCTGTTTCTAAATTCTAGGAATTCAAAATTATCGGAGGTCATATAGGATGAACTTGGGCTATTATTTATCTTTTGGACTCTATTTAAACAATATTTAAGTCCCGCGAAATTATGGATAATAGCTCAGTATTAAGACTTACGCAATGACTTTCTTAAGTTTTTCGATATGTTCCACAATTTTTCTCTCTACCTCCTGTCTCCTTTCTGGTACTTGTCCAAACATTTCATGAGAAACAATAGAGCCTTCAAAGTCCATTTTACAATAATAGGCCATCTGAGCCAAAGGCCTCAATAATTCCTCTGTTGTAAAACGATTTTTACCACTAGTCTGGTAGGCATCCATAGAGCCTAGTGCTGTCACAGAAAGCATTAGCTTTTTTCCCTTAAGCTTGTAGTCTTCTGAGTTAGTAAAAGAGTAAGCAAAACCGTAGGTAAGCACCACATCTTGCCATTCCTTAAGCAAAGCAGGAGTACTATACCAATACAAAGGGAACTGGAAAATAATGCGGTCATGTAGCAATAGATCAGCTTGTTCTTTTTCCACATTAATATTAAAATTGGGATATTCTGCATACAAATCCTTAATCTTCAGATTCGGGGTACTTCTCAGGCCATCTACAATCTTTTTATTGGAAAAAGATTGATTTAAACTGGGGTGAGCGAGGATAAGTAAGTTTTTCATGAGTTTAACTTATTTCTAAATAGCCTGTTTAAACTTTATTCAACAATGATTTTATGGCAGATAATTTGACCATATTTTCGAAAGATTCAGTGAGGAGCTCGTAGTTTCTAGATAATCTCCTGTCATTATCAAACTAAGAAAAGGTTCGTTCAACAATCCACCTTTTAAATAATGGCTCAAAAATTGATTTCTTTTTATCTGTCCTCATGATTATCTGTATAATATATCCAAATGTTGATTTGAATTGTTCAGCAAGTATTCCTCTATATCCTCCATCGGCTATAATAGCTTAACACTAAACAAAAGCTCTTTCAATACACGCATTAGCCATTTTGCAGCCTTGCTATCATGTAAAGAAGCTGTAGTTACTATTACAGTCAGCAAAAAAAACATTTTTATCTACCACAACATGACGCTTTATACCTTTTACTTTTTTGTTTCCATCATATCCACTCAATGATCAGTTATTCCCCCAGCGTACACTTTGGCTATCAATTATACCTAAGCTTGCTTCTTTATTTTGACCTCTTTTTATACGAACTCGTTCCCTGAGTTTTGATAGTAATAAGTCAAATTAATCTGTATCAGCCCACTTTTTGTAGTAATAATAAGCCAATTGCCATTGGGCAAAATCAGACGGAAGTAAACGCCACTGGCAGCCGGTTTTGACTAGATAGTGAATCCCATTCCAGATTAAACCTAGACTATGTTTTCGTCTTCTTTCATCTAGCTGTAATTCCTTTTTGATAAATTGCCACTGGGTTTCTGTTAAATCGGTTGGATACATTTTTTTGAAGTTTGGTCACAACAAAAAAATTCATTTCAATCGATTTATCAGACCTATAGCGTTTTTATCCTCCCTTTTTTAAACAGGCTCTAAATAGCCCATGAATTGTCATGAGCTTATCTAAAAATTTAAAAAGGGGTCTCTAAATAATAGATTCTATTTTCTTGCAAGCCTAAGAGATGATTTTACTTTCTCATATTTCAAAAAACACAAAAAGCCGTCCTAATAAGTGACATTTGGATGGCTTTCTGGCTCAAAAATTAGATTTTTTCAATCAAATGAGAAGTCAGTGCTTGACTTAGCAAACTCGACATTACTTTCTGTAGGTTCGTAACGTTTCTCAAGCACCTCCTGATTAGCTTTAATATAATCAACCGTTTCTCTTAAGCCTTCGGCAAATTTCTCAAAGTCCTCCTTGTATAAAAAAATCTTGTGCTTAATAAAAGCACCGTCTTCTAAACGTTTCTTACTTTCTGTGATAGTAAGATAATAATCATCTGATCGTGTCGCTTTCACATCGAAAAAATAAGTGCGCTTGCCAGCCCTTACTTTTTTTGAAAAAACCTCTTCCCTGTCATTGTTTTCAAAATCTCCCATTGTTTTCTATTTTATTAGCAGGTAAATATAATTGATAAAAATAAAAAAGTTACACATGAAAAAAGATTATTAAACAAAATAAATTATTGCCTAAAGAATCATTGCAATGATCTTAAATGCAAACTACCTGGCCTTTATTCAGTATAGTTATATCTCGTCTACCTATAGAAATACTGGCGCTTGACTATACACTTATACCCCCTCTTAAAAATGGTCGCTACACTTGTGATGTAATCCCAAAGTGATAGTCGCATTCTATCAAATCATCATTTTTTAAAAAATATTTGTTTACTAACCCATCTTATTAGTATATTTGTTGTGCCCTCCCAAAGGGCATGTTTTTCATAGGTAGATGTAGGGTCGAATATTAATTTATTCGGCCCTTTTTTATAAGTGTATAAATGACACTATTTTAAAAATACTTTCAACATCAAATCATCATTCACAATTTGATGATACTTCATAGCCATATAAAACAAGTAAAAAATTAAGATGAGAAATAGAAAGATTGTTTTAGCCATCACAGGGGCAAGTGGGGCCATTTATGCTAAAATAATACTAGATAAACTTGCTAAGCTTCAGAATCAGATCCTAGATGTAGGAGTAGTCATGTCGGATAATGCAAAAGATGTTTGGAAGCATGAGCTACAAAATGACAGCTATCAGAACTATGATTTTACTTTTTTTAAGTCGAATGATTTCATGGCCCCTTTTGCATCAGGTTCGGCTCAGTACGATACGATGATTATTTGCCCCTGCTCCATGGGCACACTTGGACGTATTGCTGCCGGTATATCGAACGACTTAATTACAAGAGCCGCAGATGTGATCCTAAAAGAACGACGAAAATTAATTCTGGTGCTGCGTGATACTCCACTAAATTTGATCCATATTCAGAATATGAAGACCATTACTGAGGCCGGAGGCATTATTTGTCCAGCTATTCCTTCTTTTTATAGCCTACCTAAAACCATCGAAGAACTTGCCGAAACAGTTGTAAATCGAGTTATTGATTTAGCTCATCTGAAAGATGATTCCTTTCGCTGGGGTAATCCAGTACACTAATAACTTGTGTACAGGCCAACAATGTCAAGATCCTAGTTCTGCTATTTGCGTGAAGGATAGAAGTGAAAAGCCCACAGTGAAGCAACGCGAAACGAGGACTTGTAACGAATAGCCTGACCCAAAGGGGCACGCCCAACACCAACGAACTTGATACCCCCGAGGGGAATTTTGTATTTTTGCAAGCTGTTATGAATAAGAAAGTCGCATTTTATACTTTGGGTTGCAAACTCAATTATTCTGAAACCTCTGCTATTGGCCGCCAATTTAGCCAAGCGGGCTTTCGCACCGTTGATTTTACCACTCAAGCTGACATTTATATTATCAATACGTGTTCAGTGACCGAACATGCGGATAAAAAATGCCGTAAGGTTGTCAAAGAGGCACTCAAATATTCTCCAAATGCATATATCATTATTGTGGGTTGTTATGCACAATTAAAACCAACCGAAATTTCGAGTATTCCAGGCGTTGATATGGTTTTGGGTGCTGCCGAGAAATTTCAGATTATTGAGCACATCACCGATTTAACTAAACAAACAAAGCCATTAATTTACAATCAGCCTATCTCAGAAGCTAATCAGTTTGTGGATGCTTATTCTTTTGGAGATCGAACACGTACTTTTTTAAAAGTTCAGGATGGTTGTGATTATTCATGTACGTTTTGTACCATTCCACTAGCTCGAGGAGCAAGTAGAAGCGAAACGATTGAAAATGTAATCAAACAAGCTCGTGAAATAGCTGCTTCTGGGGTGAAGGAGATCGTACTCACAGGTGTGAATTTGGGTGATTTTGGTATCCGAAATGGAAAACGAGAGGATCATTTTTTTGATTTAGTGAGCGCATTAGATGAAGTAGAAGGAATCAATCGAATACGTATATCTTCTATTGAGCCTAATCTACTAACAAACGAAATCATTGAGTTTGTGGCAAAATCTAAGCGTTTTGTACCCCATTTCCATATTCCTTTACAATCTGGGTCAAATAAAATTCTGGGATTGATGCGTCGCCGTTACCGTCGTGAATTATATGTGGAACGTGTGGCCAAAATCAAAGAAGTAATGCCTGATTGCTGTATAGGCGTCGATGTCATTGTTGGATTTCCTGGGGAAACCCATGAAGATTTTCTAGACACGTATCATTTTTTGAATGAGTTAGCTATTTCATACTTGCACGTATTCACTTACTCAGAACGGGAAAATACACTCGCTGCAGAAATGAAAAACTCAGTACCTGGCTCACAACGTGCCGATCGGAGCAAAATGCTTCACATTTTATCAGAAAAAAAACGCCATGCATTTTATCAAACCCAAATCGATAAAATGGTTGAGGTTCTTTTCGAGGGCGATATCAAAGATGGATACATGCATGGTTTTTCACGTAATTATGTCAAAACACGAGTTGAATATGATCCTCTATGGATTAATGAGCTCAAATCTGTTAAACTCACTAATATTGCAGCAAATGGCGACATGGAAGTTTCTGAAAGCGCCGAAATTTTAGTTCATCATTAATCTATACATCTCTGACTATGTTCCCAACACTGACTTATCTTATTGAATATTTAACAGGTATCAGTATTCCTCTACCTATTCAAACGTTTGGTTTCTTCGTTGCACTTGCTTTTATAGCGGGTTACTGGGCGTTTAATGAAGAATTCAAGCGTAAAGAAGCGCTAGGACTGATTCATGCTTTTACTCGCACTGTTACAATTGGCGAATCAATTACTCCATTTGAACTTATCTCAAATGGTTTGTTTGGATTTGTGATGGGCTATAAACTACTTGATGGTGCACTTCATTATACCGAATTAGTATCCGACCCTCAAAATTTTCTCTTATCTACTCGTGGCAATTTAATTGGAGGAATCATTTTGTCTGCCCTATTTATCTACTGGGCTTATGCTGAAAATAAAAAACAAAAATTAGCCCAACCAAAGATTATTCAAGAAACGGTACATCCTTACCAGCTGATGAATTCGCTCATTATGTGGGCTGCTCTTTGGGGGTTTCTTGGTGCTAAAATTTTTGACAACCTAGAAAATTGGGATGATTTTGCTCGAGATCCTATTCAAAGGCTTATCTCTTTTAGTGGATTAACTTTTTATGGTGGATTAATCTTTGGTGCCGCTACCGTGCTATATATGACCACTAGAAATGGCATCAAGTGGATTTATATGATTGATATTGGCTCACCAGGAATGATGTTAGCTTATGCTGTAGGACGTATGGGATGTCATCTATCGGGTGATGGCGACTGGGGAATTGAAAATTTGACTCCAAAACCGCAGTGGCTCAACTGGGCCCCTGACTGGGTTTGGGCATTTAAATATCCGCACAATGTGATACATGAGGGAGTCCCGATAACAGGATGTGTGGGTAAATTTTGCAACGAACTACCCATCGGCGTTTTCCCAACACCCTTGTATGAATCTGTTATCTGCTTGCTATTATTTGCTCTTCTTTGGGCTTTACGTAAACGAATTCAGATACCAGGTTTGCTATTCTCCATTTACCTGATTGTAAATGGGCTTGAACGCTTCACGATCGAGCTTATTCGGGTGAATACCAAATACCATATATTCGGCTTAAACCCAACTCAGGCAGAGCTTATATCTTTTACTTTCATACTGAGTGGTATTGCAGGTGTTTTTTATTTTACCAATCGTGCACGTAAGCATCCAGAAAATTTAAACTCATAACATACATCATGGAATTAGCCTCTTTAACTCAGAAAGTGACCAGCATTGCAAAAGAAGTTGGGGCATTTATCCGGGAAGAGCGTTTGTCATTTAATCATGAGCGTATTGAGTATAAAGGCTTGAATGACCTCGTTTCCTATGTTGATAAAACAGCTGAAGTGCAATTGGTAGCAAATCTTTCCAAATTAATTCCATCAGCAGGATTCATCACCGAAGAAAAAACAATCAACAAAGTAGGCGAGCACTATAATTGGATCATTGATCCACTCGATGGAACCACAAATTTCATCCATGGTATTCCGGCATTTGCGATTAGCATTGCGCTACAATCAAACGATAAGTTGGTTTTAGGGGTAGTTTATGAGATCAACCGAGATGAATGTTTTTATGCGTGGGAAAATGGAGGTGCTTATTTAAATGGAAATGTTATTCAAACATCTAAGATCACGCACCTATCAACCACCTTACTAGCAACTGGTTTTCCTTATTATGATTTTAGGAAACAAGCACCTTATCTAAAACTATTTCAAGAGCTCATGCAAAAATGCCACGGATTACGACGAATTGGTTCTGCCGCGGTGGATTTGGCTTATGTTGCTTGCGGCCGATTTGATGGATATTTTGAGTACAATCTGAATAGCTGGGATGTGGCTGCCGGAATTATCATCGTGAGAGAAGCGGGTGGCCGAGTTACTGACTTCTCAGGTGGAGATCAGCCTATCGAATTACGAGAAATTGTTGCTACCAATGCTCATATATCAATCCAATTATTAGACATCATCCACGAATATTTCAAATAAAAATTTCCTTCCAATAAATATCTGCATCTATGCGGTACGATGTCGAGCTTGTCGATAGTTTGATGTTTATTAGAATGGATTTTTTGATTGCGGATAGTAGTTTCTGAGCTGCTCTTTGTCCATTTCTGCGTCTTAAGTTAAAGCCGTATACGTTAGCGGTCTTATTAAGTTTGCCATCTATGTAGTTTGGATCACTAATTTCTCTCTCGATCAAGTACGACAACACTAGACTTACCCAAAAATTGGATAAGTCTTGGCCATGTTTAATCGCTAACTCTTCCAGATTCTTGGGAAAGGTATCAATACAGCTCCTTGCACTATTGTAAAACGATAGCATATCCTTGTGATTGGATATCCCAATACTGTGATGGCCATCAGCATAGAAAATAGTACCTGAGTTCAACCGACGATAAACTTGGGTATCCAGGCCTTCCCAATAGTGATGACGATCTGTTTCGCATACACCATAGTCAGAGTTTGGCTCTTCTGAAACTCCACCGAATCGGTAACCATTCACAAATAGCACCATGTGTTCTGATTAACTATGCTTTTGTTTGTTCACTAGATTTATTAGAAATTTCAGTTCTCTTATTTTTTTGATAAGCAAAATATTTCCGAATGACTATGGCTAATATTAATGCGATGAATAAATGAATCAATTGAATAATTGCAGTTATTATCGTTGGAAATGGTCTAGTCCAGTCATTAACTTTATTTTCATAAAAAACTACGATAAACCATTGAAAAAATGCAATTAATATCGAAATCAAAATGATCCAAATACACTTTAAGGGAATATTCCTAATAATCACGTAAACTATTATTATCCAAACTGGAATAGCTAATAAATCCATATTATTTCTCAGTAATTACCACATTCACTTTTTCTACAGTCTGGTGCTGGACTCTTAGTCCAATTAGTTTCATTCCAACTATCTATATCAGATTTTTTGGCATTTATTATTACCTCTCTTTTAAAGAGACCATTTTCATTTATTTCGATCATAAAATTGAATTCGCTCTTATAATCATATAATGGACTTCGTAATTCAATTGCTAAGTCTAATTTTTTTGGACAAGCGTAAGTATGTATAAAAACCTTGTTATTATTTCGATCTACAATAAAACATTCGTAAGCAGGAAAGCCCTTACCTTCTATCTGGCCTTTTATATGTAAATAAGTTACCCCGTTTAAGTTTCTCTTACTCAAGTTGAATTTGGCTTTCCAGTCAATAGCTGGTGCTACAATAACTAGAGGATCAGTACCTGCAAACTGTAGCAACAAATTATTTTTTATAAAAGATGCTTGATAAACAGGCTGGCAAAATGCAATCTCCTCCTTACCTATGAAATTCTTTTTCCCTCTAGTTTCACTACTCCATGCTGGTGCAAAATATTTGTCTTTTTCGTCTCTATCTAGCCTAATTTTTGCGACCTGATGAATCCGAGCCGTTACTTTTTTTACATCCCATCTGGTAGTCCCGTCATTCAAAGAAAACCCCCTATTATCACCATAAAAACTCTCATCTGTTTCCATAATTTTAGGCAGAAGATCTGTTTCAGATGTCATTCCTGGCACATGCCCAAACTTCTTCCAAGGAGCAAAACTCCGATGCACCACCGTATACTCCGCTGAAGGCAGATCATTTGAGGTAGAGGTTTCAGGTTGATCTATAGTCGTACGCTGTATAGCCCCTGTTTGCACCTCAGGGTTCAGACCACTCGATGCCAGCTCAGGTTTCGCATCGATTTTAATAGTCGTAACGGGCGCAGCATGATTCCCTTTAGTTGCCGCTTGTGGCCCTGTTGAAATTAGATTAATCGGATTGCCCACGATGTTCGTCATCGCTTTTGTAAGCATTCAGTCTATTGATTTTCCTTTGGTGGCCGTATATTCCTTGCTACTCTCAAATAAATATTCTCAAAGTACGCTCTCTTATTAGTAAAATGTCTTCCGTTGGGCAAAGTGTCTTTGGGTAACTGTGCATTGAAATCACCCCATCCATTATCTTCGAAATGTGCAGTAAAAAATGAATCATTGATCTCCCATTTCCCAGCAGCATTTTTTTTGATATAGCCTCGGAACATTTCTTCCATGGCTAGTTCATGTAGCTTTTCAAAACTTAAGGGTCTGTGAATATCTTTTTGATAGTTTTCACGAAGAATGGCCATTGTCCCCCCACCCCTAAAAAAATACCAATGCCCCTTAATCTTAGCACCATAGAGATACTCAACATCGTCCATAGAGCATTCTGGCCTATTGCACTGAATTAAAATCCCAGCGACCATTCTGTCTTTTTGAGAATTGAAGCAAAGGACACTATCTAAACGGTAATTAAATGACCATATTGATTGATAGCCTGGCAGTTGTTCAGAACACCATAAATTTAAACTATCCAAAGTTTGTTTGTAAAGTCTATGGTACTCTTGCACTCCCATTGTAGACTTAGAAATTTTTAAAATATTTTGATTTCTCTCTTGTTGTTCTTTTTCACGTTGATTACAAGCTGTTGAAATTGTCACAACAACTATAGCCACACATTTAATTACGTGGCTTAACATAACCTGGCGCATCTTTAACTCTTTTAAAAATCCATTTATAATTCCCAATTGAATGACTTTGAAGAAAGCCTTTGGGCTCTCCATCTGGAATAAATGCTCGGCCACGTTTTTCAAGAATAGGATTTTTAATCTCCCTCAACCCCTTTACCGACGTCTGCGGCGCCACACCATCCTGCTGATTCAATGGATCTGCATTGGGTTCCCCAAGATTAGCTCCATACTGCCACACTTCTTCGAAATCATTCAGATTGATCTCACCAGCTTCCGCATTTTCTGGAGCTATGATGTAAAACCTACCTAATGGTACTTTACCTTTTAAAATATCAACCATACCCAGCGCATATGCATAACCCATACTATGAGCTACGATGTCGAGCTTATCGATAGTTAGGTGCTTGCTAGCATGGATTTTTTTGATTGCGGATAGCAGTTTCTGAGCTGCTCTTTGTCCATTTCTGCGCCTTAAGTTAAAGCCATATACGTTAGATGTCTTATTAAGCTTGCCATCTATATACTTTGGATCATTGATTTTTTCCTCAATCAAGTATGACAAGACTGGACTTATCCAAAACTTGGATAGGTCTTGGCCATGCTTAATCGCTAACTCTTCCAGATTTTTTGGGAAAGTGTCGATACAGCTCCTTGCACTATTGTAAAACGATAGCATATCCTTGTGATTGGACGTCCCAATACTGTGATGACCATCCGCATAGAAAACCGTACCTGAGTTCAACCGGCGATAAAATTGGATGCCAATATTCTATAGTGTATCTCGATAAAACCACTTCTCTTTTGAATACCTCAGATAAATACTTTCAAAATATTCTTTTTTGTTAGTATACCTTTTTCCATTATCCACTGTATCACTATGGGACTGATTCTCAAAGTCACCCCAACCCTCATTTTCAAATTGGGATGTAAAAAATGCATCATTGATTTCCCATTTGCCTTTTGAGCTCTGTTTTAAATAGCCTATATATATATTCTCCATAGCTATTTCACTCAAATGCTTAAAACTTAAGGGATATCTTAAAGAGTCGACACTCACGTAGAGCTCACGTGGAAGATGAAGAACCCCCCCCCCTAAAAAAATACCATCGTTCCTTAATTTTAGCTCCATATAGTCTTTCTATGCCATCACTAGGTGACGAAGGTGAAGCTTGATAACTCAATGCCATTATGCATTTATCTATGTTCTCATTAAAACAGATTAGACTATCTAAATACCACACATTCTCTTTATAAACAGCATAACCGCTTAAATGGTTATTTGTCCAATTTCTTAGACTGTCATTGGCAGCCTTAAATACACTGATGTATTCTGGAATTCCAACTTTCCGAACAGAGTATTCCTTATATAAGGCCCTCTTCTGTTCTAATTTTTCCTTCTTTTTTTCTTTACATGCAAATAGCGTACATAACAAAATCAATATTATGCCAGTCTTAATTTCTAGTCTTAACATAACCACTGTATCCCTTTTGAATTTTCGTGAATATCCATTTGTAATTTCCAATCGAATGACTTTGCAAAAAGCCTTTAGGTTCCCCTTTAGGGATAAAAGCTCGACCTCCTCTGCCTTTTTGCTCCAACCCCTCAATGTTTTTCACTGCGGTCTGCGGTGCCACACCATCCTGCTGATGCAATGGATCGGCATTGGATTCGCCGAGATTAGATCCATACTGCCACACTTCTTCGAAATCATTCAGATTGATCTCACCAGCTTCCGCATTTTCTGGAGCTATGATGTAAAACCTACCTAATGGTACTTTACCTTTTAAAATATCAACCATACCCAGCGCATATGCATAACCCATACTATGAGCTACGATGTCGAGCTTATCGATAGTTAGGTGCTTGCTAGCATGGATTTTTTTGATTGCGGATAGCAGTTTCTGAGCTGCTCTTTGTCCATTTCTGCGCCTTAAGTTAAAGCCATATACGTTAGATGTCTTATTAAGCTTGCCATCTATATACTTTGGATCATTGATTTTTTCCTCAATCAAGTATGACAAGA